>CAYTNC010000001.1:0-84871 GCA_964438935.1 uncultured Bacteroidales bacterium
TCAACTGGAAAGACCTGCAGAAAACCTATTACGGTATGGGCTGGAGGGTATTCGAGGTAAACGGGCACAATGTGGTTTACCACGGAGGATACGTTGAAGGCTTCCGGACCGAGATTGCCTTTGACCCACAGTCGAAAATTGGCATTGCGGTGCTTTTCAATTCCAATACACCGCTTGCATCACAATGTGTTCCGAAATTCATAAATTCTTTCTTCAGCACCTGCTGTCCTGAAAATCGGATATCTTTGTATGCTCAAAATCAGTAAATGAACGATAAATCCTCTTACCGTTTTTTCGATATTCTTGTGGCATTGTTTATAGCCGTATTGCTGATTTCCAATATAGCTTCAACAAAAATTCTGACCTTCTGGAAATTTACATTTGACGGAGGAACCTTGCTGTTTCCTTTGAGCTACATCTTTGGTGATATCCTCACAGAAGTATATGGTTTCCGGCGCTCACGCCGGGTAATCTGGCTTGGCTTTTTCTGCGCGTTACTCATGGCGCTGGTGCTTTATGTTGTGCAAAGCCTGCCTCCGGCAGCTGACTGGCCGCATCAACAGGCATTTGAGAATTTGCTCGGCTTTATACCCCGAATTGTATTGGCCAGCCTGATTGCCTATTTCATGGGCGAGTTTTCCAATTCTGTAACCTTGTCACTGCTCAAGATAAAAACCAAGGGAAAATTTCTGTGGGTGCGCACCATCATGTCTACCATAATAGGAGAAGGAATTGACACCATGGTTTTCTGTATGGTGGCATTCTATGGCATTTTACCTAATAATGTGCTTTGGGCTGTTATTTTATCCAATTACATTTTTAAGTGCTCCATTGAAATCCTTTTTACACCACTCACCTATCTTATTGTTAATACCCTGAAAAAGAAAGAAAAGGTAGACACTTACGATTACGGGGTTACCTACAATCCTTTCAGAATTACCTAATATAATTTGAATTCCAGATGCGTGCATTGTTGATCATAACCTTGCTTTTGCCGTTTGCTGCAGCATCGGGACAATCGGGTCAGAAACAAATTACCTCCCTCGATGAAGCACTGAAACTTGCTTACACAAACAATCCGCAGGCTCTTTCTGATTCAGGTAAAAAGAAACTGACCTGCCAGGTAAAATCATCCTGGTTTCTGCTGCTTTACCAGGTTCAAAAATGGAAAACCCTTCAGGCTTATCAACAATATCTGTATGACCTGGAACGGATTGCCGGTCTTCATTACGAAACCGGAGAAATCGATTATGAACAGAAATCCGGTTTTATCAGAAATGTTGCCGAAATCAGAACCCGTGCCGCCATTTCAACCAATGATCTGGATATTACCGCCAACCAACTCAGGCAATTGCTTTCTGAAAATATTGTCGTGTCGCCTGCTGACAGCTCCCTGAACACCTATCAGGTTGATAAAGGCCCTGCCACGGAGCCAAAAACAGAATCAGCAGCAACATCTCCCGGTAATGGCGTTTTTAATAACTATGCAGCTTTCACACGACAAATAGAAATTGAAAATCTTCAACTGGAACTGGATGGCTATTTTATTGAACTGCAATTTTTTGAATCAGTCGGACTACCCCATGCAGCAACCGTTCTCAGCAAATCACTTGTGAAACTGAAAACCGAAGAATACAATTATCTTGAATTCTCTACCAGGCTTTCCGAGGTTTTTCAAACCAGGCTCAGCTACCTCGAAACACTTAATAAATATAATCAAACCGCAATTTTACTCGAATATTATGCTTATTAAGAAATCCATTCTGAATGCAAGTTTGTTATTGATGCTGCTGGCATGTACAGCTAAAAATGACAGGCTGAACTCTGAAAATACGGTTACAGATTCCACAGGTATTACTACCGGGTTAAGGCTTTCTGATAAAGAAGCCGACCAGGCCGGGATCCGATTTGGCACATTTACCACTCAGGAACATAACAGAATTCTGGAATGCAGGGGCAATTTGATTGCCACACCCGGCGACAGATCATACCTGGTTGCGCCGGCAAGCGGGCGCATTGTATCAGTTAACTGCCATGCCGGCCAATATCTGAATACGGGAACCACTGTTGCCCGTATTGAAAATAGTGACTTCATCAGCCTGCAGCAGGAATATCTTGAAATGAAAAATCAACTGGAGTTCATGCAAGAGGAATACACGCGCCAGGGCGAACTTGCAGTTGAGAATGCCACGTCAATAAAAAAAATGCAACTGGCCAAACGCGATTATCATTCTGTTGAACTGAAAATGAAGGCCCTGGAATTGCAGCTTGAAATGCTTGGAATCAACGTTGACAGCCTGAGCAGGTCAGGTATTTCACCTGTGATTGCTGTTCAGATTCCGGAATCAGGCACTGTTTCACGCGTACTGATGACCCGGGGGATGTTTATAAATAAGGGAGAGCGGCTGATTGAACTTCACAAAACCAGCAGTCTCACAGCCAGGCTGAAAGTAGCAGAAGCCTATGCAAACCGTTTAAAGACCAGCCAGCCCGTTGCTGTTTTTTTGGCATCTGATTCACTAACACCCATCAACCTGAAAGTTTCATCTGTTGCGCGTGAAATTGATCCTGCTGATCAATGCGCAATTGCTTATGTGAATATGCCCGGCAAAGGCTACATGAGCGGAATGTCGGTTATTGCAAGAATAAACATGGGTGCAGAGTCCATGAGACTCGTTCCTTCAAACTCTCTGCTGGTAAACAATTCCCGGTTTTACCTGTTTGCAAAGAAATCCGGGATCATACGGCGCATACAAGTGCAAAAAGGGAACACGATAAACGGGTTTTCCGAAATTACGGGCATTGATTATGAATCTGCCGATTCACTTGTTATTGAAGGCGCCGAATACCTGAGAAAAAACTACATGCCTTTTTAGACAAGTTCTTCTCTTTGATTTTCCGGTGAATAAAAATTGCTGCTTTACAATATTTTTTCAATTCAGTTGTTTTATATTTGCTGAAAATTAATACTATATAACACTTACATTAATATGGAACCAACAACCAATACTTATCAGAAACAACCTGAAAAGAAACCTTCATCTGCCCTGGTGGTACTTGTTATCATTCTGTCACTGGCGGTAATATTTCTGGGATACAAATATTTCACCAAGTCATCCCAGCTTGGACAAACCAGTGAAGAAAAAGCAATTCTTGAAGATGTTAAAAGCGACCTTGAAAAACAGCTTCGCGACATGATTGTGGAATACGACTCATTGAAAACCAACAATGACAGTGTGAATGGCTTGCTGAGCACACAACAGGATAAAATTAAAAACCTGCTGCGAATGAATGCTTCTGATGCTGAAAAAATCAGAAAATTTCAGGGTGAATTGGAAACCTTGCGTAAGGTAATGCGCAGTTACATTGTTCAGATCGACTCGCTGAATACCCGCAACAGGGAGCTAACCGCTGAAAACATACAGGTAAAGGATCAGTTAACCACTGTTGAAACCAAAAACGTTGAGCTTTCAAAGGAAAAAGATATGCTCAATACACAGGTTCAGCTGGCAAAGGTGCTTTCAGCAAAGAACATTTCTGTAATTCCCATGAACAAATCCGACAGGGAGAATACGAAAATAAACAAAGTAGCTAAGGTTAAGGTTTGCTTTACCGTTAGGGAAAACTCTGTGGCTGAAGCCGGAACAAAGGATGTTTATCTCAGAATCATCAGACCCGATGAGGTTGTACTTCCGTCAGGAAATGGTGAAACCTTTGAATTTAACGGAGAACAGGTGATTTTTTCAGCCAAACGGCAGCTGGAATATGATAACAAGGATATTGACATGTGTATCTTTTGGGACAAAAACGCTGATCTGATAGCCGGAACCTATACGGTTGTGCTTTATGCAGGAAACTATGAAATCGGATCTGCAACTTTTACCTTGAAATAAAATTATCCGGAACCTTATAAAAAAGAACTCCGTGTAAAACTACACGGAGTTTTTTTATTTCAAGCTGTTTTCAAACTGCACCTGTGGCATCACCCCTGCATCAGGTCAGCTATGATCCCGTCGGAAATCATCCATCCCTTTTCCGTCATCCGGTAATACTTGCCTTCACTAACTATGGAGCCGCCTGAAATGTGAGGTTGAACCGACTTCATCAGATGCTGATATCTTTCTGCTCCAAAATCACGCAGCATACTTTCAGTATCCAGGCCTTGCATGGTTCTCAACTTCACCAGCAGCCGCTCGTTAAAACGGGAAGTGTCATCCAGGCTTTCTGATTCAAAGAAGGCTTCTCCCCTGTTAATTGCTTGGGTGTAACGTTTCAGATCGTGGAAATTCCATTGCCGCGATGTCAGGTTATAGGAGTGCGCTGCCGGACCGGCACCCAGGTATTTCTTCTCATTCCAGTAATTGGAATTGTGCCTTGAAAAAAAACCTTCCCTGGCCAGGTTGGATATTTCATAATGAATAAAGTTATGATCTGTTGCCATTTTTCTTAACACGGCAAACTGACAAAGGCTTTCTTCCTCGTGAACCGGCTTCAGATCACCTTTTACAAATTTTTTGTGAAATACGGTTCCCTTTTCAATGGTCAGGTGGTATGCTGAGAGGTGCTTAATTTCCAGCTCAAAGGCCTGTTCCAGATTCCGTGTCCACTGATCTGTGTTCATCCCCGGAATACCATAGATGAGGTCAATACTCAGGTTATGAAAGCCCAGCGATTGGGAATCGCGGATACACGAAATAGCCTGGGAAGCATTGTGCCTTCTGTTTAGTAATTTCAGATCATCATCATGAAACGATTGAATTCCGATGCTTAGCCGGTTTACCGGGGTGTTTTTTCTGATCTGTCCGAGGTAATCCTTAGAAAGATCATCCGGATTGGCTTCCAGAGTGATTTCACAATCGGCTGACGGGTTGTAATAGCGGTTGATTGAATTAAATATTCCGGCCAGTTGACCGGCAGTTAATAAAGAGGGTGTGCCGCCTCCGATATAGATGGTTTCTACTGGCTCATTTAAAAGATATTCCTGCCTGATTTCAAGTTCTTTTTCAACTGCTGCCAGATAATCAGGAATAAACGATAGAACCGTTGATTTGTAAAAATCACAGTAACTGCAAATGCGCTTGCAAAAAGGAATATGAATATAAAGGCCGGCCATGATACATGAAAGCAATGTTCCATGCAAAGTTGTAAATTAATTGCGGATTTGTTAAAACTTTCAATTTCAATCAGCATTAAATAAACCGTAACTTTATCCTGCTATTTTTGTACAGGTATATTTTAAACACGCTCCCTTTGCAGGGGTCTTTCATGAAAAAAAACCCACATAAGCCGGTTCAGATTAACACCACAAGACAGGAAATCAGCAGTACCGATGAAATAAAGGGCCTGAATGAAAAGCTTACAATGGCCAATGAAGAACTGAAAATTACCAATGAAGAATTAAGAACCTATAAAATTCAGCTCGAGGAACTGGTCTCCATACGTACAATCGAACTCAAGAAAAAAGAAGAATCACTCCGTTATAAAAGCCGTCTGGAAAGGCTAGTCACAGGAATTTCTACCAAGTTCTTCAATTTATCGCCCGAATCTGTTGATAAATGTATCTCCGATTCCCTCAAGGATATCTGTAAATTTTTTGGTGCCGATGCCGCATTCCTTGGGGAAATTATGTATTCCGAAAATGCCTACTGCCTTTCTCATTTCTGGAAAAATGAACATGTCTTTTTTCATGAAGAGTATTTTAAAAAGGCCCCGTTGTCGGATATCATGTGGTGGCTTGGAAAAATTCACAAGCAGGATGTATTTGTTGTTGATTACAGAACATCTGCAGAAGACTATTCCCTTAAGCACAGTAAGCACCTCGGCGGCGTAGGAGTGATTACCTTTGTGCCCATCATATTCCAGCGTAATATTGTGGGTTTTACCGGTTTCAGTATTGAAAAACCTTCCCATGACTGGGATAAGGATGAAATTTCATTGTTCCATCAGGTTGGAGAAATTTTTGTAAATGCGTTAAAGCGGAAAGAATCTGAAAAAATCCTGATTGAAAGCGAAAGGAATTACCGTGAAATTTTCAATGCCGCCAATGAAGCTATTATCATTTATGATTACCACAATAACCAGATTATTGATGTAAACCAGGCTGCATTAAGGCTTTTTGATATTTCCTACGAAGAGGCACTGAATGCAAAGATTGATGATTTCAGCAATACCAAACAGGGATTCAATCGGTTGCATATCATGCTGCAAATGCAGAAAGCCATACTGGAAGGCCAGATTGAATTTGAATGGCAGGCCCGAAAGAAGAATGGCGAATTGTTTTGGGCTGAAGTATCATTAAAAAATACAGAAATTGGCGGTGTTATGAGAATTGTGAGTGTACTGCGCGATATTTCCGAAAGAAAGCGGTCGCAGGAAATCATAATCCAAAGTGAAGAAAGGTTCAGATCCATCATCCAATTCCTGACAGACATCATCTGGATCATGGATGAAAATGCAGTGATTACCTATGAATCACCATCTTGCTCCAAGGTGCTTGGATACCCTCCGGGTTACATGATCGGAAAAAAAGGACTGGATTATGTTCACCCTGAAGACATGAAAATGGTTTCAAAAGACCTTGGGGAAGTAATGCGGAAGGAAAACGATTACATGCCCACAGAATTCAGGGTAAAGCACAAAAACAAAAACTGGATTTCACTTGAGGCAATAGCCAACAACATGCTTGATCACGCGGCCATTCAGGGAATCATCATAACCGGACGGGATGTTACCGAGCGCAGGCGAGTAGAGAAGGCATTGAAAATAAGCGAAACAAAATTCAGGAATATATTCAACAACAGCAGCGATGCCATTGTTATCATCAGTAAAAATTACCAGTTTCTTGAAGTAAATGAGGTCTTTCTGAAAACCACCGGATATTCTCTCGTTGATACCCGGAAAATGAACCTCACTGAAATTATCTCCGATCCCTATCTTCCACAATTGGTGGAAAAATTGGTGAAAATTTTTGGAAATGAATACCATCCAGCGTTAGAATGCGAGATAAAAAATAGCGACGGGAATGTTTTTCCCGCAGAAATCAATAGCAAACCTATTGAATTTGAAGGAGAACTTGCTCTAATATCAGTAATACGTAATATTACCGAAAGGAAACAACTCGAAAGCCGGATCCTGGATACCATCATATCAACAGAAGAAAAAGAAAGAGAAAAGTTCGCGCGCAACCTGCACGATGATCTGGGCCCGCTGCTGTCCAGCATCAAAATGTACGTGAATTCGCTCTCTTCAAATGTTGACGCCTCAAAACATGAATTCATCATTTCCCAGCTGAAAATCATCCTCAAAGAGGTGATACAAAATACAAAAGAAATCTCTAATGACCTGAGCCCTCATGTGCTTGCCAATTACGGACTGATTGCAGCCCTTGAATGGTTCATCAATCAGCTGAAACCCTATATAGAAATAACACTTGAGAGCAACCTCAAAGACGAACGCTATCCCAGCTCAATGGAATTAACGGTTTATCGCATCATCAAAGAATTAATTAACAATACCGTTAAACATGCTCAGGCTACAAAGATCAACATCAAGCTTTTCCTGATACTCAAATCGATGCATCTGCAGTATGCCGACAACGGTACGGGATTTGGCAAAAACTGGCACAACAACTATGAATCAATGGGCATGGGCATGTCTAATATATTTAGCAGATGCCGATCCATTAATGCCACGAGCAAATTTTTCAACAATGCCCCGCATGGCATGTCTTTTGAAATGCAGGTTCCTGTAGATACGCACTTTGACTGATTTACTATAAACCGATTACCATGGTTAAACCCGGCATCATCATAGCAGAAGACCATCGTCTTTTCAGAAGTGGTCTGAAATTTATTCTTGAAGCATCAAATCTGTATACAGTTATCGGGGAAGCTTCTGACGGTTTTGAATTGCTCAGTTTGCTCGAAGACAAAAAGCCCGCACTGGTAATCATGGATATAAACATGCCCAGAATGAACGGAATTGAAGCTACACAGAATGCCATATCCAAATATCCCGACCTGAAAATAATCGTTCTTTCCATGTATGACGACACGGAATATTACAATACCCTGCTCGACCAGGGAATCAAGGGATTTCTTTTGAAAGACGCCGATAATGAAGAGTTTTTTCTCGCCATTAACAAAGTTCTGACTGGTGAAACTTACTTTTCACAGGAAGTTCTGCTTAACATCATTCGCAAAAGCTCAGATATTGGCTCCATCAAATTGTCGCGCCGTGAAAAAGAAATTTTGGTACTGATTTCTCAGGGTTTGTCCAATAAAGAAATAGCTGACAAACTGAAGATCAGCCAGCGAACAGTTGAAAGACACCGCACCCATCTGCTTGAAAAAACCGGCTCAAAGAATTCAATCCGACTGATCATTTATGCCTTGAAACACCATTTGATTTCCATATAACGTCGGTTTATACGCATATATCTATGCGTAGAAATATGGAAAATATAAGTAAATTTTACCAGTTATATTAAGGCTGCTCCATTTACCTTTGGCATATATACAATTATATGGAAACATCATTCTGAACAAAGATATTTAAGATAGGGTTTGGTTGGATTTAGGTAGGAAAGCGGGGAGTTAGTTTTACTGACTTCCCGCTGGATTTTTATACAGGTTTTGCGTTAAGCTTTTAATTAATCGCAAATGCATGAACAGATTTTGAGCTTTTATTTATAAATTTCGATAAAAATATATACGTTAATACTTTAATTAGTTAAAACGTGTATCGGATAACTAAATAAGGCGGATAGGATGAAGAAGTTGAAAGTTTTGATTGTTGACGATAATCCTCATTTTGTGAATGCGCTTAAATTCATGTTAATGGATTATTTTGAAGACCGGCTGGAATCGATTACCACGGCCATTGACGGACAGGATTGCCTATCTCAGCTAAAAAGCAAGGTTTGTGATTTTGTTTTCATGGATATCAATATGCCCAATATGAATGGTATTGAAGCTACCCGGCAGGCTACCATTCTCTACAGAAATCTCATAGTGGTTGCTGTTTCCTTCCATTCCGAAATGAAATACGTAGTTCAGATGATTGAAGCCGGTGCCCGCAGTTATATCATTAAAGATGAAATTAACCGGGAATCGCTTGAAAAAGCACTGGCCATTGAATATTCTTTCTGAATTCAATTTGAATACAGCAAAGCCATGATAACCATGCTGTATATCTCTTTTTTCCGCTATTGAAGCATCGGGCTCTTATCAATGACTTGCTGAAAACGCTGGTTGATAAATTTTTCACCTGACTTTTTATATACAGTTGATAACTAATTCCCAACAAAGGTACTTCCTGTATCAAATTGAATTATTTTAGAATTAAATATTGTGCAGCATGATTACAGCTATAAAGGAGACCCTATTTACACCCAGTGTTCGTGTAATCGGAAAAGATCACCGGATTGTTATTTCCGGTCAATCGAGGCTTGAAGACCCGGCTCCTTTTTATGAAGAGCTGATCACAATTTTAGAAGAGCATATTGAGGAAGTTAAAACTCATTTATCTATTGATTTTGTTCTCAGCTACATGAACTCCAGTTCGTCCAAGTGGTTGTTTCATATTCTCAAAGGATTGCAAAACAGATTTCACGGAAAAAAAATAATTACCGTGAACTGGTTTTTTGATTCTGACGACGAAAGCATGCTTGAGGCCGGTGAAGTTTTCCAGTCGCTGCTCCAAATGCCGTTCAACCTGGTTGAAGTGGGCCGCTGAACCAGAATTCCCTGGAAATTAATAATTTCATTTTAATGCCTTAACCTGCTGTTTTCGCACAATAGTATTTCGTGTTGGAACGTTTGTTACTTACTAATTCTTTTTACCATGTTTAAAAAAACGATACTCATACTGGTAAGTCTGTTGCTTACCGCCGCTTCTTATACTCAGGAGCCCGTTAACCGGGAACTCACCTCGTTTTCCAAACTGGTGGTGGGTGACAGAATCATTGTGCGACTGGTGAAATCAGATAAAGAATCTGCAACCATTCAGGCGCAGGGCATCAATGCTTCCGCAGTAAAAACGGACATTTCCGGCAATACTTTAAACATCAGTATTTACGGAGAGCCCTTCACCAAAAAGAAGGTAATGGTAACACTTCATTTTGTTAAACTCACTGATATAGAAGTGAACAACGGTGCCGATGTAAGTACCGCCTCATTGTTTAAGTCGGATTCACTGTATGTTGAATTAAAAAGCGGGGGTATACTATACCTGGATGCTGATGTGGAGCATCTTTCCGGCAGAATTGTAGAAGGGTCCATATTGAGCGCCGAGGGTTATGCAACCCGCCTGGATATGCTTGTTTCAACCACGGCCTCGCTTTCCGCGTTCGACCTGGAAAGCGAAGTTGCCAGAATTAAGGCAACTGCCGGTGGCAAAGCAAAAATTAACGTAGAAAATGAATTGGATGCTGAAGTCGGGTCAAAAGGATTTATTTCCTATAAGGGAAAACCTGCGAAAATAAACCGCATCGTGAATTCAGGCGGCTCAATTACCGAGTATCAGCCCTGAATTGTTGCATGCCCTCACGCCGGGATGCTTCATCAGTAATCCTTTAACAGTGTTCCGGCAACAATCAAGTCCTGCGCGTAAGTGATCTTAATATTCTCCGCATTGCCTTCAACAAGGTGGATGGTATGTCCCAGGTTTTCCACAACCCCGGCATCATCGGTAAAGTCAGGACGGTAATCCTGATCATATGCCTTTTTTAACAGCTCGGCTAAAAATACCTGCGGTGTTTGTATCAGCCGGTATTTTGTCCGGTTTACCTGCCTGCTTCTCTTCCCACTCACTCGCCTTAAGGTTTCCGGGATTCCAATGCACGGAACGGCATTGCCAAATTCAGCAGCTGCCCGAAAGCACCTGTCAATTGTATCCAAACTGACCAAGGGCCTGACTCCGTCATGAATGGCAACCAAACTCCCATTGGGTAAACCGGCTATATTTTTTTTAACTGTATGAAACCGCGTTTCACCTCCTGATACAACCTGGTGGCGGAGCCTGAAATCATGTGTTTTACACAACTCATTCCATATCTCAGCCTGACTTTCAGGAAGGGCCAAAATGAGCTCCATATTGCGGTTGTACCGGTGAAATATGCTCAGGGTATGCATCAATACCGGGCAATTTTGAAGCAACATAAACTGCTTGGGAACTCCCGAATTCATTCGTGTTCCGCTTCCCCCGGCAACAATCAATACAATTTTATTCACGCTTGAGAAAAATATTGTTCTAAATTTACAAAAATCATCGTTCATCCATGCATTTACAGCCATAATATAATACTCACATGATCAGTAAAGCGTCCTTTTCATTTCTGAATGAATTGAAATACAACAATTATAAAGAATGGTTCGATCAAAATCGTTCAACTTACCTGACAGCCAGAAAAGAATTTGAGAACCTGGTTAACCTGGCCATTGGAGAAGTCAGCTTGTTTGATAAAAAATCTGCACAAACTACTGCCAAATCCTCCATTTTCAGGATTAACCGTGATGTTCGCTTTTCAAACGATAAATCTCCCTATAAAACTAACATGGGAGCCTATATTGCCCGGGGGGGTAAAAAAAGCATCTTTGCCGGGTATTACATCCATTTTGAACCAGGAGCATGCTTTCTGTCAGGAGGCATTTATATGCCCTCCGGTGCTGTATTAAAAGCCCTGCGCAATGAAATCTATGAAAACATGGATGAATTCAAATCCATCGTTGAGAAACCGTCTTTTATTAAACATTTTGGAAGGGAATTGTGGGGTGAGAAACTCAAAACTGCACCCAAGGGGTTCCCAAAGGATTATGTAGACCTGGAATATCTGAAATTCAAACACTACACCGTGATTAAAAATGAACCCGACCGGCTTTACCAGGACGAAGTGCTGATTAAAGAAATCCAGAAAGTTTTTAAAGAAATATACCCTTTCAACCAATTTCTCAACAGGGCCATTGAGGAAAGTGAAATATAGAAAACAAACGCTAAATCAGTTTTTTGATTTCGGCAGCCCTAAGAATCATGTGAACAATTTCTTCAATGGTAAATGACATGCTGTTGATGGTTAAATCAAACCGTGTATAGTCTGTTCCCTTACCCTGGAAATACTCACGGAACTCCCGCCGCTTCCTGTCAATATCAAGAGCTGTTTTTTTGGCCTCCTCGGGTGAAATTTTATACGTCTCTGATATGCGCACGATCCTCCATTCCATTGGCGCTTCCAGATTAACATGCAGTGATTTGGGCAGATCGTGTGTAATGGCCACCCCGCCGCGGCCAACTACGATTACATTTCCTTCATATGCCATGTTGCGGATCACTTTCGCAACCGTATTCATGATCTTTCTTTCGCTTTTATAATACTTATTGAACTGGGCAGATATGATCGCCTCTAACATACTCTTTTGTTCATATTCAAAAACGTATTTAATCTTATCAGGTTCTACCTCAAGCGCTTTGGCTGACTCCGCCATGATTTCCTTGGTAACAAATTTCCATTTTACTTCCTTTCCTTTAACAAACATCTTTCGGGTAAGTTCTTCAGCAAGCCGGCCTGCAACTAACTTAGCAGGACAACCATATTCTCTCGACAGCGTGATTACCGGGCCTGCTTCCATGCCACGTTCACTTTCCTGTTGAATACGATCAGAAGCGTATTTTAACAGATCTAGATGCATAATCTTATGGATCTTATCAACCTTGTATAAATTTAAGCATAATATTTTAATTTTTCAAGTATATTGTTCCTGTCAAATCTTTTCCAGAAATTGTTGCATAAACACTTCAATGTCATTATTCTGCCAAATTCTCTTATTTTTGTACCTTCAAAAAGCTGCCAGATGTCCGATTTACTAAATCATTCTATCAAAGATTCCATCCGGAATATTCCAGATTTTCCTGTCAAGGGTGTTCAGTTTAAGGATATTACTACCGTTCTGAAAAAGCCTGAGCTTTTCAGCATGATCGTTGATCAGATGGCGGCTCATTACGCCAACATGGGAATTACCAAAGTAGTAGCCATTGAATCAAGAGGCTTCATCATCGGTGGTGCCCTTGCCTACAAACTTGGAATTGGTTTTGTACCCGTGAGAAAACCCGGAAAACTGCCAGCAGATACTTATACCAAAACATACGACCTGGAATACGGCACCGACACACTGGAAATTCACCGCGATGCGTTGAATGATCAGGATGTTGTTTTGCTGCATGACGACCTGCTTGCTACCGGAGGCACTTCTTTGGCGGCTATTGACCTGGTTAAACTGTCCGGTGTTAAGAAAATATTTGTAAGCTTCATTATTGAACTTGATTTTCTGAAAGGCAGAAATCGTCTTTGCCCCCCCTACGAGGTTTTTTCCCTGGTTCATTTTTAATCTTCTTTCGGAACAGGTCTCCTGCGATTTTAACACCGAATTGGCACATGAGGGTATGCCTTTTCACCCATAATTTGTGCATCTTTGAATATTGAAACCGCTTTTGACAATATCCTGATTATGATTGATAAAGCCACCATCGACCGCATTTACGCTGCAGCAGATATTGTTGAAGTTGTTGGCGAATTTGTCAACCTGAAGAAGGCCGGACAAAACTTTCGTGGCTTAAGTCCTTTTAAAAACGAAAAAACACCTTCATTCTTTGTTAGTCCTTCAAAAGGCATTTTCAAATGTTTCAGCACAGGAAAGGGAGGAAATGTGGTTGCTTTTCTCATGGAAAACGAGAAGCTCACCTATCCCGAGGCACTGCGCTACCTGGCACAGAAATACAACATTGAGCTAGTTGAAAAGGAAGACTCTATTGAAGAAAAGCAGCTCAAAAATGAACGCGAAAGCCTTCTGGCTGTGAATCAGTTTGCCTGTCAGTATTATGTGAATACATTGCATAGTGCCGAAGGTAAGGCAATTGGATTGAGTTATTTTATTGAGAGAGGGCTCCGTGAAGACACCATCAAAAAATTTCAACTGGGCTATTCACGCGAAGACAAACATGCTTTTACAAAAACTGCACTTGATGGGGCCTTCAAGCTGGATTACCTGGTAAAAACCGGACTGACCATTCAGCGCGATAACAACTCATTTGACAGGTTTCATGGAAGGGTCATGTTTCCGATTCACGGACTGACCGGACAAATACTGGGTTTTGGCGGCCGTATCATGAAAGCTGATGAGAAAATAGCCAAATACATCAACTCCCCGGAATCGGATATTTATCATAAAAGCGATATCCTCTACGGATTGTACTTTGCGCGACAGGCAATTCTTAAAAGTGATGCCTGCTACCTTGTTGAAGGTTATACTGATGTGATTTCCATGCACCAGGCAGGAATTGAAAATGTGGTGGCCTCTTCCGGAACTTCTCTGACCCAAAACCAGATAAGACTCGTTAAAAGATTTACACACAATATCACCGTTCTTTACGACGGCGATGAGGCCGGAATCAAAGCGTCGCTCAGGGGAATTGACCTGCTGCTTGAGGAAGGACTGAACGTCAGGGTGGTTCTCTTACCCAACGGAGAAGATCCGGATTCATACAGCCGCAAACACAGCGCAAATGATTTTACCGCCTTTATCCAGGCCAATGAAACCGACTTCATTTCCTTTAAAACAAATCTTCTTAAAAAGGAAGCCGAAAACGACCCGCTAAAAAAGGCTACACTGATTACTGAAATTGTACGAACCATTTCCGTTATCCCCGAAAATATTGTTCGTTCTGTTTATATTCGTGAATGCAGCCGCCTGCTCGATGTAGATGAAAAGCTTTTATATACTGAAGCTGCACGTTTCAGGAAAAACAGATTTGAACAGCAAACCAAAAAGGCTGAAGTAAAAGAACTGCCCTCCGATATTGATTCTGCCGCTTCCTTAAAGTATGAAACAATTCCTCAGACCTATTCCGCAGAAAAGGAGATCATCCGGTTGCTGGTTTTGTATTCCGGGCAGCAGATAAAAGTACAGCCCGGTTCAGAAGCTGAGACATCGGTAGCTGATTACCTGATTGAAGAAATAGGGAATGACGAACTCGAATTTCACCACCCTGTTTTTAACCAGATTTATGCTGAAATTTTTGCCCTGCATCAACAACATGAGAAAATTACCGAACAATATTTCATCAACCACAGCAACACGGCCTTTTCAACAACCATTATTGACCTGATTACCTCGGCTTATGATTTAAGCAAGATTTGGCGGCGCTACGAGAATTTCATGGCTACTGAAGAAATGCGCCTGAAAGAAATTGTGCCGGAAGCACTTCTGGCATTCAAAAATGAAAAGGTAATCCGGTTGATCAAAGAAACTGAAGAGGCGCTGCGTCATGCACAGCAACAAAACAATGAGGAAAGAATTCAAACACTTCAGGTAAAGTTTGTTGTGCTAAATAATCTTAAAATTAATCTGGCAAAAGGTCTGGGTGAGCGGATTTTTGCAACACCATCTTAAAATTTCAGCTATGATCCGGTTTAAAGCTTTCTTATTTCACTACTGGAAAACCATTTCTGTTTCACTTGCCATACTGGTGCTGTGTCTCTTGCCCGGAAGTGAATTGGGGAAAATACACATTGAATTCAACAGAACCGACCTGGTTGTTCATTTCATCATGTTCTTTACCTTAAGTTTCATCTTGTACCTCGATTCCGTAAATTATGTTAAATACCAAAACAAAGGTCGCTTCCTCCTTATTGCTTCGGTGCTGGCTTGTTTGTCTTTCGGAATACTGACGGAATTACTTCAATATACAATTGTTTCACTCAACCGTTCAGGCAACCTGATGGACCTGGCTTTTGACCTTACAGGTACAATTGCCGGATTAACAGCTGTTTACTTTATAAAGCGAAAATCTTTTCCTGTGACCTGATGTCATTTGCCAGGCCTCCTAAATTCTGTTCCTGAAACATCTTTTTGATTTCGTTTCGGACAGGCTCATACCGGCCATGCATGGGGCAGGGGGTTCCCTCCTGGTAACAGGTTCGCATGGAAATCAGACACTGATCAAAAATATCATTTCCGTCAATGACCCGGATTATTTCATACAACGTGATTTTATGGGCATCTTTGGCCAGTGAGAATCCTCCGTTCGGCCCCTTGGATGAATTGAGCAATTTATTCTTTGCAAGTACCTGAAGAATTTTGGCCAGAAATGGTGCCGGAAGGTCCAGTTCACCCGAAATTTGTTTGATGCCTATCTTTTTTACCGAAGGGGTATGAAGGGCCAGGTATATCATTGCCCTGATTGCGTATTTACTCGTATTGGAGAGCATGAATGCCTGTTATAAGGGAATCTTATCAATCCGGGTTTTATGCCTGCCACCATCAAAAGAAGTACTTAAGAAATTTTCCACAATTTCAACGGCTTCGTCAAAAGACACAAACCGCGCGGGAATGGCACAAATATTGGCATTATTATGCGCCCGTGCCAGCCTGGAAATTTCAGCATTCCAGCACAACGCTGAACGTATTTCCTGATGCTTGTTGGCAGTCATGTTGATGCCGTTTCCACTACCGCATAAGGATATACCAAAATCCGACTTGTTTTCCGAGATATGCAGCGCTATTGCATGTCCAAAATCAGGATAGTCGGCAGACTCCGATGAAAAAGCTCCCAAATCAACCACGTTATGTCCTTTTTCTTTCAGATAAGCCTTCAGTTTTACCTTCATTTCATACCCTGCATGATCGCTTGCCAATGCTAAATTCATAAATAAGTGTTTGTTTATGGGCAAATATAATTATTTTACACGCGAGGTGGGTCATATCGTTTATAAAAAGATTTTAATATCCGAAATCTCTGTTGAATTGCTGTTAAAAAGTGTTTCATATGTTGTAGAAAAAACTTGCCTGGCAGGTTTTTTGTCGGTAAACAGGTATAGAAAATCAGATAACCGGAAATTTCGATTGTTTTTTAGTAGATTTTGAACATTTACCCAACATGATGAGGTGTCTGAAATTCTGTTTATTTTTGTACAGCTGCAGTTATTAACCGGCAGTTAATAATTACAGAAATTGCACATTTTCAGCATGAAATTGTTAGAACAAGTTGTTACTAGTTGTTGATAAACCAATGAAAAAGAAAAAATCAATAAAACGCCTTCATTTTTTTCAACACTATTAACAGCCTATTATCATCATTATGAAATTTCAATTTTTATGAAAAATAAAATATATAATAATGATTTGTTGATAAAGGGATATGTCGATAAAGACATTAATCCCAAAATCAATATAAAAAATGAAATCAACCTGCTTCGAAAGAAAAAGAATGCCGTTATCCTGGCTCACTACTACCAGGAAGCTGAAATTCAGGATATAGCTGATTATGTTGGTGATAGTTTATACCTCTCACAGCAAGCCGCAAAAACAAAGGCTGACATGATTGTATTTTGCGGAGTTCATTTCATGGCTGAAACGGCTAAAATTTTATCTCCTGATAAGAAAGTACTTTTACCCGATTTACATGCAGGATGTTCTTTGGCTGATTCATGTAAAGCTGAAGATTTCAGTGTGTTTCTGAAAAAGTATCCCAATCACAAAGTAGTTAGCTATATCAATACTACTGCCGAGATCAAGGCAATGACGGATATCATATGTACTTCTTCCAATGCGGTGCAAATAATTGAAAGTATTCCTTCAAATGAGAAGATCGTATTTGCTCCCGACAAAAACCTCGGCAATTATATTCAAAGCCTTACAGGAAGAGAAATGATCATTTGGAACGGTGCCTGTCATGTTCATGAACAATTCTCGCTTGAAAGAATTCTGGAATTAAAAGCTCAGTACACTGAGGCAAAAATAATTGCACACCCCGAATGCAACAAACCCATACTTGTAGTTGCTGATTTTATAGGCTCCACATCAGCTTTGCTGAAATTTACTCAAAAGGATAAAGCAGATACGTTTATTGTGGTAACTGAATCAGGAATCATTCATCAGATGAAGAAGGCGAATCCCCACAAGACGTATTTACCAGCTCCGCCTTCTGATATCTCTTGTAGGTGCAGCGATTGTTCTTATATGAAATTGAATACTGTTAAAAAGCTTTATAATGCCCTTTTATTTGAAATGCCTGAAATTGTTGTAAAAGAAGAATTACTTTTGAAAGCCAGATCTTCCATTACCAGAATGCTTGAAATTTCAGAAAAACTGGGATTATGAAATGGTTTTTATACAGAGGGATTTTTCTTTTGGGCTGCTTGTCACTGTTTTTACAATTAGCAGGCCAGGAAAAACTGATGGATAATGGATATAATAAAATCTACCTTCCCAACGGAAAGATATCGAGCGAGGGCTTTATGAAAAACGGTAAACCTGAAGGGCTGTGGAAAACATATTATCCAAGTGGTGTTATACGTTCTGAAGGAGTGCGAAATAATCATTTACTCGATAGTGTTTGGGTTTTTTATAACGAGGCAGGAGATACCCTTCAGAAGGTTAGTTATTCAATGGGAAAGAGAAATGGGTATACCTACGACTATTATCAATCTGCTGGTGCTGATCCAATGGTCAGGGGCAGAATAATTTCAAGGGAGTTATATGTAAATGATAAAAAGGAAGGATTGTCATCTTATTATTATTTAAGCGGCGCCTTGAAAGAGGAAGTTGCTTATTTGAATAATAAGAGAAATGGACTTACCCGCGAATTTGATGAAAAGGGTACCCTGATTACCCTGCTTACCTATAGAAATGGAATATTAACTGATAGAGAAAAGATTAACCGGAAGGACGAGCAGGGTCTCAGGCAGGGAACATGGAAAACCTACTACGATAACGGCCGGTTAAAAAATGAAATGTACTTCAAAGATGACCTGTTGTCCGGTGTATACAAAGAATATGAAGAAAACGGTAATCTCAAAGTTTTTATGCAGTATAACAAGGGACTGATTGTGGAAGAAAAAGACACAGTTGCTTTGGATATTGAAATAAGAAATGAATATGATAATAGCGGAAATCTTATTTTCTCAGGTTCCTTCAGAAAAAATGTACCGGTAGGAATTCACCGCAATTATGATCAGAGCGGCAAAGTAACCGGTGCTGTTATATATTCTGATGAGGGAGTTCAGATGGGTGCGGGTATTCTTACCAATGAGGGAAAAAAAGAGGGTAACTGGAAATATCTATATGCAAACGGAAAGGTAAAATCGAGCGGTAACTATTCAAATAACCTGGAGCAGGGCAAGTGGCTGTATTATTTTGAAAATGGAAAAATGGAACAGGAGGGCGTTTTTAAAAATGGCAAACCCAACGGATTATGGCAATGGTTTTACGCTACAGGCGGAATAAAAAGGGAAGAAGCGTATTTTGAAGGTAAAGAAGAAGGCCAATATGTTGAATATGATACGGTAGGACAGGTGCTTGTAAAAGGCACCTATTTCGACGGACAGAAGGAAGGTGAATGGTTCTATCAGGTTGGTGATTATACGGAAAAGGGTAAATATGTGGGTGATCTCAAGGATGGTAAATGGCAGGCTTTTTATAGCAACGGAAAGTTAAAATATGAAGGTAATTTTGTGCAGGGAAATCCTGATGGGGAGCACACTTTTTATTACAGTAACGGAGTGGTTAAAGAAATTAATTATTATAGCATGGGTATTTCGGAAAAGAATTGGAAGAAATTTGATGAGAACGGATTGCTTTTACTTACCGTTACCTACAAGGATAACCGCGAATACCGAATTAACGGCGAGAAGGTCGAATTTGCAGAAGAGGATATCAAATTAATACAATAGAGGACCTCATGGAAAACGATTTTTTGTACAGAGAAGGTCTCGTTAATGATGAAGAGCGGGAACTGGATAAGAGTATCCGGCCCAAGAGTTTTAGTGATTTTAGCGGACAGGAGAAACTGGTTGAGAATCTGAAGGTTTTTGTTGAAGCTGCCAGGATCAGAAATGAGTCGCTTGATCATGTGATACTTTCAGGTCCTCCTGGATTGGGAAAGACTACCCTGGCCAACATAATTTCTAATGAACTCAACAGCAATATCCGGGTTACCTCCGGTCCGGTTTTGGAAAAAGCGGGTGATCTCGCCGGTATTCTAACCAATCTGGAAAGTCATGATGTGTTGTTTATTGATGAAATACACCGGCTTAATGTGGCTGTTGAAGAATTTCTTTATTCCGCAATGGAGGATTTTAAAATTGATTTGATTATTGATAAAGGGCCGGGTGCGCGATCCATTCAGCTTAATCTGAATCCTTTTACGCTTATTGGCGCAACTACAAGGGCGGGTTTGCTTTCGAGCCCGTTACGTGCCCGTTTTGGTATTAACATGCATCTTGAGTACTACGATTCAGAAGTACTGGAAAAAATAGTATATCGGTCCGCGGGGTTGCTGGGTATTGAAATTGATGCTGATGCCGCACATGAGATTGCCATGCGGTCGCGCGGAACCCCGCGAATTGCCAATTCATTGTTAAGGCGTGTCCGCGATTTTGCGCAGGTTAAGAAGCTGAACCGGATTCATTTGCAAATAGCTGAATTTGCACTGGAAGCACTAAATATTGACAAAAGGGGCCTGGACGAGATGGACAACCGTATTTTGCTCACCATGGTTGATAAATACCAGGGAGGCCCGGTAGGTTTAAACACCATTGCCACTGCCGTTAGCGAGGAACCCGGAACAATTGAGGAAGTATATGAACCCTTTCTGATCAAGGAAGGTTTCCTAAAGAGAACCCCCAGGGGAAGGGAGGTGACTGCGCTCACATACAAACACCTGGGAAGAGAGAAGCACGATAATTTGAGCTTACAATTCGATTAAACCCTTTACCGGTTGTTACCTGATTGTTAAATTAATAGGAACTATTGAACTGGTTGATAAAGCGAACATCGTTTTCAAAATACAAACGAAGATCGTTGACTTGGTATTTAAGCATTGCTATTCGTTCAATTCCCATCCCAAAAGCAAATCCGGTATATTTTTTACTGTCGATGGAAGAAGCCTCAAGTACGTTGGGATCGACCATACCGCACCCCAGAATTTCGAGAAAGCCTGTGTGTTTGCAAACATTACAGCCGGTTCCACCGCAAATGGTACATGATACATCCATTTCTGCCGAAGGTTCGGTAAATGGGAAAAATGAGGGTCTTAAGCGGATCTGCGTTTTTTCGCCGAACATTTCACGGGCAAAGAACAGGAGTGTTTGCTTCAGGTCTGCAAAGGACACATTTTCATCAATATACAAGCCTTCTATTTGATGAAATATGCAATGGGCCCGTGCAGATATGGCTTCATTTCGAAAAACACGACCGGGAAAGATTTTTCGAATGGGCGGAGCTGTGTTTTCCATCACACGAACCTGAACAGAAGAAGTATGTGTTCTCAGCAGTATGTCGGGATGCTTTTCAATAAAGAATGTATCCTGCATATCCCTGGCCGGATGCTCTTTCGGAAAATTCAATCCTGAGAATACGTGCCAGTCATCTTCAATTTCTGGTCCTTCGGCTACCGTAAAACCAATTTTAGAGAAAATAGAAACTATTTCTCTTCTGATTAAAGAAACAGGATGCCGTGAACCTCTTGCTAAGGGTTCTGATGGCAAGGTCAGATCTCCGGAAAATTCCTTGGCTGAGTCTGCAAGCGTATCTTTAAACTCCTGATATTTTGCTGCGGCCTTTTCTTTAAGAAGATTCAAATGCTGACCGGTAGCTTTTTTGATTTCGGGCGGTAACGTTTTAAATTCTTCAAAGAGCACAGCGAAAAGTCCCTTTTTGCTTAAATATTGCAGTCTGAAGCTTTCTAGTTCCTCGCTATTGGTAATTTGGAATTTTTCTATTTCCCCGGAGTATTTTGCAATGCGGTCGTTCATTTTTCTATTCTTTATTCGGCAATATAGGCCTTTAGTATTTTAATATCAGAAACGGGACGATTGCGTTGATCTGTTTGTGCTGTAGCTATTTTATCAACAATATCAAAACCTTCTGTCACTTCCCCGAAAACAGTGTAGGCATTGTCAAGATGCGGTACACCGCCAACTGTGGTGTAGGCATTACGTTGCTCCGGAGTAAAAGGTTCATGCTTTCTGGAACTGACATAGGAATCAAGCTGGGGATTTGTCAATACTTGTCCCTGCACAATATAAAATTGTGAACCTGATGACTCTTTTTTCGGATTCATGGCGTCCCCCAATCTGGCAGCGGCAATAGCTCCGTTTTTATGAAAGTGTTTGTTTGAAAATTCAGCCGGAATTGTATAGCCAGGTCCGCCTTCACCAAGCATCTTACCGGAAGGAGCGTTACGTGAGTTGGGATCACCAGCCTGGATCATGAAATCTGAAATAACACGATGGAAGAGTAACCCGTCATAATACCCCTGTTTAACCAGTTTGATGAAGTTTTCTTTATGCTTTGGGGTATCATCATAAAGAATAATTTTTATATCTCCTGCAGTAGTTTGCAGAACTATACTTGTTTGGGCTTTGCTGTTCATAGAGAGGATAAAGGTTAATAAAATAACTACTGGCGCTAAAAAAAGTAATTTGCTGTTTTTCATGAAGCGTGGTTTTTTGAAATATATTTACGCTATAATAGCGTGTGAAATTATAAAATATTTTGTCCTGATTAATCGTTTGATACAAATTTTACTTCTTTGAATCCTTATAAAAAGCTGGGCGGTCAGGCTGTAATTTACGGTTTGGGTAATGTGGTACCGAGGTTGCTGAATTATGCGGTATTGACAGTTTATTACACCAGACGATTTTCCATTGAGGAGTTTGGTATGATTACTGAACTCTATGCCTATGTTGCCATTTTACTGATTATTCTTACTTATGGCATGGAGACCGGCTTGTTTAAATTTTCTGTTGGAAAAGAGAAAAACAACGCGGTTTATTCCACGGCTCTTATTTCTGTCATCAGTACTTCTGTTTTGTTTTTTTTACTGATCTTACTTTTTAATAAAAGTATCGCGGTATTAATTGGTTATAAAGGCAATCCTGAATATATCCTTTATCTGGGGCTTACTCTTTCTTTAGACGCCATTACATCTATAGCATTTGCGAAATTGCGGATTGAAAACAAGGTGCGGAGATTTGCGACTTTGAAAATTATCAATGTTGTTGTTACCATATTTTTTGTTTTTCTGTTTCTTGAAGCACTTCCTGGAATTCAGCATATTTCAAAATCAGCATGGTATGTTCAAAAAATTCAGTCTGTTGGTGTTGGATTTGTTTTCATATCAAACCTGTTGGCTAGTTTTGTCGTTCTTATTTTGATGCTCAAAGATCACTACCGGCTTAAATGGAGCGTTGATTTGGTGTTGCTTAAGAAACTTCTTATCTATTCACTCCCGCTTTTAGTTGCAGGTCTTGCAGGCACTTTTAATGAAACGATTGACCGTATTTTGCTCAGGTCTTTCACGCCAGAGGGATTGAATCCGTTGTACGAAATAGGAATTTATGGCGCCAATTATAGGATTGCTGTTCTTATGACACTTTTTGTACAAATGTTCCGCTATGCCGCTGAGCCTTTTTTCTTTAATATGACTAAAAGTTCCGATTCAAAGGTTGTTTATGCCAATGTGCTCAAGTATTTCACTATTTTTCTAATGGTAATTTTCCTGGTGGTTGCACTGGGCATTGATGTTTTTAAGTTGTTTATAGACAGCAAACATTACGAAGGCCTTAGTATTGTTCCTGTTGTTTTGATGGCTAACGTATTTGTGGGTATGTTGTTTAACGTGAACATGTGGTATAAAATTACCGGACATACTATTTATGGGGTTTATATTACCAGCCTGGGAGCGTTGGTTACCATTGTGATGAATATTTTACTGATTCCTTTATACAGTTATCATGCCTGTGCCTGGATTCATCTGGTCAGTAATTTTGTTATGCTGAGTCTCACTTATTTGATTGGTCAAAGGTTTTACATGGTTAATTATGACCTTGGAAAGATAGTTTTCTACATGGTACTGGCCCTCGGCTTTTATTTTGTTGGGATTGCGTTAAGAACGGATAAAGAATATGTTAATATTGCAATAGGCCTGGTTTTTGTTGCTGTTTATGTATTCATTTGCAATAAAAGGGAAAATCTATTTAACGTATTTTTGGGAAAAAATGAAAGTAAAGATTGTTAACAGATCGAAACATGCATGTCCGTCTTACGCAACGATGTTGTCTGCCGGCATGGATATTTTTGCCAACCTGGATCAGCCGGTTTTACTGAAACCTTTGGAAAGGGCGTTAATACCAACAGGATTGTTTATTGAATTGCCGGAAGGATTCGAGGCCCAAATCAGGCCAAGAAGCGGACTGGCTCTAAAAAAGGGAATTACTGTATTAAATAGTCCGGGTACGGTTGATGCTGATTACCGGGGGGAAATTGGAGTGATACTTGTAAATCTTTCAAATGATGATTTTCTGGTTAATGATGGTGAACGCATTTGTCAAATGATTGTTTCAAGACATGAGAAGGTGGAATGGATTGAAACAGATTTACTTAATGGAACAGAAAGAGGAAGTGGCGGTTTTGGTCATACAGGATCCTAAATTTTATTTATGCAAAACGTGAGAAAGATATTCTTATATTGTTTAATTGTACTCAGTTTTAATCTGTTTGGTAATACTTCATTTGCACAGGAGGTTTCGCGTGTTTTAAGACCTAACGTGGAAAGAAGCGAGCAGGACTATTACTTTGCTTTTACTGAAGCAACTCGTTACTTTATGACCGGCAATTATATACAGGCTGTTAATCTGTATAACGAATGCCTGAGAATCAAATCTTCTAGCGGCGCTCCGCACTATCAGTTGTCACGAATTTTTCTGAATGCCGGTAATAATTTGCTGGCACTGGAGCATGCAAAAAAGGCTGTTGCATTTGATAAATCCAATAAGTGGTATCTCCAGGGGCTTGCCAATATTTATCAAATCGAAGGGAAGAAAGATAGCGCTGTTGTTGTTTTAAAGCAACTCTTATTACTTGACGGGAATAATCCTTCTTACCTGATGAATATTGCGGGTTTAAATGAAGAATTGGGCAGGTTGGATAGTTCAATGAAGTATTTGGATCTGATAGAAAGAAAAATTGGTACTTCAAAGGAGGTATCATTAAAGAGATATCAAATTTATGAAAGCATGAGGTTGTCAGATAAAGCTCTGGGCAGTCTTAATAAGGCTTATTCATTGGATACATCAGATTATGTTGTTTCTGGAATGCTGGCTGAGTTTTACCGGGGAAGAAGTCAGGCAGACTCTGCAGCAAAGTATTACAGCAGAATATATCCTGAATATAAATCAGAGCCTATGGTTTCTTATTCCTATGCTGAATTTCTGCTTGAATTGCACGATACTGTTAATGCGAGGGATGTATTACTGGAAACTATGAAGGACAAAAAAACTACTGTCCTGCAGAAGTCTGAATACTTTTTGAAATTAATACAGAATAAGGAAGTATTTGATTTGAATAGGCCCATTTTAGATACAATTGCAAACGCATATCTGAAGGAATATCCCAATGATATACGTGCTTTATCTGTTTATTCCGATTTACAAATTCGCCAAAGAAATTACAAGAGGGCAACAGCCGTATTAATAAGGGTTTATGAACTTGATAGAAGGAATTATCTGGCACTTGAACAGTTGTTGTATACCTTGAATATTTTAGGCAAGAGCGATAGTGTCTTTTTATTTTCAGAAGAAGGGCTTAAAAGTTTTACAGACAGGCCATTGATTTATTTGTTTAACGGATCCGCAAAGAACGATCTAAAGAAATTTAGTGAGGCTCTTGTTTCTTTAAACAGAGGATTAAGTATTGTTACGGACAGTGCAATGAAAGTTCAGTTTTATAATTTGCTGGCCGATTCATACCGGAATCTTGGTGAATATGCCAAGTCTGATGATGCCTTTGAGAAGGCCTTGTTGATAGATCCGGTTAATATTGTTATCAGAAACAATTATGCCTATTACCTTTCAGTGCGAGGAGAGAGATTAAAAGTTGCCCGTAAAATGAGCCGGCAAACTTTAAAAGTAGAACCTGAAAATGCCACCTATCTGGATACCTATGCCTGGATCCTTTTTAGGATGAAAAAGATTTCGAAAGCACAAAGATACATTACCCTTGCACTGAACCACAGTGGTGATCAAAATAGTGAAATATTGCTGCACGCCGGAGAGATTTTTTTAAAAGCAAGAATATATGATAAGGCTTTGATTTATTATAAGAAGGCAATTACATTGCTTCAGGGCACTGAAAGACAAGATGCTGAAAATAGGATTAATGCAATAATGATGAAACAGTGATATTTAACACAATGAGAATTCTTTTTGTTATAGGTTTGTGGTCTGTTTTATTCTCATGTCAGCTATTTGGCCAGGATAATGCTAAAAAGATTAGGGAAAACCGGGATAAGACGTTACAGGAAATTGAATATGCAAATAAATTACTGATTGAAACGCAGGGAAAAACAAAGGAGTCGCTGAATGAAGTATCCCTGATTAACCATAAATTAAACAAGAGAAAGGAGTTTTTAGTTGGGGTTGAAGTTGAGATGTCAGTTTTAGATCAAGCCATTGAGGGGAACCAGATGACTATTTACGGTGTTGAAAAGGAAATAGAAAAGCTGAAACAACTTTATGCTAAGATGATTCTCAATGGTTATAAAAATCAGAGTAAACAGTTTGTAATGATGTATTTTCTGGCCTCCGAGAATCTGAATCAGCTTTACCGGAGAATTAGAATTATTAAATTGTTTAACAGCTATTTGAGAAAGAAACATGGTGAATTAAATGGGTTAAGAGCCGACTATTTAATGAAGATTAATGAATTGCAGCGGCTTAAGGGGGAGAAAGATGTGTTGGCAAAGAAGGCAAAGAAGGAAACGCTCATCATTCAGCAGGAAGTTAATCAGAAGAAAAATTTAGTAAACCAACTTAAAAAAAAGCAAAAAGAAATTGAGGAGGAAATAAGAAATAAGGAGAAAACAGCTAAAAAGCTTGAAAATGAGTTGAAAAAGATTATTGATGAAGAGCGGAAAAAAATAAAATCTTCGGGGTCAAAGGAAAGGATGACCCCTGCTGAGAAAATTATTTCAAGCGACTTTGAAAAGAACGCCGGACGACTTCCCTGGCCAACCCAAAAGGGGGTGATTACGGGTCAGTATGGTGAGCATCAGCATCCCGATTATAAGTCTGTTACTGTGCGAAACGACGGGATTTACATAGCAACTGGTGCCGGGGAGTCTGCCAGGTCGATATTTAAAGGTGTTGTTTCAAGAGTTTTTTCAATTCCGGGTGAAAACTTTACTGTTATTATTAAGCATGGTCAATTCTATTCGCTATACCACAATTTAATCAATGTGAGCGTAAAAGCCGGACAAAGTGTGGATATTAAGGAAAACATCGGCAGGGTTTTTACAAATAATAATACAAAGGAAACGGTCTTGTATTTTCAGATATGGAAAGAAACTGAAAGAAGAGATCCGGAATTGTGGCTGGCTCCTTTATAAATTGAATTGGTTTTTTTAATAATTTAGCATAAAACTTTCCTAAAAGAGTAACAAAAGAAGTTTTATTGAGTATATAAAATGAACTGAAATAACCCTGGTGATGAAAAGAAGTCTTAAAGTAGCCTCAAAAATTGAGAATTTAAGAAAGGTAGAGAAGCTGATAGACGAGTTATCTACCGAATACAATATAAGTGCAGATGTATATGGAAATATTCTTATTGCTGCACTTGAAGCTGCAAATAATGCCATTTTGCACGGAAATAAGCTGGATGAAAACAAGAATGTGAATATTGCAGTAGAAATTGATGAGAAGAAGCTTAGAATTAAGATTGATGATGAAGGAAATGGTTTCGACTATAAGAATGTGCCCGACCCCACTGCCCCGGAAAATATAGAAAATGTTAATGGAAGAGGTATTTTCCTTATGGAAAAGCTCTCAGATCATATTGTGTTTACTAGGAACGGAGCTACTGTTGAACTTGAGTTTAATATTAAGTAAAGCTTGAAGATTAATTATTTTTATGATGTTTATAAGAAAAAGGCAATTGTTGATGCGATTGTTGTAGAAAGGCTGATCAAAAACCTGTTAAGGAAAGAGGAAAAGAAGTTAGGAGAAATAAACATTACATTTACCGGCAACCCGGCTATACTTGAGGTCAATCAAAAGTTTCTGAATCATAGTTATTATACGGACATTATTACATTTAACTACTGTAAAAAAAATGTGGTTTCCGGAGATCTGCTGATCAGTCTTGATCAGGTTGAAATCAATTCCCGTAAGTATAAGAGTATTTTTGAAAGAGAATTACTTCGCGTAATTATTCATGGTGTACTTCATTTGGTGGGATACAATGATACGAGTGAGGATGAAATTCGAATCATGAGAAAGAAAGAAGATACGTATCTTTGCGAATTGTAAACAAAAACTGAGTTTTCTTGCTTAACGAAAAATATGACATCATTGTCGTGGGTGCAGGTCATGCAGGTTGCGAGGCTGCGCATGTTGCTGCTGTAATGGGTGCTAAGGTGCTGTTGATTACCATGGACATGACAAAAATGGGCCAAATGTCCTGTAATCCTGCTATGGGAGGAATAGCTAAAGGTCAGATAGTCAAGGAAATAGACGCGTTAGGAGGAATGTCCGGTATCATTACAGACCTTTCCATGATACAGTTCAGAATGCTGAATCGCTCCAAAGGGCCTGCTGTTTGGAGTCCTAGAGCCCAGTGCGACCGAATGGTGTTCAGTGCAGAATGGAGAAAAGCTATTGAGAACAATAAAAATATCCATTTGTGGCAGGATTCGGTTAATGAACTGAAGTTTGAAAACGAAAGGGTTTGTGGTGTAAGAACTATAATGGGAGCTGATTTTAGTGCTCAGGCTGTTATTTTGACAACGGGTACTTTTGAAAACGGGCTGATGCATGTTGGAAAGGTGAAGATGCCGGGCGGACGCATTTCAGAACCTGCTTCAGGGGGTATTACTGAACAGCTTTTACTTTTTGGCATCCGATCGGGCAGAATGAAGACGGGTACACCGGCACGGGTAGACGGAAGAACCATCAATTTTGATTTGATGGATGAGCAAAAGGGGGATGCTGATATCAGAAGATTCTCATATCTTGAGACCAGACTTCCTGAGAAACAACTCAGTTGTTACATTACTTATACAAATGATGACGTTCATGAGGAACTTCGAAAAGGATTCACTGATTCGCCATTATATAATGGAACCATAAAAAGTATTGGCCCCAGGTATTGCCCCAGTATTGAAACAAAAATTGTGACTTTTGGAGAACGCGATAGACACCAATTGTTTTTGGAACCTGAAGGATGGAATACAGCTGAGTATTATTTGAATGGGTTTTCTTCTTCCTTGCCTCTTCATGTTCAATACCAGGCTTTACGAAAAATTAAGGGTTTGGAACAGGTAGAGATTTTCAGACCGGGCTATGCCATTGAGTATGACTATTACCCCCCCGAACAGCTGAAACACAGTTTGGAGACAAGGAATGTTTCAAACCTGTTTTTTGCAGGTCAGATTAATGGAACAACTGGATATGAGGAGGCTGCAGCCCAGGGTCTCATGGCAGGAATTAATGCAATATTGAAAATTTCAGGAAAGCCGGACCTGGTTCTTGCGAGAAATGATGCCTATATTGGCGTTTTGATTGATGACCTCATTACAAAGGGTGTTGATGAACCTTACAGAATGTTTACTTCGCGTGCCGAGTATCGGATTTTGTTGCGACAGGATAATGCTGATTTTCGTCTTACACCTAAGGCAATTGAATTAGGAATTGCCAACGAAGAAAGAAAAGTAAGGTATTTTGAGCGATTGCGTCAGCGGCAGAAACTGATGAAGTATTTTAAGGATACACGACTTTCTCCGGATGAAGCAAACACTTTACTGAGAGCTAGAGGTACGAATGAAATCAAACAGAAAGTGAAATATGAAGAGCTTTTGTTACGACCGCAAGTTTCTATAATTGATTTGCTGGATATTGTGAGGTCTGCACAGCCTGATTTTTTTGAAGGTGAGCATTTTGAAATCGATCTTCTGGAGGCTGTAGAAGTAGAATGTAAGTACAAAGGATATATTGAGCGGGAGAAGTTGTTGGCCGAAAAGATAGAAAGATTAAACAGCATTAGAATTGACAATGGAGTAGAGTATGATTCACTTCATTCTATTTCAACTGAAGGCAGATTCAAGTTAAAGAAGTACAAACCCCAAACATTGGGCGAAGCTGCAAGAATTTCGGGCATTTCTCCGAGCGATATCAATGTGTTATTGCTCTATATGGGTAGATAACAAAGGATTAGAGCGTTTTATAATTGTTCCACGTGGAACAATTGCTAAAATTCTCTTCAATATCATTGAGTTATCCACTTCATATTAACAATTTCTTTGATGTAAGTGCGTCATTTTTGCTTTATTTTGGTTTATTTCGATAGAATGAAATGGGGCATCAATTCTTTATATTTAGGTTTGCATGGTAGAGAAGGATTATTTAACAAATTTAGTCAGCAAGTTACCTGGAAAACCGGGCGTATATCAATTTTTCAATAATGCCGGAGAAATCATTTATATTGGCAAAGCGAAGAATCTGAAAAACCGGGTTTCCTCCTATTTTTCTTCTACAGAAGTTGGCAATTATAAATTGGGTGCCTTGCTGAGAAAGATAAATGACATTAAATACATTCTGGTCGAAAATGAGTCGGATGCCTTACTGTTGGAAAACAACTTGATTAAGGAATATCAGCCCAGGTATAACATCCTGCTTAAAGATGATAAAACCTATCCTTGGATTGTAGTCAGAAGAGAGCCTTTTCCCCGGGTTTACATGACCCGAAATTTTGTAGAGGATGGTTCCATCTATTATGGCCCCTACACATCGGGCCTGATGGTGAAGACGCTTTTGGAGCTGATCAGGCAACTTTTCAAACTCAGAAATTGCAATTATCTGCTTTCACAAGTTAATATTGAAAAGCACAAGTTCAAAAGGTGCCTTGAATTTCATATGGGAAATTGTCTGGCTCCCTGTGAAGGACTTCAAAGTGAAGAAGAATATGAACAGTCGATTGAGCAGATTCACGAGATTCTTAAGGGGCAGATGCATACTGTGATCAGGCATTTAAAGAGCAAAATGGCTCATTATGCTGCACAACTTTTCTTTGAACAAGCAGAAATTGTAAAGAATAAGATAGAAATTTTGGAACGATTTCAGGGGAAATCAACCATTGTGAACCCTAAGATGGGGGATATAGATGTTTTTTCAATGGTTGATGAAGATGAATTTTCCTATGTAAATTTTTTGAAAATAGTAAACGGAGCCATCGTTCAGGCCCACAATACAGAAATAGTGAAACGCCTGTCAGAAGACAAAAGTGAAATACTTGGGACAGTAATTTTTGATTTGCGCAAGCGTTTCAAAAGCACAGCAAAAGAAATCATAGTTCCATTTGTTCCAGATATGATTATTGACGGAATAAAATGTACAATTCCATTCAAAGGAGATAAGAAACATATTTTGGATCTTTCACTCAGAAATGCTACTTCATATAGAAATGACAAACAAGCCTTGCGATCAAAAGACAAATGGACTGAAAAGGAGGACCAGGTGTTGGTTAAATTGAAGGAAGATCTCAGGATGAAGAAAATACCTGTCCATATTGAATGTTTTGACAATTCAAACATACAGGGAACCGAAGCGGTGGCATCATGTGTGGTATTTAAGAATGGAAAACCAGATAAAAGTTCATACAGGCATTTTAATATTAAAACAGTTAGTGGACCGGATGACTATGCATCTATGGAAGAAGTTGTTGGTAGAAGGTATCGGCGTATGCTTGATGAGAATCAGCCACTTCCTGATTTGGTTATCATTGATGGGGGGAAGGGCCAATTGCATGCTGCAGTGAAAAGCTTGAAATCTATCGGGGTATATGATAAAGTAGCCATTATCAGTATTGCCAAACGACTTGAAGAAATTTATCTGCCCGAGGATTCAGTTCCCTTATATTTGAATAAAGTTTCAGGCAGTTTACGTCTCATTCAAAGAATGAGAGATGAAGCGCACAGATTTGGAATTACTTTTCATCGGAAAAAGAGAAGTCAATCGCAACTTCATTCGCAATTGCTTGATATAAAGGGCGTTGGCCAAGTAACGCTCTTGAAATTGCAACAGGCTGGGATTGACATGAAACAACTGAGCCAGATGGATGCTGATCAGATCAGGAGTATTGTAGGCGAACGAGCTGCAAAGATGATTTTGAACTATTTTGCAAATAGTTAGTCAGGCGCTACTTGTTACGTTCAATAGTGTAATTGACAAATTCGGTAAGTGCTTCACGAATTTCCATATTCGGGAACTCATTGAGTTCGTTTAATGCTTGGGAAGCATATTCCTTCATTTTCATTTCGGCATAGGTAAGCCCTTTATGACTAACTATAAAGTCTGTCAAAATGCGAACCTTTTGCGAACTCTTATCCGTTGAATTGTTCATTATTTTAAGAATTCTTCGCTTTTCTGCCGAACCGGCTTGCTCCAATGCATGAATAAGGGGCAGAGTCAGTTTCTTTTCCTGGATATCGTTTCCAATGGGTTTGCCCGTAAGGCTATTAACCTGATAATCAAGTAAATCGTCTTTTATTTGAAAGGCAATTCCCAATAATTCTCCGAAGTAACGCATTTTAGTAACAATTTCCGGCGGTGTTTTCATGGATTGGGCTCCGCAAGCGCTGCAACTGGAAATGAGTGTAGCGGTTTTTTTCCGAATTATTTCAAAGTATTCGGGTTCAGAAATATTGAGTTTTCTGGATTTTTGAATCTGCATCAATTCTCCTTCGCTCATTTCCTTAACGGCATTACTAACCAGGTCAAGTATTTCATATTCCTTTTTGTTTATTGCCAGCAGCAAACCTTTAGCTAAAAGAAAATCACCCAGCAGCACGGCTATTTTTGATTTCCAGATTGCGTTTATTGAAAAGAAACCGCGCCTTTCATTTGACTCATCCACAACATCATCATGGATTAGTGTGGCTGTATGCAGAATTTCGATTAATGCAGCTGCGGTATAGGTGGACTCATTGGGTTTGCCAAAGAGCTTTGCAGTAAGAAAAACAAGGATGGGGCGCATTTGCTTTCCTTTGCGTCGTAATAGATATTGCATGATTATATTGAGGAGAGACACCCGGGTTTTCATTTCAGCATGAAAGAAACCCTCAAAGAATTTGAGCTCATCCGCAATGTGGCGCTTTACTTTTTCTAGTTCTGCCATTCCTTGTCAATTGTAATTTCAAAGTTAGCAATTATCTTTTTGTCAAAAGCAGCTCAATTGATCTCTCTGATTTTTGCAGACAGGCAAACGGATAGTTGTGATCTGGTTATACTTATAAAGAGGAATATGTATCAGGTAATCAGAATGCAAGGAGGAGTTTATTATATTATGCAATTCCAGGTCACTATTATTCATTAACCGGATATTCATTTTCAAGTATTTCTGCTAACTTTACTTTTTTACTAAATAATTACGAAGACCATGAAACTTGAAGGTCTTACCGCAGAGCAGCTTGAAAAAGCGGCTAACCTTCTGAAAGCAATTGCACATCCCATGCGCATTGCCATAATCAAGTATCTCGATGACGGCAAACAATTGAATGTTACTGAAATTCACGAGCACCTGAATATCGAGCAGTCAACCACATCGCATCACCTGGGTATTTTAAAAGACAAAGGTATATTGGGCTCTAAAAGAGACGGTAAAAACACTTTTTACTATATTAAAAATGAGCATTTAAGCAGCATTATTGAATGTGTTCGTAAATGTACATGTTGAAATGTTGTGTATTGAATAACATTAAATCCGGGATGTGCTTCCGGATTTTTTTATCTTTTATTTATGGAAAAACAACCACGCCTTTTTCTGTTTGATGCTTATGCTCTCATTTACAGGGCATTTTACGCATTTATCAACCGGCCGATGATCAATTCAAAAGGAGTGAATACCTCAGCTATATATGGTTTCACAACAACGCTCATGGACATTTTAAAGCGTGAAAACCCTGAATATGCTGCGGTGGTTTTTGATCCGCCGTCACCTACTTTCAGGCATGAAATGTACGATCAGTATAAGGCAAACCGACTTGCAACTCCGGAAGAAATCAGAAAATCAATTCCGTGGATCAAATCCATAGTTGAAGCCTTTAACATTCCGGTAATTGAAGTAAGCCGCTACGAAGCGGATGATGTGATCGGAACATTGGCGCGAAAATCAGAGAAGGCCGGACTTATTACAATAATGGTTACTCCTGATAAGGATTACATGCAATTGGTCAATGAACAAACATTTATGCTTAAACCTGCTAAATCGGCAGGTGAGTATGAATTGGTTGACGCTGCAAAAGTCAGGAGTTTTTTTGGCGTTGACGATACTTCCAGTGTCACCGATGTGCTGGCGCTGTGGGGAGATTCTTCTGACAACATTCCCGGCGCTCCGGGAATAGGAGAGAAGACGGCAAAAGAATTAATCAGCAAGTACAAAACGCTTGAAAATCTGCTCAATCACGTTGCTGAACTGAAGCCTAAACAAAGGGAAAGCCTGATCACCCATCGGGAACAAATCAATCTTTCTTACCAACTGGCTAAAATTGTTACCGATGTGCCGTTCGAACTAAATATCAACCATTTGCAGGTTCAGAAAAGTAATGAAACAAAATTAAAGGAGCTTTTTACAGATCTTGAATTCAAAACGCTCCTGGGTAGAATACTCAAAACTTCTGCTCCTGCACCGGTTCAGGGAAGTTTGTTTGCTGAAGTACCTGCATCAGAGTCGGAATATACAGCAAAACTCAATTCAATCAGTATTGTACCGCATAATTATCATCTTGTTGCAAATGAGGAACAGCTGAACAACTTGTTACACTTATTGGCAAACCAGCAGGAGTTTTGTTTCGACACGGAAACAACGGGTTTGAATACGTGGGCAGCAGAAATGGTAGGCATGTCGTTTTCCTTTTCACCTCATGAGGCTTACTATGTGCCGGTACCAAAGGATCAGGCGGACCAACTTCTAAACCGATTCAGGCCTGTTTTCGGGAATGCTGCGATACGAAAAGTGGGACAGAATCTCAAGTTTGATATTCAGGTGCTGATGAACTACAGCATTGCGGTGGAGGGTGAATTGTTTGATACCATGATCGCCCATTACCTCATTCAGCCTGATTTAAAACACAACCTGGATTACCTGGCTGAAATATACCTGAAATATAAGATGGTGCCCATTGAGGACCTCATCGGAAAGAAGGGAATAGGCCAGAAAAATATGCGTGATGTTGATCTGGACATAATTAAGGAATACGCTGGTGAAGATGCCGATATTACATGGCAGTTGTATTTGATTCTCAAGGATGAGCTGCAAAGCAGAAAATTGTGGCAACTTGCAATGGATGCGGAAATGCCGCTTGTCCGCGTACTTGCTGAGATGGAGCGTTCCGGTTTCCGGATCAACCGGGACAGCCTGAAGGAATACTCCGGTGTTCTTCAAAAGGAAATTTCGGGAATCGAATCTTCGATTTATGATGCTGCAGGAATTCAGTTCAACATCAACTCACCAAAGCAGTTGGGCGAAATCTTGTTTGAAAGAATGAAAATTGCTGATGGAACCCAAAAAACCAGGACAAAACAATTTTCAACAAGTGAAGAAGTATTGCAGAAACTTGTGGATAAACACCCGGTTGTGAATATGATATTGGAATACCGGGGTCTCCAGAAATTACTAAATACTTACGTTGATGCACTGCCGGTATTGATTGATAAGCGCTCGGGAAAGATCCATTCTTCTTTTGATCAGGCCTGGGTAAGTACGGGAAGACTCAGTTCACGAAACCCCAACCTGCAGAATATTCCCATACGCGATGAACGTGGTAAGGAAATACGCAAGGCCTTTATTCCTTCGGATGAAAGTAAGGTGCTGTTATCAGCGGATTACTCGCAGATTGAACTGCGGTTGATGGCACACCTGAGCAAAGATGAAAATATGATTGCCGCCTTCGGTAATAACGAAGATATTCACGTTTCAACAGCTGCGAAAGTATTCAAGGTTCCTGAAAATGAAGTGACGCCATCCATGAGGAGCAGTGCGAAAACTGCCAACTTTGGCATCATTTACGGAATTTCTGCATTCGGATTATCCCAACGCCTGAACATCTCACGCAGTGATGCTTCAACTCTCATTCAGGGGTATTTCGACTCGTTTCCACAGGTTAAGGAGTATATGAACAATGCCATAATGCAGGCCAGAGAAAAGGGATATGTCGAAACCATTATGGGCCGAAGAAGATATTTACCAGATATCAACTCATCAAATGCCATTGTCCGTGGGGTGGCTGAGCGCAATGCAATAAATGCTCCAATTCAGGGTTCTGCAGCCGATATTATCAAACTCGCCATGGTTAACATCCAGCGTAAATTACGTAATGGTTTTAAAACCACAATGATCCTTCAGGTACATGATGAACTGATTTTTGATGTATTCAGGGATGAACTCGAAAGTATTGAAAAATTGGTGCGGCATGAAATGGAACAGGCAATGAACCTGGAAGTTCCACTGGTTGTTGATATAGGTACCGGTAATAACTGGCTTGAAGCCCACTAGAAATTCTGCCAATAAATTGTCAGGCAATCCATTTGATCAGGGTGTTCCTGAGGGATTCTATTTTTACAGGTTTTGTTATGTAATCGTTCATCCCTGAAGCAATGGCCCTGGATTTGGTTTTTGAACTGGCTGTTGCAGTCATGGCAATGATGGGCATCTGGTAACCCAAACCCCTCAATTCAACAGTAGCCTGAATGCCATCTCGTTCCGGCATTACCAAATCCATAAAAATCAGGTCATAATTTTTGGATTTTGCTTTTTCAATGGCTTCATTCCCGTTTTTTGCCACATCGATTTTAAAACCAAGATTTGAGAAAATGGTTTGAGCCACCCGAATGTTAATTTCATTGTCTTCTGCTACAAGAATTGCCAGATTGGGCTTTATTACCTGCAAAATTTCGGTAGCATTCATTTCCACATTGGGGAATGTATCATAAAGACAATTCATCAAATCAGATTGTTCCAGGGGCTCGGGGAAGTAACAATCAACACCGAAGCGTTTGGACTGAACATAATTCTCCGATTTATGATTCGAACTGATCATTAAAATGAGAAAATGATCCGATAACCCGTTTTCCTGAAGTTTTTTTGCCAGCAGAAAGCCATTCATTTCAGGGTCATCCAGGATTATGAGCATGTGATAGGGGATTTGGTTTTCCCGAAGCTGAACTTCAAATTTATTCATGTTTTCAGGGAGGTAATCAAAAATTTCATAATGAAACTTCTGTATCTCGCAAAATCTGATCAGGCGCGAATTACTTTGATGATGACCCGTAATAATCAGAACATTAACCTGAGAGAAGGAATTGATCTTTTCCAGTTGCAAGGGTTTCAGAATCTTTTCATTGGAATAAACCTCAATAGTAAAGCTGAACCTGGAACCTGGATAAGCCGTCTTTTTGGTAATCGAAGAAGGACTTTGTACCCAAATTTCTCCATGCATGAGCGTCACAAGTTGTTTTGCAATAGTAGTTCCCAAACCCGATCCGCCGTATTTCCTGGATGTAGAATCTTCAGCTTGTGTGAATGAATTGAATATGCTTTCAATTTTGTTTCGGGGAATGCCAACACCGGTATCTTCCACGTAGAAAAGCAGGGTCAGGTTGTTGTTATATTCTTCTTCCAATTCTACACCAACTGAAATTTCACCTTCATGAGTAAATTTAACAGCATTGCTGATTAAATTGGAAAGCACCTGACGCAGTCTGAAAGGATCACCAATGATATTTTCCGGAACGTCCGGGTTAATTTTTAGCGACAGGGTCAGCTTCTTGTCCTCAATAATTGGTTTGAACAAATCAACGGACAATTTTACTTCCTCACGCAGTTTGAAGGGAATTTCTTCAAGCTGCATCTTGCCCGCTTCAATTTTTGAGAAGTCCAGAATATCATCAATAAGCGTCAGCAATACGTCAGCTGAGCGCTTAACAATATGAACATATTCCTTTTGATTGGGAGTGAGGTGTTCCTGATCCAAAGCTTCAGTCATTCCGATGATTCCATTCATGGGTGTCCGGATTTCATGGCTCATCTTGGCAAGAAACTCTGATTTGGCCGTGTTGGAAGCAGCCTCGTACTTCCTGGCCTTTTCAATGGGAGTTACATCAACAAATGCACTCAAAAGAAATTCTTCATTATCGATGATGTAGGGGAGATCCTTTTTAAAAACAGCAACCTCTTCTCCTTCATGCCTGTATATGACAAATTGGTTTGAATCAAAAGAATTGTCGGTCCCTGAATCATAATAATCTTTGGAGAGCATGAACCTGTCGGTTACATTTTTACCCACAAGCGACTCATCCTGTGTCATTAAAAGCATCTCACGGGCCGTCTGATTGATTATTATCACCTGCTGTTCCTGGTTAATCACTATAATACCCACAGGTAGATTGTCGAAAATTGATTGCAGGTTGGTCAGTTCCGTTTTTGTTTTCTCTTTCAGCGAAAGACTTTTCCCCATTTTACCCAGCAGAATCAAAAGAAACAGAAGCATGATCAGGGTACTTAAAATTCCCGATATAATTACTTTATTCAGTATCAGATCGAAAATAAAAGATTTTCTCATTGAAAAAACCACACCAAAACGGTCATTCATCATGTTGAGCGAGGAGAATGCCGAATAAACCTTTTCATCCTTATTGTTGTAACTGATGTTGTGTTTAAAAAAACCGGATTGCTCTGTCAGCGCCTTGTTTTTAAAAAGCAGCGTATCCTTCACCAGGGCGCCGGAAACGAAATTTGAATACAATGTTTTTCCATTGCTGTCTACAACCCACTGCCAGAAGGTGTCATCATGAAAATACCGGGTAAACAATTCCCCGAAAAACTCCGGAAGGTCAATCGAAAAAACCATGTTGGCGGTCAGCAGGGTTTCCTTAAAAATCGGAAAGATATACTGATAGCCGTCATCAACCTTTTTGATCAGTACTTTGTCCTGAAGCTCATTTTGCTTTTGGGTAATGTAGGGGTCAACCAGCAGCCTGTTGCGCTTGTTAAACGACATATTCAGTACGTTCTTATTCACATCATAGATGTAAATATTCTTAATAAGCTTACTGTTATTGGAAAACAGCAATTCAAGATTTCTGAGTCCTTCCTGATTGCTGTCGTCGCTGGTCAGATTAACATTTAATAGTGCTTTGGAATAGAGGAGCGCGTTTACTTCATTCTCAAATTTAAGCAGGGCCGATTCAATTTCTCTGACACTTGATTCGGCCTGACCTGAAAGCATACTATGTTGAAATGAAATCTGGTTTCTGAAAATGGTGATGTTAAAATACAGGTTGAGCAGAATGACAATCAGTGTTATCAATATGAAGTAAAGCGTATATTTCTTCATTGTTTACCCGTTGAAGTTAAGGCAATCAAAGTATAAAATATTCTTAAAGTTACAACAACAAATCCGATAATTCTTTTAACAACCTGCTCAGGCGGTCCGGTATTTTTCATCTTTGTCATGGAAAATATTGACATAACTCCGGTAACGCGATTCATGGAGGATTCCCTGCCGGCAGGCTTCAATCACAGCGCAGTTGGGCTCATGGATGTGAGTGCAGTTGTAAAACCGGCAATGTTTTGACAATCTGAAGATGTCGGTGAAATACAAACCTATTTCGTTCCTGTTCAGGTCAGCAAGTCCGAACCCCTTGATACCCGGCGAATCAATGATGTAAGTCTGGTCTTTAATTTCGATCATTTCGGGATAGGTTGTGGTATGCTTGCCCGAAAGGTGATACCATGAGATATCGTTGGTTTTCAACTGAAGACCCGGACACAGCCGGTTGATCAGGCTGCTTTTACCCACTCCCGAATTGCCTGAGATCAGGGTTAGTTTGTTGGTAAGTAATTCATCAACCAAAGCCATATTCATGCCTGTTTCAACTGAAATGTCAACCACCTTGTATCCGGCATATTCATAAATGTCATGAACTTCCTGCAACCGGGTCAGCAAGGGCCCCTTATATAGATCCAGCTTGTTGATCAGCAAGATGCAATTAATATGATAGGCTTCGGCGGAAAGCAGAAAACGGTCAATGAATTCGAGCGGCGTTTCCGGGTAATCCAGCGTAAACATAAGCACCGCCTGATCAATGTTGGCTGCCAATATCTGCACTTCTTTGGACAGATTTATAGCTTTGCGGATGATGTAATTCCTGCGATCATGAATTTTCGTTATTGTACCATGCTGCATATCTGTAATTTCGAAATCAACCTGATCTCCTACAGCAATGGGATTTGTGGTTTTCATACCGTGTGTGCGGAACGTGCCTTTGAGCTGGCAATTAATTAGCTCTTTTCCGGCTTTAATGGTATGCCAGCTTCCGGTTGTTTTTATTACGATACCTTTACCCACCGATTCACTTAATTTTTCTTTTGTATTAGCGAAAATACTCAAGAGATTTGTAATTTTAAGAAATAATCGGAAGAAGTAAGAAATGAAACCATTGCCAGAAGTAAAATCCAGATAAAACAATCAGTTAACTCTTATTTTATGAAGACCATCAGGCAGCATTATTTTGTAAACGCAACACCAGAGGAAGTTTTTATTGCCATCACCAATCCGTTTACCATTGAACTATGGAGCGGTTATCCGGCCCGTATGGAAGCCCGGGAAGGAACAGAATTCTCCATTTTCGACGGGGATATTGCAGGAAAAAATATCAAAATAACAGAAAATAAGCAACTTGTTCAGGAATGGTATTTCGGTGATCAGGCCGATGAGTCCATAGTTACCATTAATCTTGAATCGCATAAACTGGGCACCAAGATTCTTCTGGAACACACAAATGTTCCTGATGACGAAGCGGAAGAATTCCAAAAAGGATGGAACGAATATTACTGGGGAGCCATCCAGGAATATTTCAAGTAATAAGTTAACAGAAATCTGTATATGTCATTATATAAACATAGTATACATTGAATACATTGTTGAGGCGTGAGGATGTGGATCTGATGGCCCCTGTGGGATCATTTGAATCTCTTATGGCTGCTGTTCGTTCCGGAGCTGATTCAGTATACTTTGGCCTGGGCAAATTGAATATGAGGGCTCGTTCTTCGGTAAATTTCACTTCCGGTGACCTGGAAAAGATCATGCGTATTTGCCGCAATTTCAACAAGAGAGCTTATCTCACCATGAATGTTGTTTTTTACAACGAAGAATTGGAAGAAATGCGCAGGATGGTTGACCTGGCCAAAGAATCGGGAGTGAACGCTATTATTGCCTCAGATCAGGCAGTTATTGAATATGCCAGCCAGCGTGGCATGGAAATACATCTTTCCACGCAGATCAACATCAGCAACGTGGAGTCGTTACGCTTTTATTCCCGTTATGCCGATGTTGCCGTGCTGGCAAGAGAACTCAATCTGAAACAGGTTGCCGAAATATCCAATACCATCGAAAAGGAGCAAATCAAAGGACCTTCAGGAAATCTGGTTAAGATTGAAATGTTTTCCCATGGGGCCTTGTGTATGGCCATTTCCGGTAAATGTTACCTGAGCCTCCACCATCACAAGCACTCTGCCAACAGGGGCGAATGCCTGCAGGATTGCCGCAGATCTTACACAGTAAAGGAAAAAGAGAGTGGTTTTGAACTTGACATTCAGGATGAATACATCATGTCGCCTAAGGACCTATGTACCATACATTTCATTAATAAAATGCTGGATGCAGGCGTCAGGGTACTGAAGATTGAGGGAAGGGCAAGGTCTCCCGAATATGTGAAAGTTGTTTGTGAATGCTATGATCAGGCTATCCGCAGCGTGGCTGACGGAACATACACCCAGGAAAAAATTGAGGATTGGAAACAAAGGTTGTCATCCGTGTTTAACCGGGGGTTCTGGGATGGTTATTACCTGGGTCAGAAACTGGGCGAATGGAGTCATGTTTATGGCTCAAAAGCTACTCAAAGAAAAGAGTATACAGCCAAGTGTATTAACTATTTTCCACGTATCGGAGTTGCTGATTTTCTTTGTGAATCCGGCTCATTACAGGTAGGAGATCAGGTATTGATTGTGGGGCCCACAACAGGTGTGGTGGAGCAGGAAATAAGGGAAATCAGAGTGGATTATAAGCAGGTGAACCGGACCATTGCAGGTGAACGGTTCTCAATGCCGGTACCCCGAAAGGTAAGACGCGCCGATAAAATGTACAACCTGATTGAAACGGAATCCAATAAAGGCATTTCTTGAAGAAATTCATATTACACCACATCACCCTAAAACTGTTGCTATGAAAAATCAGTCGCTTCTTCGTTCATGTTTCCGGCTGCTGCTTGCAGTGCTGCTGCTAAACCTGTCCGCATGTAATAAGCAAAACAAGTTCCGCGATTCCATCAATCCTGAGTTTACCGAAAAAATTGCAGCCTTTACTTCCGGAGTAATTTCATCTGAATCCACGATAAGAATCATATTGACAGAGGACTGTGCTGCTGCCGGGGAGGGCAATACGCCTGCTGATGACGGACTATTCAAATTCAAACCTGCCATTAAGGGACAGGCATTTTGGGTCGACAAAAGAACAGTGGAATACAGGCCATCTGAACCGCTTCAGTCAGGCGAAAGCTATACGGCCCGGTTTAACCTGGGTGACGTAATGAAAGTTAAAAAGGAATTATCCGTTTTTGAATTTAGTTTTACCATAGTACAACAGACATGGACGGTTACAGATGAAGGTTATCAAACACATAATGAAAATGATTTGGTTTGGAATCGTATTAAAGGTACAGTTAACACGGCTGATTATATAGATAATGAGAGTATTAAAAAGTATTTTTCGGTAAGCCAGGAAAACAAAAAGCTGAAATTTGTCTGGGAGACCGGGGAAGACCGAAGAACATTTCATTTCCGCATAGACAGCGTACAAAGAAAAGAAGAGGCCGGTAAAGTCATTATTGCCTGGGATGCTTCGCCTGATTACAAAGAGATCCAGGGGAAATATGAAGTGGAAATACCTGCTTTGTCTGATTATAAAGTGCTTGATGTTAAGGTGGTGCAACAACCTGAACAATATATTCAGATCATGCTCAGTGACCCGGTAAAAAAGAACCAGAATTTTGAAGGCCTCATCTTTCTGGATCAGGGAACCTCCCTTGATTTTTCGGTTGCCGGAAATATTATCAAGGCTTTCCCGGCATCCCGTCAGAATGGTGCATGCAAAATTACCATCAGGGAAGGACTGGTAAATATAATGGGCTATAAACTGAAATCTGATTTTACTTTCGATCTGACGTTCGAGGTTCCCAAACCTGCAGTAAGGCTAATCGGCAAAGGAGTCATCCTTCCCTCATCCAAAGGCCTGGTTTTTCCGTTTGAGGCTGTGAACCTGAACGCGGTGGATGTTAAAATTATAAAGATATTTGAAAATAACATTGGTCATTTTCTTCAGGTTAACAGGCTCGACGGAAGTAACGAGTTAAAACGAGCAGGCAGACTCATTCACAAACAAAAGGTTGAGCTGGGTAATGTTCCAGCTGACCTGGGCAGATGGAACCGGTTTTACCTCGATCTGGCAAAACTCATAGAGCCGGATCCCGGTGCCATATACCGCATTGAAATCTCTTTTAAGAAACGTTATTCGCTTTATCCTTGCGAGGAACAGGAAGCTGAAGAAGAGGTTGTAGAGGAAGAGAGTGAGGATGACCCGGAATCAGAGACTTCTTACTGGGACTCTTATGAAGAATATTATGATGAATATTACTACGATTATGATGGGGATTATAATTGGGAGCAGCGTGACAACCCCTGTTCCAAATCGTATTATACACAAAACCGTTGGGTAGCAAGAAATGTTTTGGCCTCTGATTTGGGAATCATTGCCAAAATGGGTTCTGACCAGACTGTGTTTTGTGCAATCACCAGCCTGGTTACCAGTAAGCCAATCAAAGGTACTGAAGTTTCATTGTTCAATTATCAGCAACAGTTGATATCATCGGGAACTACTGATGAAAATGGATTTGTTACACTGCCGTGTAAGGAAAAACCTTTTTTGCTGACAGCCAGGTTCGAAAAGCAGAAAGGCTACCTGAGACTTGATGATGGGTCTTCATTATCGCTCGGTGCGTTTGATGTTTCCGGATCTTCCATACCAAGGGGATTAAAGGCCTTCATTTACGGGGAACGTGGTGTTTGGAGACCCGGCGACACCTTATTTCTGTCGTGCATTTTAGAAGACAAACAAAAAGTGCTTCCTCCCATGCACCCCGTATTGTTTGAATTGTACAATCCAAAAGGACAATTATATGCAAAAATTACAAAAACTTCCGGGATTAATGGATTTTACACATGGAGTATTCCCACTTCTGCGGATGCCTTAACCGGAAACTGGAACCTGAAGGTCAAGGTAGGGGGTACACAATTTAATAAAACCATTAAAATTGAGACTGTTAAGCCAAACCGACTTAAAATCAACCTTACTTTTGATACCAAAAAACTGTCGTCATCCAAACCTGATACCCGGGGTGAAATGCAGGTTAACTGGCTCCATGGTGCCATTGCGGCAAACCTGAAAGCACGTGTTGCAGTAAAACTCACAGAAGCCCCGACAACTTTCGCCAAGTACCCGGCTTTTCAGTTTACCGACCCTGCTAAAAGTTTCAGCATGGAGGAAATTGAATTGTATGAGGGCTATCTTGACGAATCAGGAAAGACTTCGATTCCCGGAAGGTTTTCTGTTGATCAGTCGGCTCCCGGCATGCTGAATGCCAATTTCACAACCCGCGTTTTTGAAAAGAGCGGTGATTTCAGCATTGACAGGGTATCCATCCCGTATTCACCCTATTCAGCCTATGTGGGATTGAAAACTCCTGAAGGAGACAAACGGGGCATGTTGCTCACCGATACCCTGCATTGGGTTGATGTGGTTCTTTTGGATGAAAACGGTAATGCAATATCGCGCTCTAACCTGGAGGCTTTTGTTTACAAGTTGCACTGGCGCAACTGGTGGGAGTCGGCCGGAGAAGAGATTGCTGACTATATTGGAAATACGTATAACAAACCGTTGGTAACCAAGAAATTGTCTACAGTAAACGGGAAGGGAAAATTCAGTTTCAGAATCAACCGGCCCGAATGGGGAAGGTTTTATGTAAGAGTAGTGGATCCGGTAAGCGGACATGCTGCCGGCAAAATAATCTATATCGACTGGCCAGGATGGGCCGGAAGACCCATGCGTGATAACCCGGAAGCTGCCAGTATGCTCACTTTCAATTCTGATAAGGAAAAATACCGGGTAGGAGAATTTGCTGAAATCATTGTTCCCACAAGCGGAAGCGGAAATGCCCTGTTGAGTATTGAAAACGGCTCAAGAATAATAAGTAAAGAATGGCTTGTTTCAAATGGTAAGGAGATCCGGCACAAATTCCAGATTACTGCTGATATGGCCCCAAACGTATACGCTCATGTAACACTCATTCAGCCTCATGCCAGTTCGGAGAATGATATGCCCATGAGGCTTTATGGTGTGATACCTGTTTTGGTTGAAGATCCGCAGACCCGGATATCACCGGTAATTGTAATGCCAGATAATCTGGAACCATTACAACAGTTCAAAGTAGAGGTTAGCGAAAAAAGCAGACGGGAAATGACTTATACCCTGGCCATTGTTGAAGAGGGCCTGCTGGATCTTACGCGGTTTGAGACGCCCGATCCCTGGAGCCTGTTTTACGCACGTGAGGCGCTTGGCGTGAGGTCATGGGACCTGTATGACATGGTTATCGGTGCTTATGGAGGCAAACTAACCAGCATACTGGGAATCGGAGGAGATGATGAACTGAAGGGAGGCCAGTCAGCTGAAAAGGCAAACCGGTTCAAACCGGTTGTTAAATACCTGGGTCCTTTTACTGTTAAAGCGGGCAAGACCAACAGCCACAAGCTGGTGATGCCAAATTATATTGGTTCTGTCAGAGCTATGGTAGTGGCAGGAATAGACGGAGCATACGGTTTTGCAGAAAAAACGGTACCCGTGAAAAAACCCCTCATGGTGCTTGCAACGCTGCCCCGCGTATTGGGTACCGGTGAATCGGTTAAACTTCCGGTTACCGTATTTGCAATGGACAACCAGATCAAACAGGTTTCAGTTTCAGTAAAAACCAATGAATTCTTAATTTCTGAGGGCGGAACAACCCAGCCGCTTACCTTTACCCAAACAGGCGATAAAATGGTGGAGTTTGAGTTCAAAACAGCCCGGAAAACAGGTATTGGTAAAGTTCAGGTAACAGCAACAAGTGGCAGAAATACAGCTGTATATGATATTGAGTTGGATGTCAGGAATGCCAATCCGCCGGTGACTACTTTCACCGGTAATACTGTTGAGGCAGGAAAAACGCAGGAAATCACCTTTACCTTACCGGGTATGGAAAATACCAACAGGGCTGTATTGGAAGTGTCCGGAATTCCTCCTATTGACGCCGAACGGAGGTTGCGCTACCTGATCAATTATCCGCACGGATGTATTGAACAGATTACATCAACAGTTTTTGCCCAGCTGTTTCTTACAGATCTTGTAGAACTTGATGAAAACTCAAAATCAGACATTGAGAGAAACATCAAGGCAGGAATCAGTAAGCTTCAGCGCTTCCAGGTCGCCGGAGGGGGACTTGCCTATTGGCCCGGGAATCTGGTCCCCGATCCCTGGGGAAGTTCCTATGCAGGACATTTTCTGATTGAGGCTGAGAAGAAGGGCTACGCGTTGCCTTCAGGAATGAAATCTTCCTGGTTGAAATCGCAAAAGCAATTTGCCAGGCAATGGAGCCCGGTTCAATACCGGGATGATTCCTATCGTCAGGATGATCTGGAACAGGCCTATCGCTTGTTTACCCTGGCCCTTGCAAAGGAGCCGGAAATGGCAGCAATGAACCGGCTCAGGGAAGTTAAAAACCTCAGCTTACAAGCAAAGTGGCGCTTGGCTGCTACTTATGCCCTGGCCGGACAAATGCAGGTAGCTAAGGAATTGGTTGGTCGTGAAAGCACAGAAATACAACCTTATACCGGCTTATATTCAAGTTATGGTTCACAAGAACGTGATCTTGCCATGTTGCTTGAAACAATGGCTCTGATGAACAACCAAACCCAGGGTGCTATACTTACGCGACGGATTTCCGAATCGCTTTCATCAGCATCCTGGATGAGTACACAAACCACTGCCTATTGCCTGCTTGCAGTAGCCAAGTTTGCCACCGGGTCGGCAACTGATAAGTTGAACTTTTCATACAAACTGGCTAATGGAAAAACGATCAATGTTGTTTCATCCAAACCATTAACCCAGGTCAGGCTGTCTTTGCCCAGGAATGCCAAAACGTTACCCCTTACAATTAGTAATAGCGGGAAGGCCATTCTCTTTACCCGGATTATTATGGAGGGCATTCCGGAATCGGGAGAGGAGAAAGAATTCAGCAACAACCTGAATATTAGTATAGCTTACCAGACAAGAGACGGAAAACCAGTTGATGTTTCCAGGGTGCCACAGGGAACTGATTTTCTTGCCATAGTCAGCATATATAATCCAGGGGCTTTTCGCTACCGGCAAATGGCTTTGACACAGATTTTCCCTCCCGGCTGGGAAATAAGAAACAACCGGCTGGCTGATGCTGCGATTTCTGAAAATTTGAGTGACCCCGAGTATCAGGATATTCGTGACGACAGGATATACACCTATTTCGACCTGGCCAAAGGAGAACGTAAGACCTTTGTTGTGCAACTGAACGCTGCTTACCTGGGACGGTATTACCTGTCAGGTACCTATTGCGAGGCCATGTACGACAACAGCATTTCTGCCCTGAAAAAAGGTCAGTGGGTTGAGGTAGTCAATGCCGACTAGATCATTTCTTATTGTGGGCTACAAGGTCCATGAATTCATCAAAAAGGAATTCTGTATCCTTGGGCCCGCTTGATGCTTCGGGATGAAACTGGGTTGAAAAGAAGGGTTTGCTCTTGTGTTTCATCCCTTCATTGGTCTGGTCGTTCAGATTGATGAAGAGCGGTTCCCACTCCTTGGGCAGTGTGGTATTATCAATTGCGAAACCATGGTTTTGCGAGGTAATATAAGCCTTATTCGTGTTTTTCAGAATTACCGGCTGATTGTGACTCCTGTGCCCGTACTTCAGTTTAAAGGTGTTGGCCCCGGCAGCAAGGGCAAGCAACTGATTTCCCAAACAAATCCCATAAATAGGAGTATCTCTGTCAAGCGCCTTTTTCAGGTTGTCAATGGTTTTACCACATTGTTTGGGATCTCCCGGCCCGTTTGATATAAACAAACCATCGTAAGGTTCTTCTGAAAAATCATAATCCCAGGGAACGAGCACCACAGTGGTATCCCGTTGCAGCAAATTCCGGATGATATTGTACTTGACTCCACAGTCAATTAACAAAATCCGGTATTTTCCGTTCCCGAACACCTTCTTTTCACGAATGCTTACCTGTTCCACCAGGTTATCCTGATTTGGATCGTAAAATGCCAGGTCCTGGTTATTACAAACGATTTTGCCGAGCATGGTTCCTTCTTCGCGGAGTACTTTGGTCAGTTCGCGCGTATCAATACCATAAATCCCGGGTATTTCATATTCCTTCAGCCAGTCGCCCAGACTTTTATTGGCATTCCAATGGCTGTATTCTTCAGTATAATCCGAAATAATCAGGCCTGATATATGCAAGGCATAGGATTCGAAAAATTTATACATGGAATCTTCTGTAAGATTACCCGGTACACCATAATTCCCAATAATGGGATAAGTCAGTGCCAGAATCTGACCCTTATAGGAAGGATCAGTGAGACTCTCCGGATAGCCCGTCATAGCCGTATTAAATACTACTTCGCCGGAAACGGATTTTTCACAGCCAAAAGAAAAACCACTAAACTCCCTACCATCTTGAAGTATTAATCTGATACCAGTTCCTTTATTCATTGAAATCATGTAGTTTATCTTCTCTCAAATGCCTTAATTATTTCTTCCACCTGTTCGGGTGCGATTTTCTTGGCCAGAATTTTTTTGTCTTTATCCAGAATATAGATCTGGGGTGTGGTGATCACATCATAGACCATTTTGAATTCGTAGGAATACGGATTCCAGGCATTAATCCAGTCGTACAACCCCTTGCTGTTGACAAAATCAACCCATTTTACCTTGCCATCCTCACCAAAGAGGGTGCTGATGGACAATACCTTTACCCCCATTGCTTCCAGACTGTTTTTATAGATACTGTATAATTGGGGAACAGCCGTTTTACAGTGACCGCAATCAGCTTCCCAAAAAAGCAGCACCAGATATTTCGCCTCAATTCCGTGAATATGATCCATTTTACCAACATGAGGGAAACGGCGCAAGGCAGTATCGGTGGCTGCACTTTTAAAGTGTTCGGCAAACACAACCATAAGCTGGGCATCGGGAGTAATGTTTCCGATAAGCAGGGGTTTTGTTTTTTCAACTTTGTCTTTCAGTTCGGAAAGAAATTTGGGATCACTCCACCAGGAATCGCGGATGTAATATTTGTCGGCAATATGCACATATAAAGCATCCATGCCCATGAGGTTACTTTTCCCAAAATGATTAAAAAGAGTGATCAGCACAAATCTATAGGTGTCTGAATCATGTCGTGCCTTTTCAATGAGGGAATCGGTATGGAGTATCAACGAATCGGGAATTTGAGGAACTACCTTGTTGACAAAGGTCATCAACTTGTCTTCATAAAGGGGTGTTCTGAGCAGCCTGGGATCACTCAGGTTGAAATTATCAAAGTAGTGATTCCGGTAATAGTAATACTGCCATGTGGAATCAATAACATGGCCATCTTCATCTTTGGGAGGGTCGGGAACTTCCACATCAAGCGTGGTCATCAGGAAAGTAGACACAAATAGATCCGGATTTTCCTTCGAAATGCATACAATCTTGTTTTTTCGTTCATCACCCAGTTGTTTAACTTTTGCGGTGAGCTGCTCCCGGACCTCAGGATTGCTTTCTTTCCGGATCAGAGGCATCAGACTGTCGTTCTTAGTCCGCAGGGCAATCATGTATTTCTGAAAATCCAGGAAGATTTCATTATCCACAGAACCTTTTACATGCATGGTGTTTACAAAATCAATCGTATCGGTTTCCAGCAAGAAAGTCTGATCATCACCAATAATGACATCAAAATACCTGTCGTTCCTAAGGAACATGACATACATGCCCGACGGAAGTTTCTTGCTGTTTTTGAATACACCGTATCCCTTGCTGTCAAGCTTTATCGTATCGTCCGGATACATGGATTTACTCAGATAATGTCCGAGGATGACCTGTTTGTCTGCTAATCCGTTTATTTTTACCTTGATTTCATAACCCTGGCCGTTGCTACGCATGGAAAGCAAACAAGAAAAGATCAGGATGAATAAATAGCGGAATCGTATCATATTTTATCAATGTTATCGTCTCATATTCACAGCCGGCAAAATTAATTATAAATCGGCGAATAAAAAATGACCGGAGACCTGTCAGGAGATTTCCTATATTTGAACATTCATCTTTACAACTAAGAACATGTACACGCTGAGCGATTGTCAAAGTATTGTAAACGAACATATCCGGAAAATGCAACTTCCGGTTTTACCGGAAAATCTCTATGATCCCATTCGATATTTATTGAATCTGGAGGCAAAAAGAATCCGTCCCGCACTTGTATTGATGGGGTGCAATGTGTTTTCAGACGACATTGAACAGGTTGTTTTCCCGGCCCTGGCTATTGAGGTGTTTCACAATTTTACACTGATGCATGATGATATCATGGATCATTCGGAAAGACGCCGGAATAATCTCACCGTTCATATCAAATGGAATACGAATGTTGCCATTCTTTCCGGTGATGCCATGCTGATCAAGTCGTATGAATTGCTGAACAGGGTTCACCGGGATTTGTTGCCGCAGATTCTTCCGGTTTTCAACCAAACAGCCTTGCAGGTATGTGAAGGACAGCAATATGATATGGACTACGAAAACCGCACTGAAGTTACCATTGAAGAATACCTGAAGATGATTACTTATAAAACAGCCGTTTTGCTGGCTGCCTCTCTGAAAATAGGAGCTCTTTTGGGAGGAGGGAATGAAGAAGATTCAAGCCTGCTTTATGAATACGGGAAAAATCTGGGTATTGCTTTTCAGCTCCAGGATGACCTGCTGGATGTATTTGCCGATCCTGACCTATTCGGGAAGGTTACCGGAAATGATATTGTTACCAATAAAAAAACCATCCTGCTTGTTGAAGCATTGCGGGTCTCATCCGGAGCAAAGCGGAAAGAACTTTTGAACTGGTTAAGTTTGGCCGAATTCAGCAAGGATGAAAAGATTAAGGCTGTCAGCACCATTTATACAGAACTGGATATTCCCAGCAAAGTGAGGGAGCGCATTGATCAATATCACCGGTTAGCCATTGACAGCCTGGAAAGGCTCAGTAAAGAATCGGCAAGAAAGGCAGAATTGCTGTCCTTTGCCGACTACCTGTTACACAGAAAAAAATAATCCGGTCTGCATGGCATAACCGGATTATCCTGGTTGTTTTCTTTTAAAGCATCAAAGGCCGTTCAACATTTTGGTATAAGTTGAATAATGGCCGGTTGAAATTTCGTTGATATGTTCACTGATGGCTTTCTGGTCAACGCTCAAGCTTAAATTAACCAGGTTCTGCATGATCTGGAACTGATAAAGGATCTCGTTGTTGATAGATGCTATGAAGCGGGGATTCTGGTCAAGATAATAGGCAAGTTTTTCATTGCCAATAAGAGTGAGTTTATTTACCAAATCATTACCCTTGTCGGTTTTATTGCACCTGTAGTAACCGTTTGCAATCTGGATGATTGTGTGATCATAGGGTATTTTTTCATGAGGTGTAATTTCAATCACACGATCCAGAACCTGAATGGCTTTGGTGGTATCTCCCTGTTCAATGAGCGCATTGGCGAGTTGCACGAACCGGTTTCTCAGCCGGAGAACAGAGGTTGTGCGTACATGAAAATCATCCAGGTAAACATCAGGCTCATTCATCCTGCCCCAGCGGAACTTGTTCATCAGGTTGTCATACAGCAGGTCAACTTCTATGCGGCCTGCTTCATATCTGCCAATACTTTGTGATTTAATGGGTACCAACCGGTAGGCAAAACCTTCAAGTTGCATGTAGTCTTCAAGTCCGAGTGTGCCTTCATGACCGATCGAGGCAAAATAAATGGGCCTTTGCCAGTTGTTGTTGGCCAGAATATCCATTACAATCAGTCCGCTCTTACTCATACTGCTTTGGTTATAAGTCCATTCAATAAAAGGCGGAATTTTATCCTTGTCTTTTGGGCTCACGGTACCGTTTTTCACAACCAGCGCCGTATCAACCGAAAGCCGGAAGTTTCTGGTGGGAATGAAATTGAATTTTTCTCCTGTTGTTGATTCAACCTGAGCCTGGGGCAGGTCGCTGGATGCGAAGGCCAATATTTCCTTCAGATCAGCAGCCTGTTTCATTCGTTCCTGAACAAATACCACATCCCTTGTGCCGTTGATGTATTGTTTGGGGGTAAGAGATATGGGCAGCACGTCGGATTCATAAGCTTTCCGGCGCATCTGATCCACATGCCAGTCCATGTTTAGCAGCATCAGATTCACCACCCTTACATCTGTGCGGATACCTTCAACTTCCTGGGCATACCAAAGCGGAAAAGTATCGTTGTCGCCATTTGTGAAAAGAATGGCATTGGGGGCACAGGTCATCAGGTAATTGTAAGCAACATCCCGGGCGGTAAATCGACCGGAACGATCATGGTCATCCCAGTTTTCAGACGCCATGATTCCGGGAACCAGGAAGAGGCATAACAACGATGTTAAAACAGCAGAAAACTTGTTTCTGAGTTTCACGGAGAGCGAATCATAAAGAGCTACTACACCTAATCCGATCCAGATTGCAAAGGCATAGAACGATCCGGCATAAGCATAGTCGCGTTCCCGGGGTTGGTTGGGAGTTTGGTTCAGATAAACCACTATGGCAATACCGGTAAGTACAAATAGTAGCATGACTACCCAGAAGTTCCTGGAATCGCGCTGCATCTGAAAAATGAGGCCGAATAAGCCCAGCAGCAAGGGCAGGAAATAATAGGTGTTTCTTGAGGGAATCTGCTTCATGCTTTCGGGCATCTTTTCCTGGTTACCGATCAGCACTTCATCAATTGCATTGATGCCACTGATCCAGTTGCCGTTAAGCGGATCTCCGTAACCCTGGATATCATTTTGCCTTCCTGCAAAATTCCACATGAAGTAACGGAAATACATTTGTCCGATCTGGTATGTGAAAAAGAACTTCAGGTTGTTGATAAATCCTGGCGGATCTTTGGGCGAATTCCGGTCGTAAACAGGCTTTCCTTCACTATCGGTTACTGCATTTCCCTGTGAATCACGCCGCAGATTATACAGCCGGCTTTCTTTCAAACCTGCCCATTCCATATAAACATCCACATGATCACGCTCCGAACTCCACATCCGGGGGAACAGAGTGGTAAACCTGCTGTCATACTGATAGGATAGTTTCTGGTTGGTGACTTTGTATTTTCCTTCAATTGGTGAATAAGTTGCTTTTCCTTGATTGAATCCAACCGGTTCTGCATTGAAATACTGCCCTTTCATCAGTGGACGATCACCGTATTGTTCCCGGTTCAGGTAGTACTGCAGTGAAAAAATATTATCGGGATTGTTTTCATCCATGGGCGGATTGGCAAGCGATCGGATCACAATCATGGTAAAGGAAGCGTACCCGATGATGATCATTACAAACATCAGGATAACAGTGTTCACCAAAACCATCCGGCGCTGATGTGTTTTCCACAATCCGTAAGCGATACCGGCAAGCAGCAAGGCAAAGTATACAATCACTCCCGAATGATAAGGAAGTCCGAATCCATTTACAAAAATCAGTTCGAAGCGGGAAGCCAGCCATACCAAACCCGGAATGATCACATACATCATAACACCCAGAATGACAACTGAAGCGAGCAGGGCCTTGATGACTCCGCGGGAAGTTACAGTGTACTTTCGGAAGTAGTATACCATTACGATAGCCGGTATTGCCAAAAGGTTCAGCAGGTGAACACCAATGGAAAGCCCCATCAGATAAGCAATCAGTACGAGCCATCTGTTGGCAGAAGGCTTGTCGGCTTCGTTTTCCCATTTAAGCACAGCCCAGAAAACAACTGCAGTAAACAAGGACGAACTGGCGTATACCTCGCCTTCAACAGCTGAAAACCAAAAGGTATCGGAAAAAGTATAGGCCAATGCGCCAACAATTCCGCTTCCGAAAACAATGATCTTGTCGCGTACACTCAATTCTTCAGGATCGGAATTACCGGTATTGGAAAACTGCAAACGGTATCCGATCAGTTTAACGGCCAGGTGAGTGATGGTCCAGTAAAGGAACATGATGGTAAAGGCACTGGCAATTGCCGAAAAAGCATTGACCATCATGGCAACGCGATCCACCTGGCTTCCTGCAAAAAGCGAAAAGAAGCGGGCAATGATCATGAATAAAGGTGCTCCGGGAGGATGTCCCACCTGCAATTTGAAGGCACTGGAAATAAACTCACCACAGTCCCATAAACTTACAGTTGGTTCAAGAGTCAACAGGTACACCACGGCAGAAATAAGAAACACAATCCACCCGTTCATGTTATTGATAAGCCTGAATCTGGTCATTACAATTGAATTAATAAATATTGAGATGATTGAATGGCAAAACTGAATAATTTTGAAAAAAACCAAATTTAATAGAGAATATCGGAATAATAAATAGTTTCGCAAAAGTACCCTAAAATAACAAGCTGAATTATGAAACACAAAAAACGTGATGGTATTGTATATTCCACAAATCCTGATTTTCAATACCGGAATGATGAAATTGCGGAATCAGAAACCCTGCCGGCAGATCGCCAGCTTCTTTACATCTGGCTTGAGTCAAAGGGAAGAAAGGGCAAAACGGTTACGCTTGTAAAAGGTTTTGTGGGTAAAACGGATGATCTTGAGGCGCTCGCGGTGGAAATAAAAAAATCATGCGGTACGGGAGGGGCTGTAAAAGATCGGGAAATTGTCATTCAGGGTGATTTCAGGGACAAGATTGTACTTTTCCTGTTGAAAAAGGGATATAAAACCAAAAAGGCCGGGGGATAAAGGGCTGTTTTTATGATCAGGCTTTCAAAAAAAGAAGATATAATTAATTGGCTATTAAAATATAAATACATTGTAGTTGTATTTATACTATTATTAGCAGGTTATATTCATTTAATAAATAAACCATTATTTAACGATCCTTATTCAACGGTCGTTATGGACTGCAATGGCCGGTTAATGGGTGCCCGGGCAGCCAGGGATGGACAGTGGCGGTTCCAAAGCAGAAATGACTTGCCTGAGAAAGTGAAATGGGCTACAATAGCTTTTGAGGACAGATATTTTTACCGGCATCCCGGGGTGAATCCGGTTTCAATTGTTAAAGCCGCCTTCAGAAATCTGAAAGCCGGGAGCATTGTCAGCGGAGCAAGCACCATTACCATGCAAACTATCAGGCTGTCGCGAAAGGGTAAGCCCCGCAGTGCATGGGAAAAGCTGGTTGAAAGCGTGATGGCCACCCGCCTTGAATTGGGATTTTCAAAAAATGAGATTCTGGCTTTTTATTTGGCCCATGCTCCATATGGTGGCAATGTGGTTGGAGCAGAAGCAGCTTCCTGGCGGTATTTTGGAGTTGCAGGCAAAGATTTGTCATGGGCGGAAGCGGCAACTCTGGCCGTACTTCCCAACTCACCCTCCCTGATTCATCCGGGAAGGAACCGGGAGCTTCTGCTCAAAAAGAGAAATTTGCTTTTGGCAAAATTATGCAAACTTCAATGGATCGACAGTACCACACTGAGTTTGTCACTGGCAGAACCTATCCCGGAGCGACCTTCGGCAATGCCCAGGCTGGCTCCCCATTTGCTCGACAGGTGTTGCAGGGAGCATCAGGGGGAGGTTGTTTTTACCACCTTGTCAGCATCCTTACAGGAACAAGCCTCAGGAATAATAAATCAACATCATATTAAATTAAAGTATAATGAAATAAACAATATAGCTGCAGTTATACTTGAAGTAGAAACAGGTAATATATTGACCTATATTGGAAATACAACAAATCAAATTTCCGATTCACACGGCAATGAGGTAGATGTGATTGCTGCACCCAGAAGTACCGGGAGCCTGCTAAAGCCATTGTTGTACGCAGCCATGCTTGACGACGGGAAAATTCTTCCAGGTAGTCTGGTTCCGGATATACCTGTTAATTTGGGTGGATTTTCTCCTCAAAATTTCAGTGGCCAGTTTGAAGGTGCCCTACCTGCCAGCAGGGCGTTATCCAGGTCGTTGAATGTTCCGGCTGTTGACTTGCTTAAACAATATGGAGTTCAGCGCTTTCATCATCTTTTGCGTGATTTGGGCATGGAAACGATTAAAAAACCGGCAGACTATTACGGGTTGTCATTGATTTTAGGCGGAGCTGAAGGAACTCTTGAAGAAATGAGCAATATCTATGCTTCTTTATCACGCGTTCTAAATCATTATGGGCAAAAGGGGTTATATTATCCTGAAGATTACCGGAGGGCGGGTTATGTTACCGATAAGAATGCTAAAAGGTCTGGAGGTAACGACCAGCACGGATATCTGAGTGCTGCAGCCATATGGTTTGCCTATCAGGCAATGATTGAGGTAAACCGACCAGATGAAGAAGCCGGCTGGAACCGCTTTCTTTCGGCACGAAAGATTGCATGGAAAACAGGAACCAGTTTTGGATACCGCGATGGATGGGCAATTGGTACTTCATCGGCTTATGTTGTTGGCGTATGGGTTGGCAATGCCGATGGAGAGGGGAGGCCCGGACTCACCGGAATAGGCACTGCCGCGCCAATACTGTTTGACCTGTTCAGTCTGCTTCCTGCTGCAGATGCTTTTGTATCTCCAACAGATGAACTTGTAACAGCCGGTATATGTAAAACCAGCGGCTTTTTGGCGGGTGACAATTGCCCCGATCGCAGGGAAGAGAAAGTACAGGTTTATGGTTTGAAATCTCCTTTATGTCCTTTTCACAAAGTAGTGCACCTGACTGAAGACGGACAGTACCGGGTAAATGGCAATTGTTATCCGGTGCGTAAAATGCAACATGTTTCCTGGTTTGTTTTACCGCCTGTTCAGGAATGGTACTACAAAAAACACCATACTGATTACAGGCTGCTGCCGCCTTACCACATCAATTGTCAGCCTGATAACCAGCGATCAATGGACATGATTTATCCCCGTGAGGAAGTTCAGATTTTTATACCCCGGACACTTGATGGCAGCAAGGGAAGGGTAGTTTTTGAAGCGGTTCATACAAATCCGAATGCCTTTATTTACTGGCATCTTGATGATCAGTTTGTAACGGTAACCAGGTATATACACCAGGTGGAATTGCTGCCCGCACCCGGCAGGCACAGGCTGGTGCTCGTTGACGACAGAGGGGAGGAGTTGGTCAGGAGTTTCGAGGCGGTGGAGCCATAATATACCTCCAGGGCATGCTTTTCCACGGTTCCTGGGCATAATCAATCCCAAACCGAGGTGTCCGGTTAATAACGGGTTTCTGATTCCGGTCCTCAATCCATATCCTTTCTGATGTAGCCAGGTTTTCTCCGTAAAAAGAGTGATCAATATGCAGGGCCCGGGTAATTTTGCCGGGGCCGTCAAAACCGGCTATTCCCCTGATGAGTATAGCCTGAGGCTGGTCATGTTGCCCGGTAACGAAATTAAGCATCCAGTGCATGCCATAAATCAGATAAACATATATCAGTCCGCCCTGATCAAACATGATTGCGTTCCGGGCAGTTTTACCGAACCGGGCATGTGAAGCCTTATCTTCGATACCGAGATAGGCTTCTACTTCCGTAATAGTATGGGACGTAATTCCTTCGTTATCTTTCCTCACCAGTGCTTTACCAACCAGATCAGGTGCAACCATTAATGCATCCCTGTAAAAATAGCTCCTGTCCAGCCGCATAGGCAGCATACTTAAATGATCAGCATGGCATCGCCATAGGTGCCAAAATGATATTTTTCCTTAATGGCTAATTTGTAGGATTCAAAAAGCAGTTCATACCCGGCAAAGGCTGAAACCATCATGAGCAAGGTAGACAGAGGAAGATGAAAATTGGAAATCATTCTTGTGGGCACACTGAATTCATAAGGCGGAAAAATAAACTTGTTGGTCCATCCGTCATAGGGCTTCAGATGACCGGCTGTTGAAACAGAGCTTTCCAGCGTTCGAAGCACGGTAGTCCCAACGGCGCATACGTGTTTGTGAGCGTCTTTTGCAGCGTTAACCATATTGGAAGCTTCCTCTCCAACAATGATCCGTTCGGAGTCCATCTTATGCTTGGTCAGATCTTCCACATCCACTGTTCTAAAATTTCCAAGGCCCACGTGTAAGGTAATTTCGGCAAAATGAGAACCTTTTATTTCGAGTCTTTTAAGCAATTCGCGGCTGAAATGAAGTCCGGCTGTAGGCGCAGCAACGGCTCCTTCGTGTTTGGCGAAGATGGTCTGGTACCTGTCGCGGTCCTCGGGTTGCACTGCCCTTTTAATAAACTTGGGCAAAGGCGTTTCACCCAGCTTGAAAAGGGTTTTCTTAAATTCGTCATAATCACCATCAAACAAGAATCTGAGTGTACGACCTCTTGAGGTAGTGTTATCAATTACTTCGGCAACAAGGGTTTCGTCGTCATCCCCAAAATACAGCTTGTTCCCGATCCTTATTTTCCGGGCCGGATCAACCAGCACATCCCACAGTCGTTGTTCCCTGTTTAGCTCACGCAGTAAAAATACTTCTATTTCCGCCCCTGTTTTTTCCTTGTTCCCGTAAAGCCTTGCTGGGAAAACTTTGGTGTTGTTTACAACAAATACATCACCCTCATCAAAATAATCAATGATGTCCCTGAAGATCTTGTGATGGATCTTTCCCGTGCTCCGGTCTACAACCATCAGCTTGGATTCATCACGCTTGTCGGCCGGATATTTCGCAATCAGGTCATCCGGTAAATTGTACTTATATTGTGAAAGTTTCATGTGTTTGTTAGTGAAGTCTGTTTAGACATAAACCTAGAAAATACGATTACAAGAAAAAAAGGTTACAAAAAAACAAAATTTCTTTCAAATTCTTCAATATTTAGCGCATCCTTTATCAAAAAATTACCAATTGCTGTTCGGATAAGGCCTGACAAATAAGCACCCGAATTTAGGCTAACCCCAAGATCCCTTGCCAGGGCTCTGATATAAGTTCCTTTGCTGCAGGTAACACGGAACTCAACTACAGGAAGCTGGAAGGAAATCAAAGAAATATCGTGTATGGTGATTTCCCGAGGCTGAAGTTCCAGGGTTTCTCCTTTACGGGCCAACTTGTAGGCACGGGTTCCATTCACAAACCTTGCTGAGAAATCAGGAGGCATCTGCATTTGTGTGCCCACAAAGCTGTTGAGTTTTTCCCTGACAAGGGTTTCATCGATATGATCGATGGGGAAAGTATGATCTACTGAAGTCTCCAAATCGTATGACGGAGTGGTAGCTCCAAGGTGAACCTTAACCTGGTATTCTTTCGACTGTGCCTGATAGGTATCGATATTCCGGGTTTCTTTTCCTGTGCATACGATCAGTAAGCCTGTGGCAAGCGGATCAAGGGTACCGGCATGCCCGACCTTAATCTTTTTCAACTGCAACTGGTGTTTGAATATGGTCTTAACCTTGTTGACCAGGTCAAAGGAGGTCCAATAAAGAGGTTTGTTGAATAACAGCACCTTGCCGTTAAGCATCTCATCAGCTAAGGTGATTTGATTCATCTAATAAAGTAACAATAAGTTATTCAGACGTTTTGTGAATCTTTGGGTTTTTTCATTATTGCCCAGATTTCAAAAGCAAAACCAAACAATACCAGCAAAGGGGCAAGCGTTATCCGGCGGAAACTAAAAATCTCTTCACCGTTAAATACACTGGGATCATCTGATTTTCCACCTATCATGAGCAGAAAGCCCACAATGATGATCACGAACCCGATGAGCAGTAAGAGGTAATTTTCTTTACCGAGTGCAAATCCCGGAGTTGATTCTTTCACATCTGGTTTTTTTGCCATAATGTTCATGTTAAGTATATAAATTATCTTTTTTCATATTCAGGTACTTGTTCACCGAGAAGTACGTGGAAATCAATGCAATTAATAATCCTGTGATCAGGATAAGGCCAAAGACCATACCCAGAATCTGAAGATCCTGGAAACTGAACAAACCTTCAAGTTGTTTTTCAATGATGTAAATAGCTGCAGAAAGCAACACGATTGCAAATAGTGCGGCCACAAGTCCCTGAGATACACCTCTGATCAGGAACGGCCGCCTGATAACCCGGTTATGCGCACCAACCAGTTGCATGGTACGGATAATGAAACGTTTGGAATACACGGTAAGCCTTATGGTGTTGGAAATAAGGGTAACAGCAATGAAAAACAACAGCACGCTGAGCATCAGAATGGACATGCTGATCTTATTGATATTCAGGTTAACAGCATATATCAGATCTTTCTGGTAGGATATATCGGCAACCTGGGTATAGGCCAACCACTCTTTTTGCAGTATGGCAAAGCTGTCGGGATTGGCATATTCAGCGTGCAGTTTAACATCAATGGAAGAGGGCAGGGGGTTATATCCCAGAAAATCAACAAAATCTTCGCCCAATTCCTTTTGGTATTCTTCAGCAGCTTTTTCCCGGGTAATATAACGGGTTTCTTTTACACATTTCTTGGCATCGAGCATTTTCTGGAGGCTGAAGATATCCACTTCACGGGCATCGTCTTTCAGATACACTGAAATACCTATATTTTCCTTGACATAATTGGAAAGCTTACGGGCATTCAGAATTAAAATGCCGGCAATGCCCAGCAGGAAAAGAACCAGGGTGATACTTACCACGGAAGTAAAGTAGGATGTGGTTAACCGACGCCTTATGGTATTGTCTTTTACCTGCATGAAAATCAATATATACCGGAGTTCATTTGAAGATAAATGTTAAACAAATTCAACCCATCCATAGGGATCCGGTTCGTCGCCGTTTTGGATGGCTACCAGTTTGTTATACAGTTTGGTAGATACCGGTCCTGGTTTGCCGTCTTTACAATAATCATAGATGATATTCGTATCCGGATCCATTATTTTGCGAATGGGTGTAATAACAGCTGCCGTACCGCATTCACCAACTTCCTCAAATGAGGCCAGCTCCTCAATGGGTACCTGCCGGCGTTCAACAGTGAGCCCCATATCTTTGGCCAGTTGTTGAATACACATGTTGGTGATTGACGGGAGAATGGAATTTGATTTGGGTGTAATGTAGGTATTGTTTTTAATGCCAAAAAAATTGGCGGGTCCGGCTTCATCAATATATTTCTTTTCCTTGGGATCCAGATAAAGCGAGGTAGCATAGCCTTTGCTTTGGGCCAGCTCCAATGAGGCGAGGCTGGCGGCATAGTTACCTCCGACTTTGAAACAACCCGTTCCCAGAGGTGCTGCGCGGTCATACCCCCGGCATACCATAACATCAATGGGCTTGAATCCATCTTTAAAATACGGACCAACCGGGGTAACAAAAACCATGAAAAGATATTCCTTTGCCGGTTTCACGCCCACCTCGGCACCTGAACCTATCAGGAGCGGCCTGATGTATAATGAAGCACCAAAACCATGAGGAGGTATGAATTGCTCATTCAGTTTTATGGCAGTAAAAACTGCCTTTTTGAAAAGTTCAACAGGAACAGTGGCCATTCTGATTCCTTCAGCCGTGTCATGCATTCGTTTGGCATTGGCTTCACAACGGAAAACCCTGATCTTACCATCTTTACCCCTGAAAGCCTTCAGGCCTTCAAATGCCTCTTGTCCATAGTGCAGGCTGGTAGCAGCCATATGCAGGTTGATGTATTCTGAGGAGGTAGTTTCAAGTTCGCCCCATTTACCATCGCGATAATAACAACGTACATTGTAATCGGTCTTTACGTAGCCAAAAGGCAAGTTCTTCCAGTCGAAATTTTTCATAGTGAGAATTATTCTGATTCGGCTTCAAAAATAGGTATTTCGTATGGAACAACAAATTGCCTGCTGTTATATTACCATAATTTTTATTCTTTTTTTACCTGATATTCAAAATAAAGAAATAATTTTATAGTTTAAAGAATAAAACCAGCATAAATGGAACACGAGAAAAATTTGATTATGGTAACATGGGACTTTACCGAAAAGAACGTGTTTGCCATAGAACATGCAGTACAAATGTCATCCATGTTTAAGGGTGAAATAGCAGTGGTTCACATTGTCAAAAAAGATCAGGAAATTGAGGAAGCCAAAAAGAAAATGGCTGAGGATGTCCGGAAAAGATTTCCCGATCCCTCGCTGAATTTCTCCTATGTAGTTCGTAGTGGTTCAATTTTCCACACCATTGGTGAGCTTTCAGCTGAGCTGAACGCCATTATGGTAGTTATGGGAACACACGGCATGACCGGTATGCAGAAATTCCTGGGAAGTTGGGCCCTTAAAGTGATTGCCAGTTCAAAAGCACCATTTATCGTGGTCCAGGAGTCGCCAAAAAGCGAAGCTATGAAAAATGTTGTACTCCCTATTAACTTTAAAAGAGAGACCAAGGAATGTGTTTCGTGGACCAATTTCTTCTCCAAGAAATTCGGAACCAAATTCCACCTGTTCAGGGCTAAATATGTCGACAATAATTTCAGGAAAGGACTTGATTCAAATATGTTTTTTATTACCAAGTACTTCGCCAGCAAGGCTGTTAATTTCGAAGCGCATATAGCCAGCGGTGAAGAAGATTTAGGTAAAGAAACCATTCAGTACGCTAAAAGTATTGATGCGGATGCCATTATGCTGATGACAACCCGCGACATCGGATTTACAGATTATGTAATGGGCGCTCAGGAACAATACATTATTGCTAACAGCGAAAGAATACCGGTGATTTGCATTAATCCCAGGCCGACTAAAAATATCGGAGGTTTTAGTGCCAGTGGAGGTTGATACAATGAATAGTCAGCTATTTCAGATATTTCAAAAACAAGGGTAATTCCTTGTTTTTGTTTTTTATAAAAAAGAACAACCGAACAACAATCTTACATGAACAATAAGAAACCCCGACTGGTGTTTGCTACCAATAATAAGCATAAATTTGATGAGATCAGACAGGTCATCGGAAACAACATTGATTTGTTAAGTCTCAGTGATATTGGTTTTTCAGAAGAGATACCTGAAGAAAAAGACACATTGGAAGGGAATGCGGCTCAAAAAGCAATGCATATTTATAACCGGTTCGGATTAAATTGTTTTGCCGATGACACTGGTTTGGAAATAGAAGCGCTGCATGGTGAGCCGGGTGTCTATTCGGCCCGGTACGCCGGACCTTCCTGCTCTTTTGAAGAGAATATGAACCTGGTGCTTCAGAGAATGAAAGGAATAAATAACAGAAAAGCACGGTTCAGAACAGTGATCGCGCTGGTTGAAAATGGGAACATGGTTGCATTTAAAGGAGAAATACAGGGAATCATTACCTCAGAAAAGAGGGGTGAAAGAGGATTCGGGTATGATCCGATTTTTATTCCCGATGGTTTTGATACTACTTTTGCTCAAATGACCCTTGAAGAAAAGAACACCATTTCGCACAGAGCCATAGCCATTGAGGCATTTGCACGCCATTTCCGGGAAAGGCAAGTTGACCAGGAGTAATTTAGTGCTGCTATGTTACGTGATTTAAATACTATTTGCTGCCGGTTATGGATGGTTGTAATCCTGCTGACTGTCAATGACTGTATGTATTCTCAAATACCCTCAGGTGGCTGGCGCGACCATCTGCCCTACAACGAAGGGTTGCGGCTTGCAGAATACAACAACAGAATTTTCTGTGCAACAATGGCAGGCAGTCTGTATTCCTATGACACAAGAGACAACAGCATTAAAAAGCACTCCAAGGCCAACGGATTATCTGATGCCGCAGTTACCGCCATTGCCAGCTCCCGGTATACAAACACGCTGATTGTAGGATACGCAAACGGAAATGTCGACCTGATACGCAATGATTCCGTGATTAACATTCCGGACATCAAAAGAAAGGCCATCATGGGAGCAAAAGGTATCAATAACATCTATTGCAAAGATCACTATGCATACCTGGCCTGTGGGTTTGGTATCGTTTTGCTGGATCTGAACCGCCGGGAATTCAGCAACACCTATTTTTTCGGTGCAGGAGGCGCCCAGGTATATGTTAATGACATCACTTCCCACAATAATTATTTGTATGCCGCCACACGCAATGGCATTTACAAGGCCGACCTGAATCATCCCAACCTGCTTGATTTCAATGCCTGGCAGCTCATGCTCACCCTTCCTGATCCTGATGCGGATTATCGTTTTGTTGCATACCATAACAACCGGCTTTTTACTGTTTTCCGCGACCCGGATTCCCCCCAGGATGATATTGTTACTTTTGACGATTCAGGATGGGAGGTTTGGTCAAAAAGCTATGCCGACAGGTTTGACTACCTGGGCGAGCAAAACGGATTTCTGGTGCTTTCATCTCTTTTAAAAACCAAAGTTTACAGTGGAAATGAGGAGTTAATAAGGGATAATACAACCTTTTATGCAAAGCATGCACTTTTTGATACAGGGATGAATTTATGGTATGCTAATCCAAGTGTGGGTCTGGTCCGTCTGGATGCTTCCGGAAACGGAACAATTATTGCTCCCAACGGACCTCCGGCAAAAACAGTAGGTGATATTGAAATACTTTCCGGGCAGGTATGGATTGGTTGCGGAAATACGGAATCGCAGTTTGCCGGTTACGGAGCCAGTTCTTTCATCAACGACCAATGGATCTGGTATAACAGAAACACCATTCCAGAGATGGTTAATTTTTACAATGTTTCTGAAATCTCCATTGATCCCGCAAATCCCGGTCACGTTCTTGGTGGATCATACGGTTTCGGTGTTGTTGAATTTTTGAACGGACAACTGGTTGATTTGGTTGATCATGAGGATGACATCTTCGTTCATGTTACAGGTTATGAAAATTTACCGGAATACATTCGCATTACCGGCGTGGATATTGACAGGCAGGGCAACATGTATGCTTCTGCCTCAAACAGCGAGGTTGGCCTGTATAAGAAAAAACCCGGTGAAAACTGGAAGGCTTTGGAAATTGATTATGACGACTTTGGTTTAACGGTGGATGTAGGACAACTCCTTGTCCGGGATGAAAAGCAAATCTGGATGCTGGTAAAAGATAAAGGAATACTGGTTTTGGAAGAGGAGGAGGAAGTTTCCGCCCGGGAGCGGTTTTTTGCTGCCAGAGACCAAAGTGGAAATTTGCTTAACCCTGTTTTTTCCTTAGCTGAAGACAAGGAAGGGGCTATTTGGGTGGGAACTGCCAACGGACCGGTAGTGTACTTCAATCCATCCGAAATTTTTGATGAAGAAACCATTTTGGGCTACCAACCACTGATTCGAAGGAATGACGGGTCAAATAATGCAGATCCGCTGCTTGAAACCGAAAAAATAAGCGACATTGCTGTGGACGGAGCCAACCGGAAATGGTTTGCCACTGAAAAATCGGGGGTATTCCTTATATCACCTGATGGGAAAAAAGAAATTCTTCATTTCACCGAAGATAACAGCCCGTTGCTTTCCAATAATGTGCTTACGCTGGCAGTGAATGATGTAACCGGTGAGGTATTCTTCGGTACCGACAAAGGAATTATCTCATACCGGGGGAGCGCTACTGAAGGAAGTGATGATTTCAATGAGGTACACGTTTTCCCCAATCCGGTTAGGGAGACCTACCAGGGAGACATTACAGTTACTGGCCTGGTTGGCAATGTGAACGTCAAAATAACCGACATTACCGGGAATCTTGTATTTGAAACCACGGCAATGGGCGGACAGGCCTTGTGGAACGGGAAAAATTTCAGGGGAGACAGGGTGCAAACCGGCGTGTATCTCGTGTTTTGCACCAATGAAGACGGATCAAAAACTCATGTAGCCAAGCTGTTATTTATTCACTGATATCAAAAAGGATCAATGCTCCACAAAACCAGGGCAATTGTTCTGCATTATATTAAATACGGCGAGTCCAGCCTGATCGTAACTTGCTATACCGAGCAATTTGGACGCATTACCTGTATGGTTAACGGAGCAAGAACAAAAAAGTCAAAAATGCCGGTAACCCTTTTTCAGCCTTTAAGCTTGCTGGGAATCGACATGTACTATAAACCCAGTAAGGAAATTCAAAGACTGAAGGACGCCTGGTGCCCGCAGCATTATACTTCCATACCCTTTAACACCACCAAAAGCACTATTGCATTATTTCTGGCCGAAGTTTTGTTTCTGTCGCTCAAAGAAGAAGACAGCAACCCCAAACTTTTTTCCTTCCTGTTTCATTCATTTCAGCTTCTTGATGCCAAAGATGCAGGAATTGCCAATTTCCACCTGTGGTTTTTACTGCATCTGACGCGGTATCTGGGGATTTCGGTTAAAGAGCTTGGTGAAGGTAGTGACCTTATATCTTTGTTTGAAAGTAAGTTATTTTCAAATCTTTCACCGGATGCCCGTGGCGCTATGAAGCTTTTTCTGAACAATCCTCAGGGCACGCCGGACACAGTTATGCTCACCCACACAGGCAGGACGGAACTGCTGGAAGAAATAATCAGGTACTATGCCATCCATATTGACGGTTTTTCCAGAATGAAGTCGTATACTGTGCTCAGGGAAATATTTAAGCCATAAAGAATTTTTTAATAGCCGGCAGAAAGTCAATTCATCATAAGGCCAAAAACAGGATTTACAGCATGAAAATATATGTTAAATTTACAAATTCATTAATCATAGGCATATGGTAAAGAAGAAAAGTAAGGCCAGCTATGCCAGAAAGGCAGGATTGCCTCCTGAAAGCCTAGTTTACACAGGAAACAAAAAGCCATCACATGGCGACCTCGAAATTCTTGTTTATGATGAACAAGGATGCCTGCATACACAGATATCTGATGCTTCAAAGCTCAACAGCAGTGTAGATAAAAATAAAATTAATCTAATAATTATCAATAATATAACAGACATTAACTTAATTGATAATGTAGGTAAGTTTTTTGAAATACCTATGATGATGCTGGAAGACGTTCTGAATACTTCCCATTTACCTAAAGTTGAAGAATCAGGAGATGAACTGCTGATGACCCTTAAATATATGGAGTATTCAGCCGGGGATGGATTGATTCAACAGCACATCAGCCTGATTCTGGGGCCCTATTATGTGATTGTTTTTAAGGACTTTGAGAACAAGCTTTTTGAAGACATCAAAACGCGTATTGTTAATGGGAAAAGTAAAGCAAGGGTAAAAAAGGTTGATTATCTTTTCTATTTATTAACAGATACATTAGTAGACACTTTCTATAGTGTTATTAATGAGATAGAAAATGATATTGATAAGCTGGAAATTCAACTTCTTGAAACGCCTGAACTCAATTACATCCAGGGTATTTATAAAATAAAACAACCACTGAATGACATGCGCAGTGTTATTTTTCCCATCCGGGAGGCGTTGATGAACATTGTACAGGGAGATTATTCGCAGATTGATGATGCCACCGTTCCGTATCTTCAGGATGTGAAAGACCACATCAACCACATTATCCACATGTATGACAGAGACAGGGATACGGTGTCGGACCTCATTGATCTGAACAGTTCAAATATTAACAACAAGATGAACCGGAGCATCAAAGTGCTCACCATCATTACCACACTTTTCATACCGCTTACACTGATTGCCGGAATATATGGAATGAATTTCAGAAATCTTCCGGAGTTGGCCTGGAGATTTGGTTATCCGTATGCATTGGTGCTGATGTTGGTCACCGCTTTAATCATGTTGTTGATTATGAGAAGGAATAAATTGCTTTAAAACATGGATCGTATTCAGGATAATTACAATTGGCTTGATATGGCTAAGCGCCTGCAGGCTGTAGCGCAGGCAGGGATTACCTATTCCGAAAATAAGTATGATATCGACCGTTACCAGCAGATCAGGCAGCTGAGCATTGAGATCATGCAGGATTTCACAGGCATGGACATGAAGAAACTGGCCGATGTGTTTGCCTCCGAAAAGGGATACCAAACTCCCAAAGTAGATGTCAGGGGCGTTGTTTTCAGGGATAACAAAATTTTGATGGTCAGGGAAACCATTGACGGGTGTTGGTCAGTTCCCGGCGGATGGGCAGATGTAGGGCTTACGCCATTTGAAGTGGCCAGCAAGGAAGTATTTGAAGAGGCCGGGTTGATCGTATCTCCGGTTCGGTTGCTGGCTGTTTTGGATAAAAAATGTCACAACCATCCACCTGATCTGTATCATATTTACAAGATTTTTGTGCTGTGTGAGGAAACAGGAGGCACTTTACAGGGGGGTATGGAAACAAGTGAAACGGGCTTCTTCAGTTGCGACAACCTGCCTCCTTTGTCCATGCCCAGAATAACCGAAGAGCAGATCAGGCTGATGTTCGAGTATAAAAACAATCCGGAGAAACCTGCCAGGTGTGATTAGTATTCGCTCCAGCTTTTAATAGTAATGTCGTCAATGGAAATTTTGCAAAGAGCAGTGAGAAAAGCACTGGCAAGTCGTGCATTCGTAATCAGTGGGATGTTAAAATCCACGGCGCTTCTACGAATGAGGTAGTCGTTGCTGAGTTCGGTTTTTGAAAGATCCTTGGGAATATTAATAACCAGATCAATCATCTTGTTTTTAAGGTAATCCAGCGTATTGGGCTTTTTGTCCTCGTCGGGCCAGTGGAGCGTGGTACAGGATATACCGTTCATTTCCAGAAACTGTGCCGTTCCCCGGGTAGCGAAAAGATTGTAGCCTTTCTCTGACAGCAATTTGCAGCTGTTGACAAGTTCCACCTTGGAACGCATCGGTCCGGTTGATAACAATATGTTTTTCTTGGGATAAGAGTATCCAACCGAAAGCATTGATTTAAGAATGGCGTCGTAAAAATTCTCTCCGATGCAGCCAACTTCGCCTGTTGAAGCCATATCCACACCTAAAATGGGATCTGCTTTGAGCAGGCGGGAAAAAGAAAACTGGGGTGCCTTAACCCCGATACAATCCAGATCAAATGCTGATTTGGATGGTTTTTCAATCTTTCTGCCCAGAATGGACTGTGTAGCCAGTTCGATAAAATTAACTTTAAGCACTTTGGAAACGAAGGGAAAGCTGCGTGAAGCCCTGAGATTGCATTCAATTACCTTAATGTGGTTATCCTTGGCCAGAAACTGGATGTTAAAAGGTCCCGAAATATGCAATTCCTCTGCAATTTTCCTGGCAATACGCTTAATGCGGCGCATGGTTTCGAAATAGAGCTTTTGTGCCGGAAACACAATGGTGGCGTCTCCGGAATGAACGCCGGCAAATTCAACATGCTCGCTGATGGCATAGGCAATCAACTCACCGTTCTGTGCCACGGCATCCAATTCAATTTCCTTGGCCTGCTCAATAAACTCAGATACCACTACCGGATATTGTTTGGAAACTTTGGCCGCCAGGCTGAGGTAGTGTTCCATTTCTTCCCTGTTGGAAACCACGTTCATGGCAGCACCCGAAAGCACGTAAGAGGGCCTTATCAAAACCGGAAAGCCGACTTCATCAACAAATTCAGAGATCTCCACGATGCTGGTGAGCTCTTTCCACCTGGGCTGATCAATCTTCAACCTGTCGCACAGCATGGAAAATTTATGGCGGTTCTCGGCATTATCAATGGAAAGGGGAGAGGTCCCCAGAATTTTCACCTGCTGATCGTGAAGCCTCATGGCCAGGTTGTTCGGAATTTGTCCGCCCATAGAAAGAATGACGCCATGTGGATTTTCCAGTTCAATGATGTCCATTACCCGTTCAAACGACAATTCATCAAAGTAAAGCCGGTCGCATACATCATAATCTGTACTCACGGTTTCGGGGTTGTAATTGATCATAACCGACCGGTAACCTTCCTTATTGATGGCATACAGCGCGTTTACCGAGCACCAGTCGAATTCCACGCTGCTACCGATGCGGTATGCGCCTGATCCGAGAACTATAACCGATTTATGATCACCTTTATATTGTACATCATTTGAGGTTCCGCTATAAGTAAGGTAAAGGTAATTGGTCATGGCGGGGTATTCGGCAGCCAGCGTGTCTATTTGCTTTACAACAGGCAATATGCCGTTTTTCTTTCTCAGTTCCCGTACATCCAATAGGCCCTCATGCATGTGTTCCTGCACGTTCTTTAACACGGCACGGGCAATCTGAAAATCCGAAAAACCTTTTACCTTGGCCGATTTCAGCAGTTCAACAGGAAGTTCGGTTAGGGAGTTGTATTGCTCAAGTTCCAGATTGAGGGTGAAAATGTTTTTGAGCTTGTGCAGAAACCAGAGGTCAATGCGGGTAAGTTCATGAATTCGTTCAACCGAAAGCCCTTTGGAAAGGGCGTCGGCAATAACGAAAATGCGCATATCGGTGGGTTCGCTCAGCTCTTTTTCAACCTGCTCAAACTCCAGATCCCGGTTGCCGATAAAACCGTGCATACCCTGCCCGATCATTCGAAGACCCTTCTGGATGGCTTCTTCGAATGTGCGGCCTATGGCCATAACTTCCCCTACACTCTTCATACTGCTCCCAATTTGTTTGGAAACGCCGATGAATTTATTCAGATCCCAGCGGGGAATTTTACACACAATATAATCCAGAGCAGGCTCGAAAAATGCGGAAGTGGTTTTGGTAATCGAATTTTTTATTTCGTGCAGTCCGTATCCCAGAGAGAGTTTTGCTGCCACAAAAGCCAACGGATATCCGGTGGCCTTGGAGGCCAGAGCACTTGATCGGGATAACCGGGCATTAACTTCGATTACCCGATAATCCTCAGAATCCGGATCCAGGGCATATTGAATGTTGCATTCTCCTACAATTCCGATGTGCCTGATAATTTTTATGGCCAACTGCCTGAGAATATGATATTCCGAATTGGTTAGTGTTTGTGAAGGGGCCACCACAATGCTTTCACCGGTATGTATACCAAGCGGATCAAAGTTTTCCATGTTACATACGGTGATGCAATTGTCGTAACAATCCCTTACAACCTCATATTCAACTTCTTTCCAGCCTTTCAGTGATTTTTCAACCAGAATCTGAGGGGCATAAGAAAAGGCCTTTTCGGCCATCTTTCTCATTTCATCCTCATTGTTACAAAAACCACTTCCCTGGCCACCCAGTGTGTAGGCGGCCCGGATAATAACGGGATACCCGAGCTCCCTGGCGGCCTCAACAGCCTTTTCGGTTTGGGTTACTGCGAAACTCTGGATGGTTTTTACCTGAATTTCGTCGAGTTTTTTGATAAACAGATCACGGTCTTCCGTGTCCATAATGGCTTGAACAGGAGTCCCCAAAACACGCACCCTGTATTTTTCCAATACGCCGGTTTTAAACAGCGCAATACCGCAGTTGAGGGCAGTCTGACCGCCAAAAGCAAGCAGAATCCCATCGGGTTTCTCTCGGGCAATCACTTTTTCCACAAAATAGGGAGTAACCGGAAGGAAGTAAATGGTGTCTGCTATACCCTCAGATGTTTGCACAGTGGCAATGTTCGGGTTGATCAGCACAGTCTTTATTCCTTCTTCCCGCAAGGCTTTCAGAGCCTGGGAGCCGGAATAGTCGAATTCCCCTGCTTCTCCAATCTTCAGTGCTCCTGAACCCAGCACGATAACTTTGGTAATTGATTTATCCATCCTGTAAAAAGCTGCAAAAAATAATCCTATATTTGGCGCAAAAGTACAAATATTTTTAAATTCCGCTTGTTTATTATTAATATTGTGCATACATTTGCAACACCAATGAATATATATACATCATGGGAAACAGAACAGAAAGGCTTCTAGCTATCCGCAACATCATTTCTTCACAAAAGGTCTCCAGCCAGGAAGAGCTGCTTGATCTGCTTGAGAAGAAAGGGTTGAATTATACACAAGCCACTCTTTCAAGAGATTTAAAATTCCTTAAAGTGAACAAAATATCCGATACTGAAAGGGGCTATATCTATGAACTTCCTGACCAGCATCACTTACCCGGTCAGGAATTGGCTGAAAGCTATGCAGCACAAGGATTTGTGTCGATTCAGTTTGCCAACAAACTGGGTATTATCCGCACACTTCCCGGTTATGCTCCCAGCATTGCCTCTCTTATCGACAAATTCAACGCCTTTGAAATTGTAGGTACGCTGGCCGGAGATGATACCATTCTGATCATACCCCATGACAATGTGACTGAAAAAGACGTAATCAATACCCTGATTATTATTGTACCTGAATTAAAAAACAAGATTAAGTAAATAACATGAAGAAAGAGAAGGTAGTGCTGGCCTACAGCGGCGGATTGGACACATCGGTTATATTGAAATGGCTTATTGACAGGGGATATGATGTGATTGCTTACATTGCTGACGTGGGGCAGGACGATGATTTTGCAGAAGTAGAAAAGAAAGCATTAAAAATAGGAGCTTCCAAGGTTTATATCAAAAATCTTCAGAAGGAGTTCGTTACCGACTATATTTTTCCGGCCCTTAAGGCCAATGCCATTTACGAGAACCGCTACCTGCTGGGCACTGCTCTGGCACGCCCCGTTATTGCAAAATACCACATAGAAGTTGCAGAACAGGAGAAAGCACAATATGTTTCTCATGGCGCCACAGGTAAAGGCAATGACCAGGTGCGCTTTGAACTGGCCTACTACGCCCTGAATCCTAAAATAAAAGTGCTGGCCCCCTGGAAAATGCAGGAATTTCTGGATCAGTTTAAAGGCAGAACAGACATGCTGAATTATGCCAAAGAAAAAGGAATTCCGGTTAAGGCAACTGTGAAAAAGCCTTACAGCGAGGATGACAACCTGATGCATATCAGTCACGAGGCAGGAATACTCGAAGACCCTGCTTATAAGCCGGAGAAAGATATGCTCACCAAAATAGTACCCCCGCAACTGGCTCCTGATAAGGAAACGCATCTTGAAATTCATTTCAAAGACGGCATTCCGGTTAAGGTGGTCAACAAAGAAAGCAAGATCAGCATTACCGAACCCCTGAAACTTTTTAATTACCTGAATCAGGTTGGAGGCGAAAATGGTATTGGTATGCTCGACATGGTTGAAAATCGCTTTGTTGGCATCAAATCAAGGGGTGTTTATGAAACTCCTGCCGGAACCATCCTGCTTCAGGCTCATATGGATATTGAAGGTATTGCCATGGACCGTGAAGTGATGCGGCTGCGCAATATGCTGTCGCCTGTATTTGCTGAAATAGTATATAACGGTTTCTGGTTCAGCCCCGAAATGGAATTTCTCAGAGCGGCTATCGACAAAAGCCAGGAGCTGATTACCGGCGTTGTTTTCCTTACCCTGTATAAAGGCAACGTAATCATTGACGGACGTACTTCGCCCAGCTCGCTGTATGATAAGGAATTATCGAGTATGGACATTGATGGCGGATTTGACCAGAAAGACAGTGCAGGTTTTATCAAGATCAATGCCATCAGGTTAATGGCTCATCATGCCATTACCAAACGCAAGGGGAAATCATCCTGATTTTAACTGCAAGAATCAAATAGAAATTGAAGTTAACTTCGGGATGTTGATTCCGAAAGATGAGATACTATTGCCATGAAACTTTGGGACAAAAATATTCAAACTGATCGGTTGATTGAGCAATTCACCATCGGAAAAGATCGTGAACTCGACCTGTTGCTGGCCCGGTATGACATACTCGGATCGCTGGCTCACATTACCATGCTCGAAAGCATTGGCCTGATCGGTAAAGACGAGCTTCAGGTGCTTATCAAAGAACTGTTGGCCATTTACCACGATGCAGTGCAGGGCTCCTTTGTTATTGAAGACGGGGTGGAGGATGTTCATTCCCAGGTGGAGCTCATGCTTACACGCCGCATCGGCGATACCGGGAAAAAGATTCATGCCGCACGCTCCCGCAACGACCAGGTGTTGCTTGACATCAAGCTTTTTATCCGCGACGAAATTCAACAGGTTGTCGGAGAGGTTAATACCCTTTTCAAACTGCTTCTTTCTCAAAGTGATCAATACCGGCATATACTTATTCCCGGGTACACACACCTGCAAGTGGCTATGCCTTCCTCTTTCGGACTCTGGTTTGGCGCCTATGCCGAGAATCTGGTTGATGATATGCTCATGATGCAGGCTGCTTACCGGATTAGCGACCAGAATCCCTTAGGTTCGGCAGCCGGATACGGATCCTCATTTCCCATTAACCGAAAAATGACTACCGAATTACTGGGTTTTGGCAACCTGAATTATAATGTAATCAATGCGCAAATGAGCCGTGGCAAAACGGAACGGGTATGCTCCTTCGCCCTGGCCTCGTTGGCCGGAACACTTTCTAAAATGGCCGGTGATATTTGCCTGTTTGCAAGTCAGAATTTTGGCTTTCTCAAACTTCCCGATGAGCTGACCACCGGCTCGAGCATCATGCCGCACAAGAAGAATCCGGATGTATTTGAGCTGATCAGGGCCAAATGCAATAAAATACAAGCGCTTCCCGGAGAAATTGACCACATTTGGAACAACCTGCCTTCGGGTTACTTCAGGGATATGCAAATCATTAAGGAATCCTTTCTTCCAATTTTCTCAGAGATGCATTCCTGCGTTGACATGGCATGCTATGCTGTTGCCAGGATCACACCCGTTGAAGATGTACTCAATGACAGCCGCTATCAGCATGTTTTTTCGGTTGAGGCAGTCAATAAACTGGTAATGAACGGAATTCCATTCAGGGAAGCCTACCGCAAAATTGCCATGCAAATTCAGGAGGGCAGCTACCAGCCTGACAAGGAAGTGGTTCATTCACACGAAGGAAGTTTGGGCAATTTGTGTAACACCGAAATTGCCACTAAAATGGAACAGGTTCTGAGCCAATTTCACTTTGAAAAGAAGGACAAGGCTTACCATGATCTTTTAAACAGAAAAGATGGGAAATAAGAAAACCATAGTCGTTCGGGTGGAAATATCCACTTTGCTGGGTCCTAACGGTAAAATCAGTCCCAAAAAGATGGATCGCCTGGCCATGGTAATAACCAATTTGCACAACAGCGGAAAACACGTACTTGTTGTTTCTTCCGGAGCCATAGTACTGGGCGCCGAAAAGCTGAAACTGCATAACCTGCCCGACAACCTGGTTGATCTTCAGGCTACGGCCGCTGTGGGTCAGGCCGAACTGATCCGGTGTTACCAAAGATACTTCGACGACTATAACCAGATTATCGCCCAGGTACTGCTTACCAGCGATATCATCGAATACCCGCAGCGTGTTGAAAATACCCGCAACACCTTCAATACGTTGCTGGATATGAGCATAATTCCCATTATTAACGAGAACGACCCGGTATCCACATCCGATATAGAATTTGACGACAATTACCCACTTGCGCGAATTGTTGCCGGCATTGCCCAGGCTGAATTCATTGTAATCAAAATGGACCTCAACGGAAAGTATCTGATTGTTCCCGCTGGCAATTTTACGGCCCAGGTGGTGGATGGGGAAACAGAGCTTCAGGGAAAAATTGATTCCTTCTGTGAGCTTTCCACAACTTGTGAAACTACCGGAAATCTGAATTTTCCGGCTTCTATTGGGGATATTGTTTTTAACAATTAAACGGACAAACACGTTATCATGAATTACAGGGAGGTACTGAAATACAAACGCAGGATTGTGGTTAAGATTGGCACGTCATCGCTATCATATGCCAACGGTCGGATGAATTTTCACAGCATCGCGAAACTGGCGTACGTGTTGAGCGCAATTCGCAGACAGGGAACCCAGGTTATCCTGGTTTCATCCGGCGCCATTGGAGTGGGGGCAGGTAGGCTGGGATTGACCAAAAGACCTCAGGAGCTGGCCCGGAAACAGGCATTGGCTGCTGTTGGGCAGGCTGAACTGATGAAGATTTATCAGAAGTTTTTCGAAGAGTACAATCAGATTGTTGCGCAGGTGCTGCTTACCAAGGATGTGGTGGATATTCCCTCACGAAATCAGCATGCCGGACGTACCTTAATCAATCTGCTCGAAAAGGATATCATTCCCATTATTAATGAAAATGATACCATTGCCACCAATGAAATAGAATTCGGTGATAACGACACGCTTTCTGCCATTGTAGCCTCACTGGTTGAAGCCGACCTGCTTGTCATGCTGTCGGATATTGACGGGCTGTATAATGCAGATCCCAGGTCGGATAAACACGCTGAAATGATTCATTCGGTTCTTGAAATAACCCCGGAATTGGAACAGCTTGCCTCCGGGGCCGGGTCTTCATTCAGCACAGGCGGCATGATCACCAAGATCTCTGCTGCCAAAATATGCCTGAAGCAGGGAATCGACTGCCTCATTACCAGTGGTTCTGATCCGGCCATCCTGTTTGACATACTCATAGGTAAGGAAGTGGGTACCCATTTTGTTGCACAAAAAGAAAATTCTACACATCATGCCTGATTTGAAAGAGACATTAACAAATATGGCCGGTAAGGTGAAACTGGCCTCACGTGAACTTGCCAAAGCCAACACGGCTTTAAAAAACACGGCCCTGAATTGCATTGCCGAAGAAATCGATTCAAACAGACAGGCCATTATTGCAGAAAATAAGAAAGATATTTTAAGCGGCAAGGAAAAGGGATTGTCGGAGGCTTTCATTGACAGACTTACCCTGAGTGATAAGCGGATTGACGGCCTGATCGGCGTACTGCATGAGGTGATCAACCTGAAAGATCCGGTGGGGGAAATATTCAATATGAACGCACTTCCAAACGGGTTAAAGGTAGGTCAGATCAGGGTGCCCATTGGTGTGATCGCCATTATTTATGAATCACGACCCAATGTGTGTATTGAAGTTGCCGCCCTAACTATTAAATCCGGTAACGGCGTTATTCTGCGCGGCGGATCCGATGCCATTCATTCGAGCCTGATTCTTGCAAAGCTGATCAGAAGCGGATTGAAAAAAGCCGGCATTCCGGAAGATGTCGTGGCCATGATTGAAAATACAAACCGGGAATCAGTGCTTGAGCTGGTTAAACTAAAAGACTTCATAGATGTTATTATACCCAGAGGAGGCCTTCAACTGATCCGTCTGGTCGAGGAGAACTCCATCATTCCTGTAATCCGTCACGACATGGGTATCTGTCATACCTATGTAGACGAAATGGCCAATCTGGATATGGCAAAAGAAATATGCTATAATGCCAAAGTTCAGCGTCCGGGTGTTTGCAATACCATGGAAACCCTTCTTGTTCATCACAAGGTGGCTGAAGAATTTTTGCCTTTAATGAAAAAGGCCTATGATCAGGCAGGTGTCCGACTGAAGGGTTGCACAAAAACCCGGAAGATACTCCCGGCAGCAGAAGAAGCCACAGAAGAAGATTGGCGTACCGAGTATCTGGATCTGATACTTTCTGTTAAGGTTGTGGAAAATCTGGACGAAGCCATTGACCACATTAATAATTACAGTTCGCACCATTCCGATGCCATTGTTACCGACAGCTATGAAAAAGGTATGCGCTTTATCAACGAAGTTGATTCGGCTGCCTGTTTCATCAATGCATCCACCCGTTTCAGCGATGGTAATGAATTCGGATTGGGCGGCGAAATGGGAATCAGCAATCAGAAACTTCATGTAAGAGGACCTATGGGACTTAAAGACCTCATGGCTCCGAAATACATCATTTTTGGAAATGGCCAGGTGAGAACCTGACCTCAATGTATTATTAACCGTAAATCTAATTTACCATGCAACCACTTAATGAATTCATGCAGAAGCTTGAGGAATTAACCGTCAATGCTTCACAAATCGACAAGGATCTCTTTGAAACCTACAATGTCAAAAGAGGACTCAGGAACCAGGATGGTTCAGGCGTACTGGTAGGGCTTACCAACATCGGTGACGTAGTTGGATATGAAAAAAAGGAGAACCAGATTATTCCCTGTGATGGAAGGCTTTACTACAGGGGAATCAACGTGGAGGATCTGGTGCATGGATTTCAGAAGGACAAAAGGCATGGCTTTGATGAAACCGTTTACCTGTTACTCACAGGCCGGCTCCCGTCAAAGGATGATATGGACCTGTTCACTTCCTATTTGGCCGGTCACCGCGATTTGCCAAATGCTTTTGTTAATCTCATCCTTTCGTTCCGGGGAAAGAATATCATGAACATGCTGACCCGGTCGGTACTGGTAATGTACACCCAAGACGATGAAGCAGAAAACTATTCACACATCAACCTGCTGAAGCAATCGTTGAACCTCATTGCTAAGTTTCCGGTAATTGCAGCCTATGTGTATTTCGGATTCCGCCACACCTACCAGCGAAAATCACTGATATTCAGGCATCCGGATCCGTCACTAAGCACAGCAGAAAATTTTCTTTACATGCTCAAGGGTGAGAATTACAGCAGGCTGGAAGCCGATATTCTTGACCTGGCGCTTGTGCTTCATGCCGAGCACGGTGGTGGTAATAACTCCACCTTTGCCACCCGCGTAATCAGTTCTGCCGGAACCGACACCTATTCGGCCATATCTGCCGGCCTGGGTTCACTGAAAGGATTCCTGCATGGCGGGGCCAATCTTCAGGTGGAGGAAATGATGAAAGACATCAAGAAAAATGTGAAGGACTGGAACAACAAACAGGAAGTTCTTGAATACCTGAAGAAAATCCTCAAGGGCGAAGCAGGTGACGGCTCAGGAAAGATATATGGAATCGGACATGCCATTTATACGCTGTCAGACCCCCGGGCTGTGCTGTTGAAGGATAAGGCACGGGAGCTGGCCGGATCCAAAGGAAAAACCGATGAATACCTGCTTTATGAAGCCATTGAAGAACTCGCTCCCGAAGCGTTTGCAAGCTTTAAGGGAGGTAGTTCCAAGGTGATCAGTGCCAACGTCGACTTTTATTCCGGTTTTGTATACAAATGCATCGACATTCCCAAGGAACTGTTTACCCCTATTTTTGCCATTGCCCGTATGGCCGGCTGGTGTGCGCACCGCCTCGAAGAAGTGACCTTTGCTTCCCGAAGGATCATCAGGCCGGCATATAAAAATATTTTTGGCAGGGTGGATTATGACCCTATGGAAGGAAGACAGTAATATTTGCAGATAGCCCTATAAAATATAGGGTATCTTTTGAAAAATAATAACTTTTATTTATATTTGCCTCGTAAAAAACAGCGTATGAAAAATTTGATTAATAATTATAATCATAATATACCTCAATCGTGTTGAGGATGGTATTCTTGTTATTTTTTTTTAAAGGCCATTCTCAACAGCGGGAATGGCCTTTTTTCATTGAATAATTTAACATGAACATATATGACGAGTTACGGATTGCCAAAAAAGAAAGGACTGTATGATCCTTCTCAGGAACATGACAGCTGCGGGATTGGATTTGTAGCACAGATCAAGGGAATTAAATCGCATGAGATCATCCACCGCGGACTGGAAGTATTGGAGAATATGTCGCATCGCGGAGCCGAAAGTGCAGACAACGTGACCGGAGATGGGGCAGGAATACTGATTCAGCTGCCTCATAGTTTCTTCCTTGCCAAAGGTGTTCAGGTTCCGGCCGAAGGTAAGTACGGAGCAGGAATTGTATTTTTTCCAAAGGACGTAAAAGAGAGACAGGAATGTGAGCAAATTCTGGTTGATTCTGTTACCTCCGAAGGGCTTTCCTTGATTGGATTCCGTGATGTTCCGGTTGACAGCGAGATACTGGGTGAAATTTCAAAGGCGTCGGAACCCTTTATGCGTCAGATTTTTGTTTCAGGAGACTTTGAACAGGATGAGCTGGAGCGTAAGTTGTATGTTGCCCGCAAACAGGCAGAGAATCGTGTGCGAAATTCAGTTATCCGGCATAAGGAAGCCTTTTACCTCACCGGCCTGTCATCAAAAGTAATGATATACAAAGGGCTGTTTACATCCCAGCAGCTGCGTCAATATTTTGTTGATCTCCGCGATCAGAAACTGGAAAGTGCCATTGCCCTAATACATTCACGATTTTCAACCAATACCTTTCCCACCTGGGACCTGGCACAACCGTTCCGTTTCCTGGGCCATAACGGAGAAATCAACACCATCAAGGGGAACCGGATGTGGATGAGTGCCCGTGAAGCCCTCATGAAAACAGGGGTACTGGGTGAAGACCTGAAAAAGATTTTCCCGGTTATTGAACCCGATAAGAGTGATTCGGCCTCACTTGATAACGCATTGGAATTCCTGGTGCTTACCGGAAAATCGTTGCCTCACGCCCTGAGCATGCTGATACCTGAATCGTGGAACGATAAAAATCCGATTCCCGAAAGTCTTAAAGCCTTTTATGAGTATCATTCAACCATTATGGAACCCTGGGATGGCCCGGCATCAATAGTGTTCAGTGACGGGCGATATATTGGCGGCACACTTGACCGGAATGGACTTCGGCCATCACGCTATATCATCACCAAAGATGATCTGATTGTAATGGGGTCCGAAGTTGGCGTTCAGCATTTTGCTCCCGACCAGATCAAGGAAAAAGGCCGGTTGAAACCAGGGAAAATACTGTTGGTTGACACCCGGTTTGGAATCATTGTCCCCGATGATGAGTTGAAAAGGCAACTCACGGAAAGAAATCCCTATTCAAACTGGCTGAAGGAAAACCGGATTGAACTTTCAGATATTGTAGTTAAAGAGCGGATACCCACAACATTGGGTGAGCAGCACAATACCTACATGAAGGTTTTCGGTTACAACAAGGAAGACCTTGAAGTGCTTATCAGACCCATGGCGGTTGACGGTCAGGAACCGGTTAGTTCAATGGGAAATGATACACCGCTTGCCGTAATGTCTGATAAGCCCCAACGCCTGTTCAATTACTTCAGACAGCATTTTGCGCAGGTAACAAACCCACCTATTGACCCAATACGGGAAGGCCTGGTGATGTCGCTTACCAATTATATCGGATCGGTTTCCAGGAATCTGCTTATTGAATCACCTACACACTGCAAACTGATCAAATTCCGAAGTCCCATTGTTTCCAATACCGACCTGGGCAAGATCAAGAACCTGGACCAGGCACAGTTTTCTCATGTTGTACTGCCCATGCTTTTTGCAGCTGATTCGGACAATCCGGGCGATACGCTCCAAAAGGCAATTGAAGAATTGTGCAAAAAAGCTGAAGATGCCGTTGATCAGGGAAAAAACTTCGTCATTCTTTCAGACCGTAACATCAGTGAATCACTTGCTCCCATACCCTCACTGCTTGCAGTATCGGCAGTGCACCACCATCTGATTAACACGCAAAAGAGAATGCAGATTGGACTTATCGTGGAAACAGCCGAACCCAGGGAGGTGAACCATTTTGCGCTGCTTTTTGCTTTTGGCGCCAGTGTGGTCAACCCTTACTTTGTCTTTGCCATCATTGAAAAATTGTGTGAAACCGGCCAGATCAAAGACGATTATGTAACTGCACGGGAGCATTATATCAAGGCCATCGACAAGGGTTTGCTGAAGGTCATGTCAAAGATGGGCATATCCACACTGCGCAGTTATCATGGTGCCCAGATATTTGAAGCAATCGGGTTGGCAAAGGAAGTGGCTCATACCTATTTTACCGGAACCGATTCCCGGATCGGAGGCATAGGGCTGAATGAAATTGCACAGGAAGCCTTGATGCAGCAAAGGATGGCCTTCACGCACAACAATCAGGAAACTCTTATTCCCGCCACTCAGGGGGTTTACCATTACCGGAAGAACGGCGAACAGCATGCCTGGAATCCGGAAACCATTGGGTTGCTGCAATGGGCTACACGCACCAATGACTATGCCAAGTTTAAGGAATTCACTTCCATGGTGAATGAGCAAAACCGCAAACCCTTGTTTATCAGGGGTTGTATTAATCTGAAAAAGGGCAACCCGGTTCCGCTGGAAGAGGTGGAATCAGTTGAATCGATTATGAAACGGTTTGTTACTGGCGCCATGTCATTTGGTTCCATCAGCAAGGAAGCCCACGAGTCAATGGCAATTGCCATGAACGCTATAGGCGGTCGCAGCAATACAGGTGAAGGCGGTGAGGATGCCGAACGGTTCCACACACGACCCGACGGTACCAGTGCACGCAGTGCTATTAAACAGGTAGCTTCCGGACGATTTGGAGTGACCACCAATTACCTGATTAATGCCGATGAAATACAGATTAAGGTGGCACAAGGCGCCAAGCCCGGTGAAGGAGGGCAGTTGCCGGGTCATAAAATCGATTCCATCATTGCCCGGCTTCGGCATTCCACTCCCGGTATCACCCTGATTTCCCCGCCCCCGCACCATGACATCTATTCCATAGAAGACCTGGCCCAGCTGATTTTCGATTTGAAATGCACGAATCCGCGTGCCCGAATAACCGTTAAACTGGTTTCGGAAAAGGGAGTAGGAACCATTGCAGCCGGTGTTGCAAAAGCACATGCCGATGGCATTACCATCAGCGGTTGCGAAGGTGGCACAGGTGCCAGTCCCGCCAGTTCAATAAAGCATGCCGGCCTGCCCATGGAATTGGGTATAGCAGAAGTTCAGCAAACGCTGGTTATCAATAATCTCCGCGACAGGGTGGTGCTTCAAACAGATGGTCAGTTGAAAACCGGAAAAGATGTGGTTTATGCCGGTTTGCTTGGAGCTGAAGAGTTCGGATTTGCAACCAGTTCGCTCATTGTGCTCGGATGCATCATGATGCGCAAGTGTCATTTGAATACCTGTCCCGTTGGCGTAGCCACCCAGGATCCGGAAATGCGCAAGCGCTTCACGGGGAAGTCGCAGTACCTGATCAATTTTTTCAGGTTCATGGCCACTGAGGTTCGCGAAATCATGGCAGAAATGGGATTCAGGAAATTTGAAGAGCTGGTAGGGCGCGTTGATCTCATTGAACAGCGCAATGACCTGAACCATTGGAAAGCTTCTAAACTTGATTTATCAGCCATTTTGCACCGGCCGGCTGAGGCAGAAAAATATGCCACTCATTGTACTTCTCATCAACACCATAAGATTGAGGATATTCTTGATCGCCGGCTGATCCGGCTTGCCAATAAAGCCATCAGCAGCAAAGAAAAAGTATGGATTTGTATGGATATAGCCAATACCGACAGAACAACCGGTGCCATGCTTTCGGGCGAGGTAACCCGTTTGCATGGTGAGGCAGGCTTGCCCGACAGCACCATCATCTGCAAGTTCAAAGGTTCAGCGGGCCAGTCATTCGGTGCCTTTTTGGCCAAAGGCATTCATTTTGAACTGGAAGGAGATGCCAATGATTACCTCGGGAAAGGATTATCGGGTGGCCGCATCGTGATTGTGCCCCCCAGGGGTTCTACATACAAACCCGAAGAGAACATCATTGCCGGCAATACTTTGTTGTATGGTGCAACCAGCGGTGAAGCCTATATTCATGGTCAGGTAGGAGGCCGTTTTGCCGTAAGAAACAGCGGAGCCATTGCTGTGGTCGAAGGTGCGGGCGATCATTGTTGTGAATACATGACAGGTGGCAGGGTTGTGGTGCTCGGAGTTGCCGGTCGCAATTTTGCAGCCGGTATGAGCGGAGGTATTGCCTATGTGCTTGATGAAAAGGGTAACTTCGATTACTTCTGCAACAAGGGAATGGTGGAATTAAGTCCGGTTGGCGACAAAGATGACCTGGATGAATTACAGCAAATAATCAACAATCATTACCTGCATACACGCAGTGAATTGGCTGAAAACATCCTGGTGAAATGGGATGCCTACCTGCCTAAATTTGTGAAGGTAATACCGCTGGAATACAAAAAAGTGCTTGAAGAACAAAAGATATCGCAGCTTATTCAGAAAATTCAGCACACTGAAGATGAGCCGCACTTCCATTATTAACCGTATTAATCGATAACATCATATGGGAAACCCTAAGGGATTTATTCAGATACAGCGAAAGGTGGCAGGCTACAGACCGCTGAATGAAAGAACTTCTGATTACGGTGAGGTAGAGCAAACCCTGAATGAGAAGGACCGCCAGGACCAGGCCTCACGGTGCATGGATTGCGGAGTACCTTTTTGTCAATGGGGCTGCCCGGTAATGAACAACATGCCCGAATGGCAGGATGCTATTTATAAAGGGAACTGGAAAGAAGCCATCGACCTGCTTCATGTAACCAACAACTTTCCGGAGTTTACCGGAAGAATATGTCCTGCACCCTGCGAAAATGCCTGCACACTCAATATTCACGGAGAACCTGTAACCATAAGAGAAAACGAAGCTGCTGCTGCCGAGAAAGGATTTGAGCTGGGTTTTGTGGTGCCCAAACCTCCGAAGGTTCGTACAGGTAAAAAGGTTGCTGTGGTGGGCTCGGGGCCATCCGGACTAGCATGTGCCGACCTGCTGAACAAGTGGGGCCACCAGGTTACCCTTTTTGAAAAAGACGATGCCATTGGCGGCCTGCTCAGGTATGGAATTCCCGATTTCAAACTGAATAAAAAAATTATTGACAGGCGACTTGAAATACTGGAAGAGGAAGGTCTTGTATTTCAAACAAATACAAACATAGGTGTTGATGTAAAAGGGAAAGACCTGCTGGCCGGTTACGATGCCGTATGTCTTACCATTGGGGCCATGAAAC
>CAYTNC010000002.1:0-46114 GCA_964438935.1 uncultured Bacteroidales bacterium
CTGGGGCTGCCAGGGGTATTGGAAAAGCCATTGCCATTGCCTTTGCTAAAGAAGGGGCCAATATTGCCATCACCGATTTACGGATTGATGACAATGCACTTGCCACGGAAAAGGAAGTTAATGCCCTGGGCGTTAAATGTAAGGTTTACGCATCAGATGCCAGCAATTTTGCTGACACCGATAGTGTGGTGAAAAATATCGTAAATGATTTCGGTACGGTGGATATTCTTGTAAACAATGCGGGTATAACCATGGATGCGTTGCTGATGAGAATGAATGAGCAGCAATGGGATACCGTTATTAATGTGAACCTGAAATCGGTTTTCAATTTTACCAAAGCGGTTCAGATGATCATGATCAAAAAGCAAATAGGATCCATAATCAATATGAGCTCAGTTGTGGGTGTGGGCGGAAATGCGGGTCAAACCAATTACTCAGCTTCAAAAGCTGGTATGATCGGGTTTACCAAATCCATTGCCCAGGAACTGGGGTCGCGTAACGTGCGTTGCAATGCCATTGCCCCCGGATTCATCATCACTGAAATGACTCATAAACTGTCTGAAGAGGTCAGAAAAAAATGGGAAGAAAAAATACCACTCAGACGCGGCGGAACCCCCGAAGAAGTAGCCAAGGTTGCCCTGTTCCTTGCTTCTGATCTTTCCTCTTATGTAAACGGACAGGTTATTGGGGTTTGCGGCGGCATGAGAACATAGAACCATGTCTCGTTTTCCGGCCTTACCTCTTTTGTTGTTTTTACCCGTTACGCTGATGTGGTCGTGTTTGCCTTACAACGTAACGATAAGTGTTCTGGAGCCGGCAGAAGTTACGCTGCCTGTATCAGTGCAGCGCATTTCAATTCTGCCTGTTCCCGGTTACTACTCTAAGCCGGGCGTTTTCGACAGTCTCTCACATGCAATTCTGAATCCCAAGACGGATATTAAAGAAATCAAAATGGGATACCTGCATGGCATGTATGATGTTCTTTCGCAATCGCCACGGTTTGGAAAAGTTGTTTTTACTGATACTTCCTATTACAAAAACAGGCTGATGTGGGAGGATGTTGACAAAATTTGCAGGCATGATACAACTGATGCCCTGCTAATCCTGAACAAAGTAATATCTTATGATGCCATTAATAAATATTACTTCTTAGACAATGATGAATCCGATTTGCAAAGCAATTACAGGATGCTGAACTACTCCAAATGGGCACTATACATGCCTGAAAAGGAATCAAGCATTGGAACTTATGAATTTACTGACACATTGAATGTCCCGGGTTTTTTCGGACCCTCGGGATTGGAACAACTGTTGTATCATGCCTGTTATATGAGCGGGCAAAGTTCGGCTCGAAAACTAAGTCCGTATTGGGCAAATGTGCAGCGTAACTTTTATTCCCGGCCGGGAGGTGACATGAGGAAAGCTGCCAGGCTGGTAATGAAAGATCAATGGGGAGAGGCAGCCTCAATTTGGAACAAACTATCCGAGGAAGATAACAAAACAATTGCTGCCAGGGCATCTTACAACATTGCATTGGCTTATGAGCGTGACGACATGCTTGACCAGGCCACACTATGGGCAGCTTATGCCGACAGCCTGGCAAATGACAACAATATGGATATATACAGCAAGCTGCTGATGATCCGTATGAACGTAAGAGACAAGCTTGAAGAACAAATGAACAAAACTGAAAAGTAAAGGAAAAGGGTACAATGAATACAATTTTTTATATCATCATTGCCATCACAACTGTTGATTTTGCCCTGGAACGGTATCTTGATTTTTTGAATCGAAAAAGCCTGAATCCTTTACTTCCGGAAGAGCTGAAAGATGTATTTGAGGCAGATCAGTATCGCAAACAACAGGAATACAAGCGGGTAAATGACCGGTTTTCTTCCATCACCAGTACCTTTAATTTTGTTATCATTTTGCTCATGCTCTTTTTTGGCGGATTTGCGCTGGTAGACGGATGGGCCAGGGACATCACTGCACATCCTGTATTGCTCGTGCTTGTTTTTTTTGGTATTCTTGCCGTAGCCATGGACTTGATTGGCACCCCATTTTCGGTATATGATACCTTTGTTATTGAAGAGAAGTTCGGATTTAACCGAACCTCAGCGCGTACCTTTATTTTAGATAAAATCAAAGGCTTGTTGCTGGGTGCTGTTATTGGGGGTGGTCTGCTGGCCCTGATTGTATGGTTTTATCAGAAAACCGGTTCCCTTTTCTGGCTCTATGCCTGGGCGCTTGCAGTTTTTTTTACCGTGTTTATGTCCATGTTTTATTCATCCGTCATTGTACCTCTGTTCAATAAGCAAACTCCTTTACCTGAAGGCGAACTTCGTGATGCCATCAAGGCTTTCAGCTGCCGGGTGGGTTTTAATCTGGTGAACATTTTTGTAATCGACGGATCCAAACGATCGGCTAAAGCCAATGCGTATTTTACCGGTCTTGGTCCGAAAAAACGCGTGGTGCTTTACGATACGCTCATCAGCGACCTCTCAACCGATGAGATTGTAGCTGTTCTGGCTCATGAAATAGGGCATTACAAAAAAAAGCACATGCTCTATGGCCTGGTGACAGGTATTGTACAAACCGGTATCACACTCTTCATCCTTTCTTTACTGATCAGCAACCCGGCTTTGTCGGAAGCATTGGGTGGCAACGGTCCGAGTTTTCATCTGGGGCTCATCGCATTTGGCATCTTGTACAGTCCGGTTTCCCTGCTTACCGGTTTGCTTATGAACCAGGTCTCACGCCGGCATGAATATGCAGCCGACCGCTTTGTGAAAGACCACAACAACCCTGCAGCACTGATCAGTGCACTAAAAAAGTTATCATCTAAGAACCTGAGCAATCTCACACCACATCCGGTTTATGTTTACTTTCATTATTCGCATCCCACCTTGTTGCAACGAATCAGGGCTCTGATGAAATAAACACCTGCCACAAGCAAGAGGCATTAACCGGTATCTTTTTGTGATCATTTCTTTGCTTCGTGCTTAATTATTTATATTTTTGTCACCCCCGAAAATCATTTCAGGCCTCTTTAGCTCAGCGGTAGAGCAGCGGTTTCGTAAACCGCAGGTCGGGGGTTCAAATCCCCTGAGAGGCTCAGATTGAATATTGCGGCAGTAGCTCAGTTGGTAGAGCGTGAGCTTCCCAAGCTCAAGGTCGTGGGTTCGAGACCCATTTGCCGCTCAGTTGGTAGCCCCGCCGGTGGCGGGGTCCCAAGCTCAAGGTCGTGGGTTCGAGACCCATTTGCCGCTCTCGTAGAGACGCATAATCATGCGTCTCTCTCATGTTTGGGAGACGTATCAAATCATACAAAGAGACGCATGATCATGCGTCTCTACATTTATATATCAATGATATGAACGCAGAAATTATAACCATTGGAGATGAATTGCTTATTGGGCAGGTTGTTGACACCAACTCCGCCTGGCTGGCATCGGAACTGAACAAGCTGGGTTTTCGCATTGTTCAGATCACCTCGGTGCCCGATCAAAGAGAGCACATTGTAAGGGCATTGAACGATGCTGCAGAAAGGGCAGCACTAATTGTTATTACAGGAGGTCTGGGCCCTACCAGCGATGACATCACCAAACACACGCTGGTGGAATATTTTGGTGCCAAGCTGATAAGAAATCAACCTGTATTGGAGCATATAGAAACCCTGCTTAAAACAAGAGGCGTTGCCATGAATGACCGCAATATCAGCCAGGCCGACTTGCCCGACAATTGTCAGGTACTTCACAACAGTGCTGGAACAGCTCCGGGAATGTGGTTCAGCAAAAACAACAGGGAATTTGTTTCTCTGCCCGGCGTGCCTTATGAAATGAAAGCCATATTTAAGGAAGTCCTGGACCAGAAGTTGAAATTACGGTTCACACTTCCGGCCATCATCCACAAAACCATTCTCACCTGCGGCATTCCTGAGTCGCAGATGGCCGTAATGATCAGTAACTGGGAAAAGGCCCTGCCTGCAAATCTGAAACTGGCTTATTTGCCTTCACCGGGAATTCTTCGTTTGAGAATCACCGGCACCACAACAGGGGATGAGATGGAGCTGAAAACTACAATAGAAAATGAAACAGCCAAACTGGAGCAAATTATAGGTGAACATGTTTTTGGCTATGATGAGGATAAGCTTGAAGTGATTGTAGGTAATTTATTAAAGAATAACAATGTATCCTTGTCAACTGCTGAAAGTTGCACCGGAGGCCTCATCAGTTTTATGATTACTTCCATACCAGGTTCCTCAGCCTATTACCAGGGCGGTGTGGTGGCCTATTCGAACGATGTGAAAACAAGCCAGCTTAATGTGAGTCCGTATTCATTGATTATGAATGGGGCAGTTAGCCAGCCTGTTGTGGAACAAATGGCAGATGGAGCCCGGAGTAAATTCAACACCGATTTCGCAGTTGCTGTGAGCGGGATAGCAGGTCCAACCGGTGCAACAGAAGAGAAACCGGTTGGCACCACGTGGATTGCGGTAGCTTCAAAAAAAAGAATTGTATCTCATCTTTATAACTTGGGCGAAGATCGTGGCCGGAATATGCAAAAGGCTGCTATTTCAGCACTTTTCATGCTTCGAAATGAGATCATGGATTGTTTATAAATAATTTTAGTTGGATTCTTGAATTATTAAAAAAAATTACCGTTCTTTGCAACCTGTTTTTAGAAAGCGTTTAAACTGATTATAGAAATGTCAAGAATTTGTCAGATTACGGGAAAAGCTGCGATGGTGGGTAACAATGTTTCACATTCCAAACGCAGAACCAAAAGAACCTTTGATGTCAACCTGTTTGACAAGAAGCTTTTCCTTCAGGAAGAGAACCGCTGGGTCAATTTAAGAGTTTCAGCTGCAGGCATCAGGCTCGTCAACAAGGTAGGCTTGAAAAAGGCACTGGAAGAAGCCAAAGCCAAGGGTTTTATTAAAAATATTTAACACTAAGCACATCAGGATATGGCAAAGAAAGGTAATAGAATACAGGTGATTCTTGAGTGCACCGAACACAAAACAAGTGGTTTACCCGGTATGTCGAGGTACATTACCACCAAGAACAGGAAGAATACTCCTGACCGAATTGAGCTGAAAAAGTACAATCCGACACTCAAAAAAGTAACTGTTCACAAAGAAATCAAGTAGTAAGTCATGGCAAAAAAAGTAATCGCAACATTAAAGACCGGAGCAGGTAAAACTTTTACCAAATGCATAAAAATGGTGAAATCACCTAAATCCGGTTCGTACCAGTTCAAGGAAGAAATGGTGCATGTAGACCACATCAAGGACTATTTTGTTCAAAAATAAGATATCTGGATTTCCGGATAAATTGGCTTTCTTTGCATAAGAAAGCCTTTTTTTTTAAGCATAACTCAAAGTAACCCGATCCGGCCATGGCATTTTTCGGAATATTCAACAAGGCAGATAAAGAGGACCTGAACCAGGGTCTTGAAAAGACCAAGGAAAGTGTACTCAAAAGGCTTTCGCGAGTTGTGCTGGGTAAATCCACCGTGGATGACGAGGTACTCGACAATCTGGAGGAGGCGTTGATATCGTCGGATGTGGGCGTTAATACTACGCTGCGGATCATCGATCGCATCCAGAAACGAGTGAACCGCGAAAGGTTCATGAATACCAGCGAGCTCAACCTGATACTCAGGGAAGAGATCTGCGCACTACTCGAAGAAAACAAAGCCGGACAGGCTGCTGACTTTTCTGCCGCCATTGAACAAAAACCCTATGTTTTTATGGTAGTTGGCGTAAACGGGGTGGGTAAAACCACCACCATCGGCAAGCTTGCCTGGCAGTATAAGAAAGCCGGTAAGAAAGTTTTGCTGGGTGCTGCAGACACCTTCAGGGCCGCGGCTATTGATCAGCTTTCCATATGGGCCGAACGCGTGGGGGTTCCCATTGTAAAACAGCAAATGGGCAGCGATCCTGCTTCTGTTGCATACGATACGGTGAGTTCAGCCATAACAAACGATACTGATGTAGTTATTATTGATACAGCCGGCAGATTGCACAACAAAGTCAACCTGATGAACGAGCTTACCAAGATCAAGAGGGTGGTACAAAAGGTCATCCCCGATGCACCGCATGAAGTACTTCTGGTACTCGATGGATCAACCGGGCAAAATGCCTTTGAACAGGCCAGGCAATTTACAGAAGCAACCCAGGTGAACGCACTGGCCATTACCAAGCTCGACGGCACTGCCAAAGGCGGGGTGGTCATTGGCATATCCGATCAATTCAAAATTCCGGTCAGGTACATCGGCATTGGTGAAAAAATGGAGGACCTGCATCTGTTTGATAAAAGTGCATTTGTTGAGGCCTTGTTTGAGGGAACGGATAACTGACCAGTGCTGCAACTTAACCCATTTTTTTATACAAACCCTGGCGGCCTGCGTTAATTTCAATGTTTTTTTACGGATCCTGTCTTTTAAAATTTCAAGAAAGAATATATTTGATGCGGACAAAGAAACCCTAACGCAAAAAGTATGGATTTATTCAGGACAAAACCCATCAGTCAGTTGTTGGCTGAAGCCGATGACAAGGAGCATGGCTTGAAGAAAGCACTGGGAGGTACCAGCCTGGTCTTACTGGGTATTGGTGCCATCATCGGCACCGGCATATTTGTGCTTACCGGTACTGTGGCAGCCAATTATGCCGGCCCTGCACTTGTGCTTTCATTCCTCATTTCTGCCTTGGGTTGTGTTTTTGCCGGCCTTTGTTATGCCGAGTTTGCCTCAATGATACCCATATCGGGGAGTGCCTATACCTATTCCTATGCCACGCTGGGTGAGTTTGTTGCCTGGATTATTGGCTGGGACCTGATTCTGGAGTATCTTTTTGCCTCATCCACTGTTGCTGTGGGTTGGTCGGGTTACATGGTCAGCTTCCTGAACGATTATGGGGTTCATATTCCGGCCGCATTATGCAATGCCCCCATTGATCACATCAAAGGGCAGGGCTGGATACTTACCGGAAGCATCATCAACTTTCCTGCCGTGTTTATCATTGCACTGCTTTCTATACTGCTGGTGATTGGTATTAAAGAATCAGCCGGTTTCAACAACATCATTGTAGTAATTAAAGTGATTGTAATCCTGCTTTTCATCGGATTCGGACTTTCCTATATCGACACTTCCAATTGGAAACCTTTTATTCCGCCAAATACCACAGGTGAATTCGGAAATTTTGGCATCACGGGCGTACTTCGGGGTGCAGCTGTCATTTTCTTTGCCTATATCGGATTTGATGCTGTTTCTACGGCCGCGCAGGAAGCTAAAAATCCACAGCGCGATATGCCTATTGGTATTCTGGGATCATTGCTGGTATGTACCATCCTATATGTATTGGTTTCTGCAGTGTTAACCGGGATTGAGCATTACTCCAATCTGAACGTACCTGCTCCGCTGGCACTGGCAATAGACAAAACCGGAGAAGCATTGAAATGGCTGCGACCTTTAATTAAATTGGGCGCAATAGCCGGACTGAGTTCGGTAGTTTTGGTGATGCTCATGGGTCAGCCCCGTATTTTCTTTACCATGGCCAATGACGGGTTGCTGCCTAAAAGCTTTTCTAAAGTGCATCCCCGCTTCAGAACTCCTTATGTTACCACCATAGTTACCGGCATTGTGGCCTGTTTTGTTGCGGGTTTACTGCCCATCAACATCCTGAGCGAATTGGTTTCAATTGGTACATTGCTGGCCTTCACCATTGTTTGCATTAGTGTCATCATACTCCGAAAGAAAAGACCAGATGTGGTGAGACCGTTCAAAACGCCCTGGGTACCATGGATTCCGCTTGCAGGAGCAACTGTATGCCTGTTACAGATGTTCAGCCTTCCATGGGAAACCTGGGAACGATTGCTGATTTGGATGGCTGCCGGCTTGCTGATTTATTTCCTGTACAGCCGGAAAAGGAGCAAACTGGCCAGGTGAGCTATATATTCGGGATTTATCCATTAGTTGAATGAAAACGGCAGTAAATGTAATTACCCTGGGATGCTCGAAAAACGTGGTTGATTCGGAATTCCTGCTTCGGCAGATCGAATCAAACAAGGTAAAGGTGTATCACAATGCTGATGGTTATGATGCAAAAACTGTGATCATTAACACCTGCGGCTTCATCCGTGATGCCAAGCAGGAATCCATTGATACCATTCTCAGATATATCAGGGCTAAGGAGGAAGGACTGATTCACCAGGTGTACGTAATGGGATGCCTTTCCGAAAGGTATTTGAAAGCGCTTGAAAAAGAAATACCTGACGTTGATAAGTATTTTGGAGTAAATGACTTAGAGTTACTTATTGAACACATTGGTTTCAAATACAGGCATGATCTTTTAGGTGAGCGCTTCCTGACTACCCCCAGCCATTATGCGTATTTGAAAATATCGGAAGGATGCGACCGGAAATGTGCTTTTTGCGCCATTCCGCTCATCCGCGGTAAACATGTTTCGCGGCCCATTGAATTGTTGTTGCAGGAAGCCCGGCTTCTTGCCCAAAAGGGGGTGAAAGAACTGATCCTGATTGCACAGGATCTTTCGTTTTACGGAAAGGATCTTTACAATAGGCAGGCATTGCCTGAACTGCTTCGTAAACTCTCGGAGATAACAGGTATACAATGGATCAGGTTGCATTATGCCTACCCGGCTAACTTTCCCCGTGAGGTTATTGGAGTGATGAAAGAAAGAGACAACATTTGCAAATACCTGGATATTCCCTTTCAGCATGCCAGTGACGAGGTGCTAAAGATGATGCGCAGGGGACATACCCACAAAAATGACCTGGAGCTTATAGATTTTATCCGAAACGAAATTCCGGAGATCACCCTTCGTACTACATTTATTACAGGCCATCCGGGCGAAACAGTGCCTGCCTATAAGGAACTGAAGCGATTTATTGAAACTGCAAGATTCGACCGGTTAGGTGTTTTCACTTATTCAGAAGAAGAAGGCACCTGGGCAGCCAAAAAATATGCCGACAGTATTTCCGAAAAAACCAAAAAGGATCGTGCCGGAGAACTCATGGAATTGCAGCAGATAATTTCTAATGAATTAAATAACAATAAAATAGGTGGTTTATATAAAGTATTGATTGATGGTAGGGAAGGGGAGTACTACACCGGAAGAACAGAATCGGATTCACCTGAAATAGATAACGAAGTTCTTATTCATGCCGGGAATAAAAACCTCGTTATTGGAAATTTCTACCAGGTACGCATAACAGGGGCCGAAGCCTTTGACCTGATAGGGGAAATTTAAGCTTCGTCTGCCTCACTCAGCGCAGCATCAGTAGCTTCCTCTGCGTGAAGCACTTTCATGGTAACTTCTTCCTTCTTTTTGCTAAATCCGATGACTATGGTATCACCTTCCTTCATGTTTGATTTGATAATTATCTCAGCCATAGGATCTTCCAGGTATTTCTGAATGGCACGCTTCAGGGGCCTGGCACCAAACTGAATGTCATAGCCTTTTTCAGCAATGTAATCCTTTGCTACGTCTGACATTTTCAACTGGTACCCCATGGCAATAATTCTTGCATAAAGGCCTTTGAGCTCAATGTCGATGATCTTGTGTATGTCTTGCTGAGTGAGCGTGTTGAAAATAACCACATCGTCAATACGGTTGAGGAATTCAGGTGAAAATGCCTTTTTCAGAGCATTCTGAATTACGCTTTTGGCGTATTCATTGGTAGTTTCCTGTTTTGTCTTGGTGGTGAAACCCACACCCTGACCGAAGTCCTTGAGCTGACGGGTTCCAATGTTAGAGGTCATGATCACAATGGTATTCCGGAAGTCGACCCGGCGCCCCAGGCTGTCGGTCAGCTGACCTTCATCAAGCACCTGCAGCAGAATATTATAAACATCCGGATGTGCTTTTTCAATTTCGTCGAGGAGTACAACACTGTAGGGACGCCTGCGAACCTTTTCCGTAAGCTGTCCGCCTTCTTCATAACCAATATAGCCCGGAGGAGCTCCAACCAGACGCGAAACCGAGAATTTCTCCATGTATTCGCTCATGTCAATGCGGATCAGGTTGTTGAATGAATCAAAAAGATATTGAGCCAGCACCTTGGCAAGCTGGGTTTTTCCAACTCCGGTAGGCCCTAAAAAGATAAAAGTACCAATGGGTTTATTCGGGTCTTTCAGTCCGGCACGGTTGCGTTGTATTGATTTCACCACCTTTTCAATGGCTTCGTCCTGTCCGATCACGCTACCCTTCAGTTCATCGCCCATTTTCAGCAGGCGCTGTCCTTCTTCCAGGGCGATTCGCTGAACGGGAACACCGGTCATCATAGCAACCACTTCGGCTACTTTCTCGGCATCTACAACCTGACGGTTTCGCGTCAATTCCTTTTCCCACTTCAGCTTTTCATCTTCCAGCCCTTCCAGGAACTCTTTTTCCTTGTCCCTGAAGCTGGCTGCCTTTTCAAAGTTTTGATTTTTAACGGCTTTGATCTTCTCTTTCTTGGTTTCTTCAATTTTCTTCTCGAGTTCAATGATCATCTCGGGCACATGTATGTTGGAAATGTGTACCCTGGAACCTGATTCATCCAGCGCGTCAATAGCCTTATCGGGCAGGTGCCTGTCGGAAATATACCTGTTGGTGAGCTTTACACATGCGTCAATGGCTTCGGGCGTGTAAATCACGTTGTGGTGGTCTTCATATCGTTCCTTGATATTATTTAGAATTTCCACCGTTTCTTCGGGCGAGGTGGGTTCCACCATAACCTTCTGGAACCTGCGCTCCAGGGCGCCGTCTTTTTCTATTTGCTGCCTGTATTCGTCAAGCGTTGTGGCTCCAATACATTGAATGTCACCACGGGCGAGGGCAGGTTTCAGCATATTGGCTGCGTCAAGTGAACCAGTGGCACCACCGGCACCAACAATGGTATGAATTTCATCAATAAACAGCACAACATTTGATGTCTTAGCAAGCTCATTCAGTATGGCCTTCATACGTTCCTCAAACTGACCGCGGTACTTGGTTCCGGCAACAATGGCAGCCAGGTCAAGCGTTACAACGCGCTTGCCGAAAAGTACACGGGAAACCTTTTTCTGAATAATCCTTAAAGCAAGGCCTTCCACGATGGCAGATTTTCCCACTCCGGGCTCTCCAATGAGGATGGGATTGTTTTTCTTACGTCTGCTGAGGATTTGAGCAAGCCTTTCGATTTCCTTCTCACGTCCCACAATGGGGTCGAGCCGGTCTTCCTCTGCGGCTTTGGTAAGATCGACACCGAAATTATCGAGTACCGGAGTTTCAGAATTTGATTTGGGGCCTGGTTCCGGGTTGGATCCTTTGCCGCCCTGCGGTCCGAATGATCCCATGGATTCATCTTCTTCGTGCGGGTAATCAGCACGGGGCTCATGGTCCTCATTCTCGGCCATATGCTCATTGAGCAATTCCTTTCTTACCTTTTCATAATCAATATTGTGTTCCAGCATGATCCTTGAAACAGGGGCGCTTTCATCCTTAAGAATGGCCAGCAACAGGTGCCCGGTGTCGATGGTACTTTTCTTAAGCGATTTGGCTTCCAGGTAAACAAGCTTTAGGATACGCTCCGAAGTTTTCAACAGCGGCACATTATCTGTATCTGTAACTTTTATCGGACCGGCAGAGGCAATGATACCCTCAATATCTTTTTTAAGCTGATAAAGATTAGCGCCCAGCGAAACGAGAATGTCAATGGCCACACCTTCGCCTTCACGCAAAATGCCCAGCAACATGTGTTCCGGAGCTATTTCGTTGTTTCCCAGCCTTATGGCCTCTTCTTTACTAAAGGTAAGTACATCTTTAATTCTTTGTGAGAACTTCGCATCCATAAAATATCTATTCGTTATCTTTTGCAGATTGTGTTTTACAAAGCAAATATACTAATTTATTACTAACGTTTTTTAACAGCAATTGTTAATATAAACATTCAAAAAAAAACTGTTAAAAGGCAATAAAATCCTACATTAGCTGCTTGATTTGATGAAGTGTTTTCATCTTTGCTAATATTGCTAAAACATTAGACTAAAAATGGCTGAAGGAGAAAAGATTATACCGATAAATATTGAGGAGGAGATGAAGTCGGCCTACATTGATTATTCAATGTCGGTTATTGTTTCACGTGCTTTGCCCGATGTGAGAGACGGATTGAAACCTGTGCACCGCAGGGTACTTTTTGGAATGCAGGATTTGGGCGTGTTCTCCAATCGTCCCTATAAGAAATCGGCCCGTATTGTCGGGGAAGTTTTGGGTAAATACCATCCCCATGGTGATTTATCGGTTTACGATGCCATGGTGAGAATGGCCCAGGATTGGTCGCTCCGCTACCCGCTGGTGGAAGGGCAGGGTAACTTTGGGTCCATGGACGGCGACAGTCCCGCCGCCATGAGGTATACCGAAGCCAGGCTCAGAAAGGTGGCTGAGGAAATGCTTGCCGATATTGACAAAAATACGGTTGATTTCCAGCTGAACTTTGACGACACATTGCAGGAGCCTACCGTTTTGCCATCAAAAATTCCCCAACTGCTTGTTAACGGTGCTTCCGGTATTGCCGTGGGTATGGCCACCAACATGCCTCCCCACAACCTGAAGGAGATTTGCAGGGCAGTCATCGCCTATATTGACAACCATGAGATTACCGTGGAGGAATTGATGACTCACGTGAAAGGTCCGGATTTTCCTACCGGAGGTATAATTTATGGGTTGCAAGGTATTAAAGAGGCTTTTGAAACCGGCAGGGGACGTATTGTTATGCGGGCCCGAACCGAGGTTGAAATAACATCCAGCGGACGTGAGGTAATTGTTATAAAAGAGGTGCCTTACCAGGTGAACAAGGCCGAAATGATCCGTAAAATCGCTGAGCTGATCAACGAAAAGAAACTAGAGGGCATCTCCTATATTAATGATGAATCTGACCGGAATGGGATCCGGGTGGTGATCATCTGTAAGAAGGAAGCACAGGCCAGCATTGTACTGAATAACCTGTACAAGCAAACGCAGATGCAGACCGCCTTCAATGTGAACAACATAGCCCTTGTTCACGGAAGGCCCAAGATGCTGAACCTGTATCAATGCATCCGCTATTTTGTGGAGCATCGCCATGATGTGGTGATCCGCAGAACCAAATACGACCTGGATGAATCTGAGAAGAAAGCGCACATTCTTGAGGGTTTGCTGATTGCTTTAGACAACCTGGATGCAGTGATCAAACTCATCAGGGCTTCCAAAAACCCTGATGAAGCTAAAGACGGTCTGGTTTCCACCTTTAACCTCTCCGAAGCACAGGCCAAAGCCATTTTGGAAATGCGGTTGCAAAGGCTGACCGGCCTGGAGCGCGACAAAATCAGGCTGGAATATGAAGAACTGCTCAAAATCATTGCTTATTTAAAAAGCCTGCTTGAAAGTGAACCCATGCGCATGCAGGTTATCAAAGACGAGCTTGCGGAAGTGATGGAAAGTTTCGGCGATGAACGACGTACCACCATTGTTCCCGATGCAGGCGAATTCAACCCCGAAGATTTCTATGCTGATGACGACATGATCATCACCATCTCACGCCTGGGATACATCAAACGCACACCGCTGAGTGAATTCAGAACGCAGGCGAGGGGAGGAAAAGGTTCTAAAGGTTCAGAAACCAGGGATGAGGATTACCTCGAACACATGTACCACGCCACCATGCACAATACCATGTTGTTTTTCACTGAAAAAGGAAGGTGCTTCTGGTTGAAGGTTTATGAAATTCCCGAAGGAACAAAAACATCCAAGGGCAGGGCCATCCAAAACCTGCTTAGCATTGAGCAAGGAGACATGGTAAAGGCATTCATCAATGTCAAGAGTCTGGTTGATGAAGATTACATTAAAAATAACTTCATCGTGCTCTGTACGCTGAAAGGTATCATAAAGAAAACTTCGCTCGAAGCTTATTCACGACCCCGGCAAAACGGTATAAATGCCATTAACATCAGGGAAGGCGACAGTTTGCTGGAGGCCCGGCTGACCAGTGGCGACAGTGAAATTCTCATTGCCACCCGCTCCGGTAAAGCCATCAGGTTCTCCGAGAAGAAAGTAAGGCCTATGGGCAGAACAGCATCAGGAGTAACTGGAGTCAGGTTCGACGATAAGAAAGATGTAGCCATCGGCATGGTTTGCATTGACGATCCGACCAGATCAATCCTGGTTGTATCCGAGAATGGTTACGGAAAACGTACCGAGCTGGAAGATTACCGGGTGACCAACAGGGGCGGAAAGGGTGTTAAAACCATCAACGTTACCGACAAAACCGGACAGCTGATTGCCATCAAATCGGTAACTGACACGGATGACATCATGATCATCAACAAATCAGGACTCACCATTCGACTTGCAGTGGCCAACCTCAGACTTATGGGAAGGGCTACACAGGGAGTCAGACTGATCAACATCCGCAGCGGCGATTCAATTGCTGCCGTAACCGATGTGGTTGGTTCTGCAGAAGAAGGTGAAGAAAAAGGAATAGAAGAGGGCAGTGTGGAAAATGACAATTTAACTGCTTAATATTCTGAGTAATTTTGGACAATTTCCAAATTGAAATTATATTTGGCAGACTTTTTGATATTTACCCAATACAGAGTTTAACTTAACAAATTAAAAACAAATAAAATGAAGCGTATCAGTTTGTTTCTTATTTCGATGTTTCTTTATGCAGGAGTAAACCTGAATGCACAGGCACCGGTTGAATCTGCACCCGTATTAAATTATACAGGGCTTCAGAAGAAAATTGAAAAATCGAATGCAGATATCCAGAATGCAAAAAAGAATACCAAGGCCAAAACATGGACTTCCCGGGCACAGGTATTTCTGGATGTTTTTAATGTGCACAACGACCTGTTAAGCAGGGGTATGGCACCGGAAGCTGCCAAGCTTTTCCTGAAGGAACCCAAGGAAATCAAGACTTACAAGGATGGTAGTGACCAAATGGAAGCCTACATATACGACCGCGTTAACCTTATTTTCAGAAATGGCAAACTCGATGAGTGGCTTGAGACCGATAAAATTCATCCTGATCCTCTTTCCGAAGCAAAAAAGGCACTTGATGAGGCCATCAAGCTGAATACTGACTCTAAAGCCGATGCCGATATCAAATCGGTTATTGAAGCGGTTAAGAATGCTTACCAAATTGTAGCTGTTAATGCTTATGAAAAAGGTGACTTCGACAAATCCCAAAAGAATTTTGTAAACATGGTTGATCTGAACAGGCTGCCAATAATGAAAGGCAGGATAGATACCATTATAACATATTTCGCTGGTCGTGCTGCATTTGAGAATAAGGATTATGCTACAGCCAACAAGCTGCTTGAGGAAGTTGCCTCATATAACTTTAAAGATCCGCTGCTTTATGTATTCCGCAAGCAGGCCCTGTTTGCCTCTGGAGATACGGCAAAGGGAGTAGAAGTGATTCGCGAAGGCTTTACTAAATTTCCTGAAGACCAGCCAATTATGATTGAAATGATCAACTATTACATTGATTCAAAGCAGGTTCCTCTGGCCCTTGAACTGATCAACAAAGCCAAAGAAGGTGATCCCGAAAATATTTCGTACTATTTCACTGAAGGTACACTGTATGAAAAGCTTGATCGCAGGGAGGAAGCTGAAAAGGCCTATATGACTTGTCTTGAAAAGAATCCGGATTTCTTTAGCGCCAATTACAACCTGGCTGTATTGCATTACAACAATGCTGTAAAAATATATGAAGAAGCCTCCAAAATTATGAACAATGCTGAATTTGAGAAGAAGCAAAAAGAAGCAGATGATGTTTTGAAGAAAATGATTCCTTATATGGAAAAAGCCAGCACAACTAGTAATGATCCCGAAGACAAGAAAAGTGCCTTGGAATCTTTAAAACAGGTTTACTATCGTTTAAAAATGGAAAGTGAACGTGAAAATGTAATCAAACGTCTTGGCGAACTTTAATAACATAAAAAAGGGAAGCGATTTCGTTTCCCTTTTTCTTTAATATTTCTATTTAACATAATATTAATTATAGGACATTCGAAACAGAAAACTTTGCCGCAGAAAATCTGCGTGTAGCCGGTTAACGACGCGCTAGCGGAGTTCACCGGATACTTAACATAAAATCAGATATCGGATTGAGGCTTTGCCTCAGTTCGATATCGGCAGATTTTATGTTAAAGCAAATTTTCTGTTTCCAGCATTTCATTGTATCTGCCAGCGCAGTCCGATGTAAGGCATACGCGTCAGCTTAAGGATAATTATTAAGCACTCCGCGATTAAAACCGAATTCATTTTTCACCGTCAAGCTTAGTTTAGCTGCGCTGAGCTCCTTTCGGTCGGTTGCAACTAAGTTTTTTTTATTCATAGTTTGTAACTACATCCCCGTTCCCCTTTCGAAAACCGCATCAATCCCCTACTCCGCTTTATCAGGCAAGGACTCAGGAGGAGCCAGATGTGTATATAATGCCGCTCCAATCCCCTACTATAAAAATCTCTTTGATATTGGTAATTATCCCAAAGAATCTCGGTGCAATTGCAACCTTTCAGTGCTAACTTTATTAGCACTAATCCTTTATCCTAAAATTGTGTGCAGATGAAAACGCTGAGAATTCTCCTGCTTTTAATCACCACAGGCAGTTCACTGCAATTGGCATCGCAGGTAAACCCGGTTGGCATCGATTTAAGAAGTAATGGTGTTAAACTGGATGCAAAATTCTATGCTGCCGACAAAATTCAGGCAGCACCAACCATGATCCTGTTACATGGATATCCTGGTAACGCCAATAGTCCCTATGATTTTGTTGAAATACTGAACAAAAAGGGGATGCATATCCTGGTTTTTAATTATGAGGGAAGTTTCAAGAGCGAAGGTGCTTTCAGTTGGGAAAATTGTATGACTGATGTGGGTGCCGCAATCTCCTTCCTTAAGCAAAAGCATAACATGCAACAATTGTCAATCGATACTTCCCGGATTATAGTCTGTGGTTTTAATCAGGGTGCTGCGATTGCTTTGTCAGCATCAGCTCATAATTGTGCCATCAAAAGAATTATAGCAGTCGCAGGAGGAAATGACCTCATGGATAAAAGACCTATAAAGCGCCATAACAAAGGTTATTCGTCACGCCATTTCTTTGTCAGAAATACCATAATTAATTGTCTCATAGGAGAAAATTGTATGTTTTAGGTTAATATTGTGAATTCCTGTGCAGAAAAAGGGAAAGAACAGAACATTGAACGCATAATTTCAACTGAAATGGAATACATCAATCTGGAAAAATGGAAGAGAAAAGAACATTACGAATTCTTCCACAGTATGGATTATCCACAATACAATATTTGTATGGACATTGATGTCACTCATTTTTTGACGTATACCAGAAAAAAGGAACTGTCGTTTTACTATTCAATGATTTATGCTGCCACCACGGTGATTAACCGTGTTGAAAACTTCAGATACCGGATACAGGATGATCAGGTAGTTTTACACAACAAATTACATCCTTCGTTTACTGATATGAACCGGGATCCGGAAGATGATTTGTTCAAAATGGTGACTGTTGACCTGACAGACAAAATTGATGATTTTGTAAAAATTGCCGGGCAAACCAATGAAAATCAAAAGGATTTTCTGGTACCGGAAAAATTAATCGAAAGAGATGATTTGATCTATATTACCTGTATCCCATGGATTTCTTTTACGCATGTTTCTCATACCTTTTCACTGAATAGAAACGACTCAGTTCCCCGGATTTCCTGGGGAAAATATTACAAGCAAGGTGAGAGGATGTTACTGCCTTTTTCAGTGCAGGCGAATCATGCATTAGTCGACGGATATCATGTTGGAAAGTATGTTCAGCAATTGCAAACCTTTCTTGATGAAATTCAATAGGCCGGTCACTATTGACCATAGTGTTGATTATTTACCCAAAGAATTTGAAAAACTGGGTGATTCAATTTTTATCAATACAAGTATACAGGCTATTTTATTTATCTGTTTTCAGCCAGATTTTTAACAAAAAACAACATAACATTATCATTTCATTAACGCGGACTTGAAATAATTTGGCATATTTTCGGTAATTCTATCTTAAAATATTAACTGTCCTTCTATTAATAAAAACATCAAAACTTATGAAAAAACCCAGGACTATTGTATTGGCATTTCTATTAACTATTTTATGCAATGTGTATTCACAGAATGAAGGTGTTAGAATAGGTATCGTAGGAGAAAAATTTTCAGATTTTACTTTAAAAACATACCAGGGAGGTCAGGTATCTACAGGTGAACTTCGTGGGAAAAACATTTTGCTGATTTCTTCCAGGGGAAAATACAATGACAGCTACTGGTGTGGTATCTGCTTTTATCAGTATGCTGAACTGGCTGATCTGGAACTCACACAAAAAATCCGTGAAAAATACAACCTGGAGATTCTGTTCCTGCTGCCCTATAACAGGGATACACTTAAAAGCTGGGAGAAAAATTTCGCGGGAGGATTGGCTTATATTGAAAAAGGTAAGAATCCGGCTGATCCGGAGAAATTATCAGATGCCCAGATAGAATGGATGAATTATACCCGCAGGCATTTTCCAAAAACGCTCTTATATAATGACGGGAAAATACCCTTGCCATTGCCCGTTTTAATTGATGATCAGCAGCAAGTATCAAACGGATTGGATATATTGAGAACTGAGTGGGACGGTACTAAAACGCTTCAGAATGTACCGGCAGTTTACCTCATCGATAAGGATGGTATACTCAGGTTTAAATACCTGAGTCAGTCAACAACTGACCGGCCAACGGCGGCATATATTCTGAACGTGATTGAGACCATGCTGGATAAATAACATTCCGGCCGGAAATGCCGGCATATAAAGAAGTTCATATTCTCTGCAGGCATGATTTCAGGTGGTATAATTCAGCATAACGAGCGTCGTCGAAGAGTCATATTATAATTATTAGTCCCTGTTTCAACTACGCCCGATAGCGTGTAAATTATAAAAGCCTGACCCATGAGTCAGGCTTTTAATCATTTACTTTTTCTACTGCAACTTGGCAGCGCCAAAAAACTTAGGTGTGCGGGTCATTGTGCAGTTTGCTGAATCGCCGGATACATCAAAAATCATAAATTCAGGAACCGCGGTTGTATAAGGGGTCCACATCCCCTCTTCCGGACCGTTTGGATTACCAAATTTTACAAAATTGGTCCAATAATCAACAATTTTAAGACTCAACGCATCATCAGCTTTTGTAAAGGGCCTCCAGCTATGCCTTAGTGAATGAAAAACATACCATAGATCAGATGAGTGAAAAGCACCTGTTGAGTCACCCGGAAGTTGACGTGAAAACAAATAGGCATAGGCAGGCTTGTCGCTTTCTTTTTCGCGCAACAGGCAGAAATCTGCAACAGCAGCTGTCATGTCGAACATATCATTGGCAGTAAACCCGAAAATATAAGGAATGTCGGCAATTTCATTTTTGCGTGCCAATTCACTAAACGTTCCGTTTAGGAAATAATTGTCGATAACAGGTCCCAAAGACATGCGTTTCTTAGTTGTGTCTGCATATTCCTTTGACATTTGTGTAAGTTCATCAAATGAAAGGGTACGCATATCCTTAAGCGCAGTTTTTCCATAAAAATCCATCATGGCTTTGTTGGCTAATTGGGCCGTGTCCAGGGGTACACCAGGTCTTCTGTCGCTCAATCCGCCACCACTCATGCTGATTGCCTTGCTTATGAGTCCTTTGGTTTGTGGTGAAGCACATAATGACTGAACACTCCCTGCTCCGGCACTCTGACCAAAGATTGTGATGTTATTGGGGTCGCCGCCAAACTGTACTATGTTGTTGCGAATCCATTTCAGCGCAGCAGCCTGGTCCATTAATCCATAGTTACCTGAAACACCATTGGGGCTTTCTTCTGAAAGCAGAGGGTGAGAAAAGAATCCCAGCACGCCCAGACGGTAAGTTACGGATACAAAGACGACACCCCTTGATGCCCAGTCTTCTCCACCATCCATTTCCGGTTCAAAACCAAAACCTTCGCGATAGCCACCACCATGTATCCACATGGCAACCGGAAGTTTTTTATTGGTTTGGCCGGATGCAGAGGTCCATACATTCAGGTACAAACAATCTTCATCAAAAGGAACCGAACCGCTGGCGCGCCATTCCCGTCCATAAAAACTATTGGGATCCCAGGTTACCTGCATGGCAGCAGGGCCAAAAGAGTCGGCTGTCATGATGCCTTCCCAGGGAATAACCGGTTGTGGCTCTTTCCAACGCAGATCGCCTACAGGGGTTGCTGCAAAAGGAATACCTTTGTATGCAATAACTCCTTCCGTTGCGGTTTTCACTCCGGTTACCTTACCCCCCTCAATGGTGAGTACCGGATTTGAATGATCACATGAACTCATGACCAACGCAATGAGTATTAGGTTAAAAATCAGGAATTTTTTCATAATAATTTCGGATGTTAAGTGATAAATAAGGAATTAGTAACAATAAATATATTGAAAAAAAATATGAGTTGGCCGATAGCCGGAAATATATGTTTTCCATAATCCGGTTATGTCAACCTTAAAGTGTCTATTAATAAAGGCATCTTAAATGTAAATAATTGATTATTTTTGCTGAATCAAAATCACCCAAGATGCTTTACAACCTCAGGTTATATTATTTTATGAACATTCCTTACAGGAAGTTTACCTGGGCATCAATCCTGAATCTTATTTGCATACGTATGCTATAGGAGTTAGCTCCTGTTAGCAACTTTTCATTCACCAGCCGGTTTACTTACCGGCCATCCTGTTTATAATCCATTAAACTTTTATGCCATGCTACACCAAATAGTAAGAAAGGATACCAGCCTGCTTTTTTCAACCCCAATTGTTCAGCAAACAGCGTTTTGGTCGCTGGTAAAAAGAAACCTGGGCTTATCTTCATTCGCTGTTGAATTTAAACCTTACAAGGATTTTTGTGAACGCGATTGGAAGAATCGTTCAGATATGCTGGTAATTTTGAGGTTTCTCGATAGTAACCATGCCATTGCCCATGTACCTTACGGTCCCGAATTGGAACCGCGGGAAGAGTATCAGGGTTCATTTTTGGAAGAATTGTCGGAATGCCTTCGTTCTTATCTGCCAAAGCAGTGTCTCATGATCCGTTATGAATTATGCTGGGAATCGTATTGGGCCAAAGGTGAAGATAATTACGACCATCAGGGCAATTGGAAAGGAGAACCTGAAGTGTTTGCACAGGAATTCAGGTTTAATTATTCCACAGTTAAAAAAAACTTCAGAAAGGCTCATGGGAACAGTCTGCCATCAAGTACCATTTACATTAACCTGTTGCGCGAACGCCAGAGCATCTTAAATAGCATGAAACCTAAGACCAGGTATAATATAAGGCTGGCTGAAAAAAGAGGTGTCAACGTTAAGCTTGCCGGCCCGGAAAGTCTTGATACATGGTATAACCTGTATCGTGAATCATCAACCCGCAACCGTTTTGTGTTGCACGATAAGCGATATTTCGAATCGCTAATGCAAGCCAACGCCGATGATACCCTGTCACCTGCAAAGGTAAAGCTACTGGTTGCCGAATATCAGAACAAACCTTTGGCTGCTATGTTCCTGGTAATTTCACATGATCGGGGAACCTTTATGTATGGTGCATCCTCATCAGATCACCGCAATCTGATGCCTTCCTATGCATTGCAGTGGAAAGCCATTTCAACCTGTAAAGAATGGGGCTGTAAATCATATGACATGTTTGGCGTGGCACCTGGCCCCACAAGGTCACACCCTTTATATGGTTTGTATAAATTTAAGACCGGATTCGGAGGCAATATATACCACAGTTTAGGTAGCTGGGATTATCCGCTTAACCAGAAAAAATACAACATATTCAGGGCGCATGAGTTGAATACATTGGGATTCCATCAATAAGTGTCTGGTTCAACAACTTTCTAAGCTAAATACGCTGCTTACCTGATCGATGCAAACCGGATAATAAAGCTGGTTCCTTTACCTTCCGAACTGTTCACCTGGATGGAACCCTTATTCATTTTAACAAATTCATGAACAAGACTCAGCCCCAGCCCAACGCCCTTTTCCTTATCGGTTCCGAAAGTGCTCTTGTTTTCCCTGAATTCAAACAACCAGGGTAGCTTATCATCCGGAATACCCACACCATTGTCGGCCACCACAATTTCTGCCATACCTTCACTGGTAAGGCTTGTAGTAATGCTCACCATACCGTTGGCCTTGGTAAACTTCAGCGCATTACTTACCAGATTTCGGATGATCATCATCATGCTGTTCCGGTCTCCCGAAATACATAAATTATCGTGGAGCTTCAGACTGATGCGGATATCCTTTAAAACCGCTATAGTGGAAAACAGTCTGACTACTTCAGTGATCAATTCTTTTGTGTCTATTTCCGTTTCGTTGTATGGAAATTTTCCCTGTTGGTTCTGAGCCCAGTTCAGCAGGTTCTCAAGGAGCCCTGTCAGCGAGAAAACAGTCTGATCGATATAGTCGGTGATTTCATGAAGCAAGGCCTTGTTGTTGTGCTCCATGCTTTCCCTGATCAGGTGTGAAATTCCAGCGATGGAACTGATAGGGCCCCTGAGGTCATGCGAAACAACTGAAAAGAATTTATCCTTGATGCGATTGAGTTCCCTAAGCTCAGTACTTTGGTTTTCAAGCAGAGTTTTTCGTTCCCTAAGGTCATCTGTTAGTTTCCGCAACCTTTTCAGGTTCCGGTAATACATGATGATGAGCCACCCTGCCAGCAACAGAATGAGGGCAAGGCTAGCAATTACAATCAGTTGAATGGTCCTGTTTTTTTGAAGCACATCAACTTCAGCCTGTTTTTTGGCAACTTCGAACCCGGTTCGCAGATCAGCCATTTTCTGTACATTCTCGATATTTTTTATGCTGTCGTTCTTGCTGATGTAAAGCGACAGGAAATGGCATGCACTATCGTACATGCCTGAAACCCTATACAATTGAGCCAGACGGTAAGCAGCATCACGTTCCAGTTCGAGTATGCCGTTTGTTGAAGCTTTTTGAAAACCAGACCTGGCGTAATTGAGCGCTTCCGGCATTTTTCCTTTATGTTGAAGCACCGAAGCATATTCGATCATATACTCGGCAACTGCATATTCATCTCCCTGAAGTTGAAGCATTTCAATTGCTTTCAGCAGGTGGTCCTCAGCCAGGTCGAATTCAGACATCCGGGAATATACCAGTCCTGAATTTCCAAGTGTATAGGCATATTCCTGGAAATATTCAAGTTGCCGGTAAATTTCCCCTGTTTTCTTAAACAGCACCAGCGCGCTGTCGTATTGCCCTGTTATGTAACAGGAATACCCCAGGTTATGTAGTGCCGAAGCCAGGTTAACGGTATCCTTTTCACGTGTAAAAATCTCAATTGCCTTTTTAAGGTAGAGCCGCTCATTGTCATGGTTTCCCTGCATGCTGTATGTTTGGGAGATATAGGTGTATGCAGTTGCAAGTCCGGTAAAATGATCTAATTTCTCGTATTCACCGGCAGCATCCATAAAGCATTTTAGGGCAGCAGCAAGCCTGCCTGAATTCAAGTATCCGATGCCCTTATAGGAAAATGCACGGGCCGGGCTTTTGCCCAGTTTAGCTGCAAGCTGTAGCGCCTGTTCACTGTATTTAATAATGGTATCGGCATTCGATGAAACGGAAGCTATTTGGCAAAGCGCATCATATTTCAGGTTTTCATCTTCCGACGGATTCGCGTTAACAACATGCAAAAGGCTATCCACAACGTGGTTCTGCCACGCATACAGAGGTTTTATTGCAGTAATGATTGCAATAAGTGAAATAACCAGGTAACGACGGATCATTATGGAATATCAGGCGGTTTGATTTTGATATAGGGATCTATGCTGTACTTTTCGCCCTGTTCAGAGATGTATTCGATTAAGTACTCCTCTTCTCCCCTGGCCTCTTTTGAAAGTTGTAGGAAAAAGCCCCTGCAAAGCAGTCGTTTTTTAGGCTCAGCAGTGAAAATATTGCCTTTGCCTGATTTTGACCGGATGGAAACAATGGTTTTGATTCCACTGCAGAAATCGGGTCGCCAAACAATTTTTGCTCCTGCCGGTACTTCGGTAACCAGGTTATTGATCGCACCGTAACGGTTTGAATCAAACAGGGCCAGTGCTTCCCTGCCCCCGGCTTTTACCGAGCGCAGATAAACATAAACGGTTGTCATGATTTGGGTTTATGGGTTGTGTTAACTTCAAATTCGAATCAATTGGGCAACAACTAAGTTAGCCAAAGAATTCCTAATAAAACGCAAATGCAGGTGAAATCTTATGCCTTCCTGATTTCGTCTTTAATTCTTTGGATGTGCCCGCGGCCCAGTCCCTTTACTTCACAGCCCAACAGGAAATACTTCCTGATGTCGTCATCGGAGAGTATGCCAAAGCAGTCAATGATAGCCGCAGGTTGCCCTATGTATTTCACCACCTCTTCGGGTGTCAGCTTCAGGTATTCCTGGTGTCTGACAGCAAAAATAACGGCCTCGGCACCTTTCAGCGCTTTTTTAAGATCCTTTTCAACACGCAGGTCCTTAAGCTTCTCCTGATTTCGGAAGAATCGCGCCTTGCTCTGTCCCACATCGGGGTAAGAATCCTGTTGCTCAAACTCCCACCAGTGGTCCACATAAGGATCATGCACCCTGATTTCGGCACCCATTTCCGTGAGTTTTCTGATCACAATTTCCGAGCCGCTGTAGCGGGTATCTCCCACATCTTCGCGATAGGCAGCCCCGAGAATTAAAACATCTGCGGAAGCCACCGGACGACCCATGTTCCTGAGCGCATCCCGGGTTAACTGGCCTACATGCATGCCGCGGGTATCGTTGATGTCAATGGCCATGGGGGTAATCTTAAAAATCTTATCATCGAAACCCAATATGTGTTTGTAAGACCATACGCCCAGGCCACCGTCTTTGGGCAGGCAATAACCACCCACGCCCGGACCGGGGAAGATGATATTGCTGTGCGTGGGTCGCACTTTTATGGCTTTGATTACCTTGATCAGGTCAACTCCGTTGCGCTCGGCATAAAGGCTCCATTCATCCAGAAAAGCAAGTATGGTAGCGCGATAGCTATTCTCAACTATTTTGGCTGTTTCCGATTCAATCGGCCTGTCCATCACAGTAAGCGGGAATTTTTTGGTATTGAGCACCTCGTTGAGGAACTTCACAACCCGCTTTTTTGCCTCTTCATTGATGCCGCTGCACACCCGCCAGAAATCGCGGATGCTGGCAACATAATCGCGACCAGGCATCACCCGCTCATAACTGTGGGCAAGCAAGGGATCGCTTTTAATTCCTCTTTGCCTGAATGCCTTTTTCATAATAGGATAAGCCACTTGTTCGGTGGTTCCGGGGGCTACAGTGGTTTCAATCAGTACAAGAGCGTTAGGAGGAATACGTTCGGCAATGACGCTGATTGAGGCTTCAAGTGCAGCCATATCTGTTTGCCCGGTTCTGACATTCCCTAAATCTTTCTTAATATAGTCGCATTGCACATCAACCACCACCACATCGGCCAGTTTTAGCACCTCATAGGTGTAAGTAGCCATTAGTGTCTTTTTAACCTTAACACAGCGCTCAATCATGGGGTCAACTTCGGGATCTTCTGCCTTAACGGGAGACACACCACGGTTAAGTAGCTGAATCTTCCAGTAGCTTCTCACACTGGGTCGTTGCATACCAATTACAAACTTGCCCGGCTTGCCTTCAGCATTCACTGTATCGGCAACAATGGCAGCCATCACGGCCCCAACAAATCCCAGGCCCATAACAACTACTATTTCACGATTTTCAGCCCGTTCTTTTTCAACACGCTTTTTAAGTTGCTCAAATTCAAGTTGATAATCTTCAGGCTTGGGTAACGGAAACTTCTCTCCGCTTGGACTGATAGAAACTTTATCATTCATGATATTACAGAGTTTATTGTTTCAGGTAATTTTTATTTATTAACTTTCAGATTAGCGAATAAATTTACAAATTTTGTAATGTAAAGCAAGTTTATCTTCAATCATCACAAATTTTAAAAAACTTACAATCATGAAAAACCTGTCCGTCTTAACATCCCTGCTTCTGTCACTATTCATTTGTTCGTGCGGAAACACCCAATTGTTGCAGGATCTGTCGAAAGCTATGGGTACACCAACCGGCAGTTACACCGAAAGTGAAGCTGCTCAGGGTATCAGGGAAGCATTGATTAAGGGAACCAACGAGGGCGTCAGCATTGTGTCGGTAATTGACGGGTATTTTAAAAATACAGAAATCAAAATTCCTTTTCCACCTGAAGCCGCCAACATAGAAAATAAATTAAGGGCTGTTGGACTTGGAGCCCAGGTTGACAAAGCAATTCTCTCCATTAACCGTGCTGCCGAAGATGCTGCAAAAGAAGCCAAACCCATTTTTGTTTCTGCCATCACCAGCATGACCATAATGGATGCCATAAACATAGTTAAAGGTCAGAATAACGCAGCCACGCAATATTTGCAAAAGACTACCTCGTTGCAGCTCAACGACAAGTTCAAACCTGTGATCCGGAATTCGCTGGATAAGGTAAATGCCACCAAATACTGGAGTGAACTCATCACTACCTATAATAAGATACCACTGGTTGAAAAAATGAATCCCGACCTGGCAGCCTATGTTACCGAAAAGGCTATTGGTGGTTTGTTCGTGATGATTGCCAAGGAAGAGCTGAAGATAAGAAAAGATCCTGTGGCCCGCACCACTGAAATACTCAGAAAGGTATTCGGCAGCAATTAGGTTATTTCAATTCAGGAGGGTCAAAAAAAAAGGTCGCCAAAATGGCGACCTCAACTGAATGCTGGTATATTGAATTTACAATTATGCCAATTTAACGTTTACCGCGTTCAATCCTTTGCGACCCTGTTGAAGTTCAAATGTAACTTCATCATCTTCACTGACTTTGTCGATCAGTCCGCTGACGTGCACAAAATGCTCTTCATTGGTGTCATTGTCTTTAATAAATCCGAATCCTTTTGATTCATTGAAAAATTTTACTTTTCCTTCTTTCATAATGGTAATAAATAATAAATAAAATAATGGGTGCAAAAGTATATAAAATAATTTACATATGATAAAATATAGTCTGATTGTTTTACATTATTGTCCAGGTAAAATTTTTCAAATTATATATAGGCCAATATTTATTGCGTCCCTACGGGACTTTAAGAGTTGAGAAATAGCTTTTCTTTTCTACCCATATTTGGTTTCCCGCAAAAGAGGGACAGGCTCTAACGGAACCGTCCCGTAGGGACATCATATTGGTAGATAAAGGATTAACATATAAAGTTAAGTCCCGTATGGGACGATATAAATTTTTGCCGGACAATAGGGCTTGTTTTACTAAAAAAGAGAGGAATTAAGTAACCTCCTGCAAATAAAACCTGTATAATCGCTCAACAACCTGAAGCCTGCCATAAGAAAAAGTGTAATCATGAAGCACGTATGCGCAATATTGCTGATAACTCTGTTAATTCTTGCAGGTTCATCATGCAAAAAGGTGAAGGAATACTTCCAGGATCCCGACACAGGGAGCCTGACAGAGACATTTCAAACTGCTGTGACCACAGGATACGCTGCTTCCCTTGCCATTGCTACGGTTTCAGGCAGCTCTTTTCCGAATGTCACCACAATCCGCAGCAATGAAGGATATCCGTGTACTACCCTGATGCAGGTTGATCTTCAGTCTGATTCCGGGTTTCTCCCATCAAATGAGAGCGCATCCGGAATAACAATTGCCGCCTTGTGGGCCAACGAAACCTGCGGTATACTTACCCTTCTTTTCACCGATTACCAATCTGAAACTTCCACGTTTGACCTGCTGGCCATTAAAACAATACCGGTAATCCTTGATGATGACGGACTGCTCAGGGTTGCTCTTGCCAGTCAGGACATCAGTCTGAATCCCGACCAGAAATCAATTCTTCAGATCAACCTGAATACGCAGGAGATTGAAAGTGAGTACAAACGACTTGACCAACCTTATCCTAACGATGTGTATTTTGCCATTGAACAGGATGCTTACCTGATTACGGTGGATCGAAATGGAACCCCTGCAGAGGCTCAGGACGATGCCTATAACATTACCGGCGGGGGGCAACTCATAGAGGTTGATAACCAGGATGCCGAAATTCTCCAGCAGGGATTATTGGATGTTGAAATTGCGTCATCCTGCAATAGGAACCCGGTTTCCGGCATGGCGCTAATCAGGGTGGTTGGTGTAAAGGGCAGCAAATTGCCTGAACTGGGCACCGCACTTCTGGAATTTTCAAGCAGATGTACCGGAACTGCAAGGGTAATGTTGGCCACCGGGATGTATGCGGGTGCCAACAGTAAGGCCATTTCCCTGCAGCCATAATGCTTTATGGCCACACAAAATTATTTATTGTTTTTTTTAAGTGCTTCATGGCTATGTGCGAAAACTATCGCTTATACCCGAAATGGGTTTGCACTGTTGTTTGTGTCTGATGACCAGGCTTGGTCATACAAACTGGATGCGGTTTTTGGTTTGGCTTGGGATTGGGTTGCTCTTCTACTTCACTTTTAGTGGAAAGAAAAGCAAATTAAATAAGGCAGGAATTAAAACTCACGGTACTCCGGAGCTGTAATCACCAGATAACCCAGAATGAACAGGGAAACTGCCGGAACCAGAACAAGAAGTAAAGTAGCCATGATGAAATTTGTTAGGTTAAATGTAACTTGGTATCAAATATACGCATCTTCGTCAAAAAAAGTTGCATGTTCGTCAAATTTTTTTGCACAAATTAACCTATTCAAACATAAGACATTATAATACATTGATATTTAGATAGATAGAAAGAATCAATTAGGTTCCGTCATGATTTTGATGCGGGTAAAGAGATTTCCGAAATTGTTCTTTGTTTCATCGTCAAAATCCTTGTATTGAACTCCTTCTTTCTGAATTTTGGAAATAAAATCACTGGCCAGGATAATTCTAGAAAGGTTATTGTTGGTGATGTACTCACTGTTGCGGATGGTGATTCCGGTTCGCTGCTGGATGATAAACCTTTTCAGGTCAATTGTTGAAAACAGGTCCTCCACCCAGGGGAACCCCTGCATCAGTATGATTTTTTTATCGGAAAATTCAGGATGCGGGTAAAAGGTAGTGGCTTTCAGAAAGTCAATCATGCCTGTTCCGGCAGGAGTGTCAGCCAGAAGAATTCCGAAATCCAGCTTCCAGCCAAAAAACACATTGGCCATAGCAGGCACGTTATCAGTACCATTCGATGGGATGAAATGAACCTGATTTTCAAGTCCGTATAGCTTAGCCATTGTATCCAGATAATGAAATGTAACGGCATCTTCAACAATCAGGTTGTTGCGGGGAAAAACAAATTGTCTGTCGTTCAACCTCGTACCCATCAAAGCATAAATGGGTGAAAGTGTATCTGAAGAAGCTGTACTGAGGCTGCGGGCATCAAGAATCAGGGTTTCGCTCTTTTCATCAGAATCCCGGGCACGTTGCACGGCAATGATGCGGTATAATTTCTTCAGGTCGATCAGGTTGGGTGAATGGGTACAATAGATGATCTGGAGATTCTCTCGCAAATCTTCAAAAACCTTGAGTACATCTTCCTGAGCCCTGGCGTGAAGACTTAACCCAGGTTCATCAATCAGCATGACCCGGTCAATAGTATTCGATTTGGTAGTTGCCTTCAATTCGAGGTAAAACGAGAGAAACCACCTTACTCCCCTGCTCCGCTGCTTAGGGTAAAGCCTTTCCTGTTTATCTTTGATCCAGAATTCCAGGTATGGTTTTCCGCTTTTCTCAGGATGGGTATTGTCGTAATGTTCCAGTTCGAAGTGTATGCGGATTTTGTCATCTTTACCCACACTTTGCCGCCAGTAGTCCTGAAAATCAATAGTAATCTCGCTGTTGAGATTTTCAATCTTCTGTTTCAGTATCCGGTGGTTTTTTTCTCTGAAAAAATCGGCATTCAAACCGGCCACGTATAAAAAATTCCGGGCAGCCTTATAACCCTCGGCGTGTATGTTTTCGCTCAGTAGATCTTCCAGGTCGATTTTATTGGGCAACAGGCTGCTGAAATCTTCAAAAAACTCAAACATGGGAACCTTTTTAAACAAGGCTGCGCCCATTTCCATTACAGTTGGGTAGTTGTTTTCAACATCCTGCTCATGAACAGCTTCCTGTTCAGCGTCCTTCAGTTTTTTTCCGGCCAGCACTTTTTCAGCAACACGCAGCCTGATATAATAGCGGATGGTGTGTTCGTTCAATAAATCTGCGATCAGGTTCCTGTTTTCCTTTAATTGAGCAAGCTGTTTACCCAATGTTTTCAGTTCTCTTTCTCCTGAGCGAGTTTCATAGTGGTGTTCAGCATCCTGCAGCAGTGAGGATTTCTCCTTAAGCTCTTCAGTCAGTCCCGTAACCCGGGCTGAAAGTTCCTGAACCTGTTTGCACACTGAGAGTTTTTCAGCAAGTTGCTGCATGTTATTTTTGGAATCTTCCTTGGTAATCAGTTGTTCTTTAAGATTGGTCTCGGCATCGGCAAGCTGCTTCAGGCAGGTTTCCAGTTCCTGCTGTGCCGTGATCTGCTCGTCGGGAGTTTTTGCCTTGCTCACGGTTCGCTTCAGCTGTTCTGATCTGGAATAGATTGAATTAAGATCGCCTCGGGCAATTGAAACCAGGTTTTCAGCCGATTCCAGGTCGCGTGCTGACAATTCTGCCTGTTTTCCAAGCTCGGAAACAGCAGCAGCAATTAAGGCTACCCTTTCGCTTCTCTTCTGATCCAGGTGCTGAAAAAAGTTGGTTATCTCAGGTTCGTTGACAGTAACAATATTTTTTCGGGAATCAATCCATTTTCGGGTGATGCAGATTTCAGTTTTGGTGAAAACGGCTTTTTGCAGTTCGTCGGGAAAACCTGAAAGGATAAGGCAATCTGACGGCCAGGATTTTTCTTCGAACTGAAATGCACAGGTAATTTCCGGAAAGGTAAGGTCGCTCCTCAATACATCATCGGTAATACTACCTTCATAAAAGCTCCTAAGGGCTTCGAGAACTGATGTTTTGCCCGACTCGTTCTGACCTATAAGTGCCGTGATGTAATCAGGTGACAAATGACACCGGCCTGAATCAACGATGGAGCGGTAGTTTTTTATCTGAAACGCACTAATTTTCATTGATTTGGGAATTTTGCAAACAATTAGCTGGTCAGGTTGAGGTATTTAGGCGAAAACCGAATACTAATACGTCATCTACCTGCGGATGGTTTCCTTTCCAATTATCAAAAGTTTGTCTTATGCTTTTTTCCTGCTGATGTAAAGGTAACTGGCTAATTTCAACCAGGAGTTTTCTGAAAGACTCGTATTTGAATTTCTTTCCTGCAGCACCCCCAAATTGGTCAACAAAACCGTCAGAAAACAAGTACAAGGTATCATTTGCATCCAGTTCATACTGGTGATTGCTAAAAGACAGCTCTTCTTCTGCCCCAATGCCAACAGGCATCATGTCTCCGGCAATTTCGAAAAAGCTCTTGTTGCGGACAATGTAAACAGGGTTAAATGCACCGGCAAAGTTCAGTATTCCTTTTTTAAGATCAATCATACAAAGTGCAATGTCAATGCCATCAAGCTGATCTGAATCCTGCCCGGTTTGGCAAAGAGCTTCCATCACATGTTCCCGCATCTGGTTTAGAACAGAACCTGCATGCAAGTACGTGCCATGCATGATGATTTCGTTTAAACAGGTGATGCCCAATATGCTCATGAAAGCGCCGGGAACTCCATGTCCCGTGCAATCTGCTACTGCAACAAACAAATTTTCGTTTCGTTTTGAAACGTAATAAAAATCGCCACTAACCACTTCCCTAGGCCTGTAGAATATAAAATGTTCCGGGATCCAACTGTTCAATACCTCAAGTGTCGGAAACATGGCCTGCTGAATGCGGCTGGCGTATATCAGGCTTTCTTTCAGCTGAAGCTCCTGGTGCAATTTGAGTTCGTCCGGGGTGGGTTCCAGATCACCTTCCTGTTGCATCTTGTCGCTTTTCATGCTGTATTGTGAAAACCTGAATTAAAATGTGACCCCACTGTTTTTTATCAGGATCATGCTGCCATTTTGCGCCGATATCAACAAATTGTTCTTTTGGTCGGTAAGCAATTCAGCAGCCGTTATCCCCCGGGGAACAGGTGCAGCTTTCAACAGTTCACCGTTCGAAGTATTTACCCAACAAATAAACTGGCTGGTGCTGCAGGTAACCAGCATAATCAGCTGGTTTAGGCTTCCATTGATGATCGTATTGATGTTCACTGGGATATCAGGCAGGGTGATCTCTTTCTCAAAAACCGGTTTATTTTCCATGCTGGTTTTGATCAGGATCATCCTGTCGGCATTTCTTATTCCGGCAAACAAGAGCTCGCCCCTGGGCAGAACCTGAGAAGCCAGCATGCTGTCTGTAGATTTGAACAAGGATTCCCAGGCAAGGTATCCACGAGGATCAATTTTGGCCCTCCAGAAGTTTCCTGTGATCAGGATTTTCTTGTCGGGACATTCTGAAATGCCGGTAATCTTACCATTTCCGGTATAAGTTCTGCCCCACAACCGCTTGCCCGATTCATTGAGCACTACCACGGAATACTTGTTGCGCAGCGAATCATCAACCACGTAACCACCCAGGAAAATCGAGTTATTACTTGTGATGCGAAGTGTATTGATGTGCATTCTTCCCAGTTTTCGGCTCCATATGCGTTGACCGTCTGTCCCCAGTTTAAAAATCCAGGATTCACGCGACAGCGAATCCAATCCCAGCCAGGTATAGCCTGCCCCAACAAGTTCGTTTTTCCGGTTCATAGCCATCAGCCTGAGCTCGTCATTATATTGCTCACCCACGTATTTGTTCCAGATCATTTTGCCATCCTCGTTGGTTTTAATCACCCAGGCATCTGTTGAACCCGTGTCGCTCCGGAAAACAGTACCCCCGGTAAAGTAAAAGTTGAGGGTATCAACAGCCAGGCACGATGTCATTTCTTCATTTCCCTCTTCATCAAACGAGCGTGCCCATAGAATATTGTTAGTCGATAAGGGACTGGATGCCAAAATTTGCATGCCCTTATCCAGTGTTTTCAGGTTGAAAATATCTACATATTGCTGACCATCAGGATATCTACGGATAAATTCATTATAAGCTTCCAGGGTTTGTATTTTTTTTGCGTATTCATACAAAAGCTGTTTCTGGATCAGTTTTGCCTCAGCTATTTCAAGTGCATCGGGATATTCCGAGATGAAATCATCAAAAGCTTGGATGGTATTGAGCTGCCTGGTTTTTTCAAAAGCTACGGCATAGAGCTTTTTGATGGCCGAATTGTTTTCAACGGCTTCCGGGTAATTTTTCATAAAATCCTTGTAAGCCTCAACCGTGTTGATTCGGCAGGCCTGCTCAAAAGCCAGTTGATTCCGGTATCGTTTTGCTTTATCAATCTGTGCCGCGTCGGGGAACTTTTCAATGAATTCGAGATAACCCGAGAGTTGATTTAGTTTTTCATACTTTCTAAATTCCAATTGGTTGCGGATATGAATCACATTATCGTAATGTTTGAAATCGGGAAACTCATTTAAAACCCGGTAAACCAATTCAAGGTTGTTTTCTTCGCGGATGTATTTGATTAGTTTGCCTTCGATAGTTTCAACGGCATAATCAATTTTCTTCTTAACGGGTCGTGGAATGTGCCTGGTTTCAGTATTATAGAAGTATTCTCCTATCAACTCAATTTCCTCTTCAGTCAGCTTATCCAGGTTACTTTTTAGCTGGCCGGTATATTTCCAGGCTGCAGGCAAATCAAAAAATGACGAAGAGTCATCGGCCATGATCAGGGCAATTCCCAGTAAAGCAGCAGGTTGATCCTTGTTCTCGGAAAGAGCGCTCCTAAAAAGCTCAATAGCCTTCACATGATCATCCTTTTCAAGCAGCTTGAACCCCCTTTTAATATTTTGTGCCTGTAAGTCAATAGAAAAAAGTACCAGAAAAAAAGCTACAGCCAATGCCGGCAGTGTTTTTTTAATAAATGCAGTATTCATCATGAGCATTCTTATTTTTTGATCAGTGTGAATTCAACCCGGCGGTTTTGTGCTCTACCGGCATCAGTTTGGTTGGTGTCAACCGGACGGCTCTCGCCATAACCTTTGGCGCGCATTCTTTCCGGTTTAACGCCCTGCGAGGAAAGGTAGGCCACCACTGATGCAGCCCTGCCTTCCGAAAGTTTCTGGTTATAGGAATCGGAACCTTCACTGTCGGTATGACCAGATATTTCAATCAGCTGGATGTTCGCTTCCAGCATAAACTGAACCACCTTGTCGAGTTCCATATAGGAAGCCGGCAATAAATCGGTTTTGTTGAATTCAAAGAAAATATTTTCCAGCACCACGGCTGATCCTTCTTCAATGGCTTTGAGACCTTCCAGAAATTCGTCCTTCACAATCAATGGCTCAATAAACACAACCGTATCCGAGGAGCGACAGTTGTATTTATCCGAAGCCCGGTAAATATATTTCCCGGCAGGAAGATTTCGGAGTTCGGTTCCGGTTTGCTGGTTATTCCAGGTAACCAGGTACGGAGGGGTACCACCCAGCAGTCCGATGCGGATGCTGCCATCATTAATGATCCTGTTTACTTTTCCGGTGGAAAGATTCTGTCCACCCGTATAGCGGGTTTCAATTATCCGGCTTTCGAAATCGTGCAACACGCAGGGACAGTCCAGACAGTTTTCCAGCGGTAACACAGAAACGTCGTCGAAGTAATAATAAGCATAGGCTTTATTACGTAAATTAACCACGTTTTTGTCGGTTACTACATAATTGGTATTGTCGTAGTTTTTAAAGTTACCGATAATAAAGAAACGCTCATTGCCGGAGGCCGTATAAACCGTGCAAAATTCCTCCCACTGGTCAATGTTGTCAAGAAAGAGTCCTACCTTATTGGTTAACTGAGGCGTGTAGGAAAGGTTAATATTGACATTGTTATTCCGGATCTCTGTTTGGCCAAAATAAAGGCTCATCTGATCAACAGCGAAGCGAGAGTATGATGCCAGCTTGTAGTAAAAACGAACACAATATTGCTGATCCTTAATAAGTGGTGATGACAGTGTTCCCTGGATGTACTCGCGATAGCTTTCTTCAGTTCCGCTCAAAATGGCACCCGCATAACCATCTCCACTGTGAGGTTCGCTTTCTCCGGCAAAATTTTTGGGAACCCCCACGTTTCTTTTACTGCAACGGTTAAAATAGTCGGGCGTAGCAATAGACGGGTAGGTCCAAAAGGGCACCAGCTTATGCGATAGATCAGTTGGAGTATCGTCTTCCGGACATTTATCATATTTCTCAAAACCCGGATTCAGAACCAGATTTCGTTCCTGCGACTGCAGGTTGAAACAAGATGAGCCAGCCATGAAAAAGCAAATGGCAGCTAAAACAGGTTTAACATCCATAACCAAATTTTAAAACACAAGATAAGTTATTTTCTTAAAGCAGACAAAGATTTTGCTATGGCTTTGTCAATTCTCCTTACGATAAACGGGCCCTCATAAATAAACCCAGTATACACTTGTACCAATGACGCACCGGCATGGATCATATCTAGTGCATCCTCGGGTGTAAGAATACCACCTGAAGCGATTACCGGGATGGAATTACCAGATTGTTTACATATGTAACGCACCATTTTCAATGATTGTTCCTTAAGCGGATTCCCACTTAAACCGCCCGATCCAATTTCCCTTATTCTGCTTTGTGAAGTAAGCAAGCCCGAGCGTGAGTTGGTAGTATTGGTAGCTACAATGCCGTCAAAACCAATTCTATGGTATAATTCCAGAATTTCATCAATGTGTTTAAGGGAAAGATCTGGTGATATTTTAAGAAAAACCGGTTTTTTCACCTCTTTCAAGGCACGTGCATCCATAATAGTACTTAGAATTGTCCCAAGTGCTTCGGAATTCTGCAACTTTTCCAGGTCTTTAATATTCGGACAACTCACGTTAACAACCAGGTAATCTACCACATCATACAGACCCTCAAAGCATTTCAGGTAGTCTCCTGCAGCATCAGTATTTGAGGTCGCTGTGTTTTTGCCTATATTACCTCCGATAAGCACCTTTCTTTCAGGCGATCGCAACTGTGCCACAGCATGATTTAACCCTTTGTTATTGAATCCCATTCGGTTAATAAGGGCTTTATCTGCAGGAAGCCTGAACAATCTGGGGCTCGGATTTCCAGGCTGCGCTAAGGGAGTAACCGTACCAATTTCAATAAATGAAAAGCCGAAAACCGAGAAATCGTTGTAAAAATCGGCATTCTTATCAAATCCGGCAGCCATCCCCACCTTTCCAGGGAATTCAAGTCCTGCCACCCGTGTTGTAAGCACCGGATGCCGGTAAGTGAAGCATCTTTTCAGCAATATTCCCAAACCGGGTATCCGGTTGGCCAGTTTTACAAAAAAAACAATGAAATGATGGATCTTTTCTGCATCAATTAAGAATAAGAGGGGTCGAAGCAGTGTTTTATACATGCGATTTTCGACAAAGATAAGGATAATCTGTCAATCTTTATCCGCTTGCCGATATACTTCGAAGGTTCCATCATGATGCAGCAACAATACCTTATTAATTGAAGATACATTTGTAACATCTGGTTTTCGGGTAATGTATGCTGCCGCGTCTTCTTCACGGGTCTGGGGGGTTGAAAATAAATCGGGTTGCCGTATGGCTTCACTTGAGTGTTCCTTAATGGGTTTGATTTCGGCAACGGGCTCCTTATCTTTGAGCAGGGTTCCCTTACCCAAAAGAAGCCATTCGGCATTGATATCCGGAAAACGGGTCAGTAATTTAACCATAAAATCATATCCGGGTTGGTTTCTTCCGCTCAGTATATGAGATATCCCCGAACGCTGAACCCCTATTTCATCGGCCAGCCGGGTAGCGGTTAAGCCCAAATGATTCAATACTTTAATTAACCTGTCTTTCATATTACAAATGTAATCATTTTGAGTATTACATAAGTAACTTTTAGTGTTTACATTTGTGATTTAAGGTTGTGTTTACCCTGATTATTCGAAATTATTTAAATATGCGACTCAATTTTATAAAAGAAGCATACCGGCATACATCAGTTACCACTTAAATTAAATGTTTATTATTAATATGTAAAAAACAGGATATCAATATAATATATGTTCAAAATACATAAAATTAAAGCTTTTTTACCTTAAAATGATTATTTACTTCAATGATTACTTTTGAAAATATGTTTAAAATACTGGAATACAGTTATTAAAAGTATATCAATATAGTCATTTATAAATATGAAAAGTTGATGAATAGCCTGTTTTTAACAGAAAAGAAGATTGTTTGGGCTACCTTTCCGATGGTTAATTCCAGAAATGGAATTACTCTGGATATAATGCGTAAACGATGTTGATGCTTTTGGGAACTATTTTGAATTCAATGGGTGAATGTCCGAGTGATTCGCCATCGGCTTCTACATGGATGAGTGGATCACTGTCGATCAGGATGTCTTTGCCGGTATATCCTTCAATTTTTGGATGATCCAATATGGATCCGTCATAGAGCATTTTCAGGTTTCGTATCACCTCTCCTTTTCTCATTTTTTTTATTATTGTAATATCAAAGAGCCCGTCATCAGGTATGGCATTTGGTGTCTGCATCATACCCCCGCCTGAAAATCGGCCAATGCCGATGCTTATTGTAAAAACATCATTTTGAAAAACCTTTCCGTCAATATCAACTGAAGTGGAAGTGTGACTATAGAAAAGCAGGCTTTTGAGCAGATTCAGCATATAGGCTGCCTTGCTTCTCCTGCCTTTGTCCTTTTGTACATTGGTGCGTTTTACCACCACTGCATCAAACCCCAGTCCCGCTATATTGATGAAGTATCTTTTATCACGAACGGTGCCATTGTAATAATAAACAATCCCGGCATCCTGTAGCCGCACTTTCTGCTCACTTATGATTTGAATAGACTTTTCATAATGCAGGGGAATACTGAACAGCTTACCCCAGTCGTTACCCGTTCCTACTGTAATCATGGCCAGAGTGATATCGGTAGTCGGACAGTTATCCTGTGTGAACACCCCATTGACCACTTCGTTCATGGTTCCGTCACCGCCTACCACAATGATCTTCCGGAAGCCTGATGCAATTCCTTCACGGGCTATGGTTATGGCGTGCCGCCGGGCCACCGTGAAAACCTCCCGGAAGTCAATTTTGTATTTGTTGAGCAAGCCGGAAATCTCTGACCAGTCATTCTGACCTTTGCTATGCCCTGCATTGGGATTAACGATTACCAGCCATTCCATTCTGAGTTCGGTTTTATTCATAAGTGGTTCTTTTCGAAGTGGAAGCGGTGATTTATTTTTTATCTACAGTAAATATAATATTAATAAAATGGGTATTGGTAATTGATTGTATGATTCTGCTATTCAAAGAATGCCTAAACTCGTGCTTTTATTAGGGCTAGATGTAAAGAACAAAACTTTTGGTATTTGTACTTTTGGCGCTGTAGCCAAAAGTGACAAAATCAAACCACCTATAAAAAAAAAGGGTGTTTCGCCATACGAAACACCCCCAAGGATTAAAATTTTCGGGTACTGATCGAATATTATATTCGTTTCACATTCACTGCATTCAATCCTTTTTTTCCTTGCTGAAGCTCGAATGATACATTATCATCCTCCTTGATTTTGTCAATCAGGCCCGACACATGAACAAAGTACTCGTTGCCTGATTCATCATCCTTAATAAATCCAAATCCTTTGTTTTCATTAAAGAACTTTACTTTACCTTCTTTCATAGCATTAAATTAAATATTATACACAAAGTTATAATTAAATAATAAATTAACCTTTACTTATTCGGGCAAAAAAATTAAGATTTTTTATTTTTGTGTAAAAGCAATATTGTGAATAGTAAGATTTTATATCTTCTGTACCAACCATATAAATGGTTTTTCTTTCTCCCGTTTGCCTTGATCAATACCGTGTTTTTTGGGATTTTGGCTGTTGTTGTCTCCACCCTGGTTAACCAGCGCGTAGGCAGCTATTTCGGTGGTGTCATCTGGTCGCGGGTCAATGCATTTCTTACTCCGGTTCGGGTTCAGGTTGTTGGAAATCAGCATATTGAAAAAAACCGGTCGTACGTGATTGTTTCTAATCACCAGAGCCTTTACGATATTTTTGTTGTTTATGGTTGGCTGGGGATCGACATCAAATGGGTGATGAAAAAAGAGCTGGCCAAAATACCCGGAGTGGGTTTTGGAAGCAAGAAAGTAGGACATATTTTTCTCGACCGCTCCAACAGCCGTGTAGCCCTGGAAACACTGAATGCTGCCAAAAGGAAACTTGTTAATGGAACTTCAGTGGTCATTTTTCCCGAGGGAACCCGCAGTGTTACGGGTCAACCCGGCATGTTCAAAAAAGGTGCATTCAAGCTTGCCATTGATCTTGGGTTGCCGCTGCTTCCAATTACTATCTGCGGTACCAAAGGCATCATGCCCACAGGAACACTGGACATCAGACCGGGCAAGGTAAACATGATCATTCACGAAGCTATTGAAATTAAAGGTTATCAAGAGGAATCCATTAAAGAACTGATGGACAAAACCCGAATGGTTATATCGGGTCCACTTGTATCGGAAGCTTCTTAAATCGCCAATAGGCCATAATGGCTGTCAGAAAAACCACCAGTGCAGTAATGTATGTGAAAGCCGGAACCGGAAGTGGGTCACCCCCGGCATAAGAATGCAAGCCCGAAAGGTAATAATTCACACCGAAATAGGTCATCAGAACCGATCCGATTCCCACCAGTGAAGCCAGGTTGAATGCATAAATGCTTTTTAAACCGGGTATCAGCCTTATATGCAGGATGAAAGCATATACCAGCACGGTGATCAGTGCCCATGTTTCTTTAGGATCCCAACCCCAATAGCGTCCCCACGATTCGTTTGCCCACACGGCACCCAGAAAAACACCAATGGTCAGAAGAAACAGGCCGATCATCAGGGACATCTCGATAATGTTCGAAAGTTCCCGAATATTCAGTTGTATGTATTTATCGCTTCTTGCGGTTCGCAGAATGATCAACAAGAGGTTAACAAACGCGAGCAGGGCGCTTAGGGCGAAAAATCCATAGCTGGCAGTAATGGTGGCCACGTGCATTACAAGCCAGTACGACTTAAGAACAGGAACCAGGTTGGTTATCTGGGGATCCATCCAGCTTAAATGGGCAACAAAAAGGATCAGGAAAGCCAAAATTGAAGTAACACTTAAAGTAATGGATGCCCGTGGTGCGAAAATGAGTCCCGCCAGCACGGCTGCCCATGCCACATAAGTAAGTGCCTCATAACCATTACTCCAGGGAGCATGGCCCGCGAGATACCACCGCAGGCCAAGTCCAGCTGTGTGCAATATAAAAACTAAGATTATTAATATTATAAATATAGTTACCGGAACTTTTAGTTTAAGTTGGGTGTAAAACAACCCGGTAAACTGAAGCAGCAGTAAAACCAATCCAATTATTCCGTAATACTTTGATATTCTTGAAAATATATCTGCCTTGTTCATGAATACTTCAAGAGATACTTTGGAAGGGGCAGGAATGATACCGAAACCATGGTGGCGCTGGTACTGATCTATTGCATTTGCTATATCATGGGGCGCATTCCAGTTGCCTGATTTAATGCTCTTCTGAACCTCCTGTATATAGAGATAAAATATATTACTCACAAAAACCGAATCTTCCTGCGCAGTTTTTCCGTGGATATTCTGATGGTTGTACCAGGTGCGGGTACTGTCTCCCGAAACCGGGAACAGCCGCATAAATTCTCCTGAAAAAACCAGGTAGGTGATATTGACTCTTTCATCAACCCGGATGATTTCATTGTCAAACTTGCTCCTGAGCGCGGTTTTTGTCCTGTATGCCTTTTCAAGATAACTTTGCAGCAGGTATTGATCACCTTTGAAAAAGGTTGAAAATGGATGGAGTTTTTCATTCGACCCCAGAATCTCCTGAATCTGAGGGTGCGTGACGCGAATTACCGGTTCATGTTGCCACACATCGGGATTTGCCATCATGCCCAGCATCACCTGATCGGAATTCATACCTTTGTAGGTACTCTTGCGACAGATTTTGCGAAGAATTTCATTACTCAGCGTATTCACAGGCTCAATACGGCCATCGTTGTCCTGTACCAGCAGTTTCCCGAAGCTGGCGGCATGCTCCCGGCTGACCGGAACAAGTTGCTCAACAGAACGAGCAGGCTGATTAAAGGCAACAGAATGAACTAATAATAAAACAATCAAAGCCATTGCTTTTCTGATGTTCCCAATTTTCCGGAGTTCTGCCGTCAGCAGGCTGAAACGGCCGCCTTTGATAAGCATACTTAACAGCATGCCCAAACCTGCCAGAAAGTAGCCCAGATAAGATATAAAGGTTCCCGCACGATCACGGTTCACCGACAGAATTGTGCCTTTTTCATCGGGGTCATACGCCGATTGATAAAACCTATATCCCTTGTATTTTAAAATATTGTTCATATAAACAAATTGCCTGTTCTGGTAACCCTGCTTCAGATCGGTAAGTAAAACATCGCTTTGAAAAGAAGAGGGACTTTGAGAACCGGGATAGCGCTCGATGTTGAAGTCAATAAGTTTCAGGTCAAATGGCAACTCTTTATATATTGAACCATAACTAATTAAAAAATTCAGATTATTCAGAACAACCTGTTCAGGAACCCCGGGAACTCCTGGTTTTCCCCAAACGTAAAACGCCAGAGACTGGTCTTCTGATTTCAGGTGCATTTCAAGCGCATGCACAACCGATCCCTGGATTTCATGAGAGGCCCTGGGCACAAGTTTGCCCCTGGTGAGAAACCTGTTGAGCACAATCCTGTTTTCACCAAAAGCATAGAGTTGATGCAAATTAAGAGGATGTTCCTGTTTACCTTCAAGTATGGCGAAGGATTCACCAGTCATGTTGGCCAGGGTAACCTGGTCATGGGCCACGAATCTGAGTGTATCATCCCTGATAAAAAGAGCAACTGTTTGTGAATCTGTTGCAGGTTTATTGAATGCAAAACGGATCTTACCAATGGTTCTGATTTCTCCTGAAGTGATCAATTCACTTCTTCTACCCGTTGAATCTGCATAAATAATTTCAGCAACCGGTTTGCCGTTGGCATCGGCAGCTATGTCGGGAACTGCATTGAAAACAACCGATTTGCAGGTGAGACTGAAGTTTTTATTGTGGTGGCTGATATTCCTGCTGATTTTATTACGGCCCACCGGTGTGAAGAAGACCGGAAAGTTGACCGACTGACTGGAAGTTGACTCGTTGATGGTAATTCCGATAAATGCTTTTTCTGTAAGAAACCGGTTGGTTGTCTGTCCCTCTCTCAAAGCCACCGTTCCTTCTGTTCCCGCATATCTTGAAATAGCCGCACCAGCCAATATAATTACAAAGGCCAGGTGAAAGGCCAGAACCGGAAGTTTTGCCCTGGTGTAGAGTTTTCGGGTAATCATGCTGCCTGTAACATTCACTGCAGCAAGCAACAGAAGTATTTCAAACCACCGGGCATTATAAACCACAGCTCTTGCCGAGTCACCACCAAAATCGTTTTCAATGAATGTGGCCATACCAATGGATACGGCAAAAACAATCATTATCAAAGCCATGAAACCGGCTGAAAAAAGGATGCGAATAACCTGCTTCATTATCAGAAAGAATGAATTCAAGACTAATAGGTTTGCTGCACCTGTTGGGCAGCATGTATAACTGCGTTAAAATACTACTTTTCTTTGAGCTTATCTGAAAAGACTTTTTTGAATTTCTCTAACTTGGGTGTGATCACGGCAGAACAATAAGGTTGTGAAGTATTCTGAAAGTAGTACTCCTGGTGATAAGCTTCCGCTTTAAAAAACCTGTCAAATGGCACAATCTCGGTTACAACAGGGTCTTTCCATATCCCGGCTGCATCAAGTCGTGCTTTCATTTCTTCGGCAATTTGCTTTTGTTCAACGGTATGGTAAAAGACGGCCGACCGGTACTGGGTTCCTATATCGGCACCCTGCCTGTTGCGTGTTGTGGGATCATGTGTTTTCCAGAAAACCTCAAGTATTTCTGTAAATGAAATAACGGCAGGATCATAAGTAACCTGGCAAACCTCAGCATGGTTTGTAGTTCCGGTACATACATCCTTGTAGGTGGGGTTAACCACATGACCACCGGAATATCCCGATTCAACCGACTGAACACCTTTAAGTTGCTGAAAAATGGCTTCCACGCACCAAAAACAACCGGCACCCAATGTAATGGTATCAACATGATTATGGCTCATAGCACTATCGTTAATAGAATGTTTAACAGGGTGATAATCATTGCAGGAACTGATCTGCAGCGACAACATAAAAATAAGGATAAATCCGGCTAATTGATTCATAGCAGGTAATTTTCAGTAACAACAAACAACCCGGCAATTGGTTTAAAGAACAGGGGTATCCACCGTGTTCATTTCATCCTCGAAGAAAAGTGGAGGCATGAATTTACTGACTTTCAGGGTATAATCTTTACTGTCGACCAGGGTATAACAGGCAATGAACTGCCATTTCTGGTTTGTGCGGTTGTAATAAAATGCTGTATTCTTGGCATTTGACTTGTAAGGAATAATGAAAGCGTAGCCAAATCGGAGATCTTTGATTGACTGGCACAGCTTGTTTTTCTGAAGGTAAGTGGCCAGCATCCGGTCGGCATGCATGATAGCCTCACCCTTTTTTACATTTTCCATGGCTGATGAAGGAGTAAATTCATCAATAACAACAATCTGGTCGTGCCACTTGAAAACACCGCAGGGGTTCAGCGAATCATACTGAGCAATCACAGCCTGGTTGGTATAATGTTCCAGTTCCTTTTCCCGGCCTTCTCTGTCAAAGAGTTCCGAAAGAGCTGCTGTTACTGCCATTTCCTGCTTCTTAAAATATTCTCCGTCCAATGATGAATTGGTCAGGCGTCCGTAATTTACGCAATGGGCAAGCAGGTGCTCAGCTTCCCTGATACTTTCCAGACTGTCGGAGGTAATCATAGGATGAAATACATTTTCAAAGCTTTTGGCACTGTTGGTAAGCTCAGCCAGGTCATATTCCGATCCCAAATCGAAAATAAGAGCTTCTGTGAAGGAACGGTAATTAGTCAGGTAATTGATGGTTTCAGTAAGGTTATTTTCCCTGGCATACTTCAGCGCCAGGTCAACTATCCGCTGTGCCTTTTTGTAGGCTTCCACAGTACCGGGCTCTATATAGCGCTCAAATTCCTTTTTAAAATTCTTTTCTTTTTGAAAAAGCTGCTGATAACGCATCCTTTGATCTTTGATCAGGGCGTAAATGTGATCTTCATACGAGCGGTAGAACTTCACCGAAGCCTGATCCCTGCGGAATTCCGACCTTTCAATACGGGATCCAACCAGACTTTTGGCCTGATCCAGGTCTTCATCCGTAACATATTCATGATAAGTCTTTACAAACAGGGTATGGTCAAGTTCCCGCTGCAGGTTCAGGTAAGCCACATCCCGGGTTTGCTTCAGGCGGGCAATTTGTTTTTCCAGATAGTCGATCCGGTTGTCAATACTATCAGTAAATGCCGGTGATCCGCGCTCCAGAGCAACGGTCTGACCATTGGTGTGGGTCACCGAGAACCCAATCAAAATCAGCACAATGACAATTCCTATTTTAAAACGGCCAGGCACCATAAAATTACATATAAACGGTATACGATAGGAATGAGATTAATGTTATCAACTTATGATCCTTAAAACCGGTGATTCATATCATTGAATCCGTCCCGCTTACCCTCCTAGCCCTTTCCCATCCTGCTTTTCAGTATGTTCAGGTCTTTCTTGAGTCCGGCCACTGTTCTGATCAGCTCATCAGGAGAGATCATGGGATCGGGAATTTCGGAGCTGATGAAATTGACGAATTTCCAGATTTCCTTAATTTCAATAGCCTGAACATCAAATGGTTCATATATTGGATTCAGGGAAAACAGCCTCAGTATGTGTTCGGTTTCAAGCAGGTTTTCAGCAATTTTAAACACAATACCTTCATCCATGGTAAGCACAATATAGCCGTGTCCGCTGATGATGGTATTCCAGTCCTGCACAAACTCACCAGTTACATAGGATCCGTCGGGGATGGGAAGCATAGAATCGCCGTTGAGTTGAAAGGTACGGTATTTTTTCTGACGCGACAGGAAGGGCAACCGGAACACAGGAAGTTCTTTGATGAATTCCGGATCAGCAAAGCCGGTAGCATAGCCGGCCTTGGCTTTTTCTGATACAAGTTCGATGTTTTCCTCGTTTTTACTGTCGACCGTGGTGGCCAGCACCCGTAGGTTACTGCCCTTAAGATACACGTCGCCGCCTCTTTCGAGTTGCGAAAACTGGCTTTCGGTAAGTGTGCGCAGGTCGATTTTAAGCAGTGTGTCAACGGCCACCCCATAATACTTGGAAAAGGAAACCAGAGCCTGGATGGTGGGCAGGCTCACCTCGTTTTCGTACCCGCTGAGGGTGGAGCGCTTCATATTGAGGGCAAAGGCCACATCGTCCTGGGTGCGGCCCTTGCGTTTGCGGAGTAGTTTGATGTTGGTGGAGAAGTACATAGTAGTAATAGTTTGGCACGTTACAAAAATCTTCTTAAATCATCATTCGGCGTTCCTTGTTCGGTGTTGGATTTCAATGAACACCGAACAAGGAACACCGATTTAAGAATAATGAAGTTTATGAAAACACCGAAGAACTTCAAAGTTTTTCTTCGTTTCCATTGTAAATATAATACAATATGATTATATTATCATCATAATATTTGATTATTTTATAATCATTATGCTTTTTTTTGAACCATCTGAAAATATAACGCGTCGCAACATCATCCACTTCGACCTTGACAGCTTTTTCGTGTCGGTGGAGCGACTGATCAACAGCAGGCTGAATGGCAAGC
>CAYTNC010000003.1:0-44443 GCA_964438935.1 uncultured Bacteroidales bacterium
TATCAATGCATTACAGATATTAGCTTGACGGCTATGCCGCCAGCGGGGGACATCGCCCTTATCAGCGTTTTATCACATGAGCAGAAGCAAAAAGTGGAACCTTTTATGGATATTATCTACTATTGTTATTACCCCTATTATAGGATATTTATTTAAGGGTCCCAAAATATTTTCTTCAGTTTCTTATTATTATACTTATACGTCAATTGGATATGCATATGGAATTGTCTTTCCATTGGGCAATAAATTAATTGGAAAATATTTTGAAAAGCTCGACTGGGCAAAAAATCCAAAAAGGACAAATCTGATCACCTTTATTAGACCCTTCAAGGTTTTTCAGAATAAACCGCAAATACATCGTTTCCTCTATGGCAATTTCAGATATTGTCAGTTTCTCAAAAAACCGGTTACAAGTAAGACTGCATTCAAACAAATCGGATGATTTAACAGTGAGCCGTGAAAAAGTTCAGGAATTTACCAAATGGTTAGAGAGTTGATTATAGAAGAGTAGGCAATTTTGGTTTTTTGTTCCTGCTTCATTTCAAATTTATTTTCACTACTTGTTGCATTTGATAAAAAAACATCTACCTTTGCAAACCAATTTTAAGGAAAATTATATCAAATAATAGCATAAATGCCAACAATACAGCAATTAGTAAGAAAGGGCAGATCCACGATTGAGGAGAAGAGCAAGGCTCCGGCTTTGAATTCTTGTCCGCAGAAGCGTGGGGTGTGCACACGTGTGTATACCACCACACCCAAGAAACCTAATTCAGCCATGCGTAAAGTTGCCAGGGTTAGGCTTCAGCACGGTATTGAAGTAACGGCTTATATTCCGGGTGAAGGACACAACCTTCAGGAGCACTCGATTGTGATGATCCGCGGTGGCAGGGTAAAGGATTTACCCGGAGTTCGCTACCACATCATCAGGGGTGCGCTTGACACATCCGGTGTTGAAGGAAGAAACCAGCGCCGTTCGAAGTATGGCACCAAAAGACCTAAAAAATAAACAGCTTTTTGAATAGACAATATAATGAGAAAGTCTAAACCAAAAAAACGAATATTGTTACCGGATCCGAAGTACAGTGATCCATTGGTAACCCGTTTTGTGAACAACATGATGACCAGGGGAAAGAAGAGTACTGCGTATGACGTGTTTTATGCGGCTCTTGAACTGGTTGAGAAACGCGCCAAGGATATTGAAGTAAGTCCGCTGGATATTTGGAAAAAAGCATTAGAGAACATCACCCCTCAGGTTGAGGTAAAAAGTCGGCGTGTTGGTGGAGCCACCTTCCAGGTGCCTACCGAAATTCGCCCCGACCGCAAGATTTCCATCAGCATGAAGAACCTGATTCTTTATTCACAGAAAAGAGCAGGTAATTCAATGAGCGACAAGCTTGCCGCTGAAATACTTGCAGCCTTTAAAGAAGAAGGTGCAGCATATAAAAAGAAAGAAGATACACATAAAATGGCAGAAGCTAACAAGGCATTTGCGCACTTCAGGTTCTAACAAGGATATTTGACATTGCGGTTTTTAGCCTATAGTTACACTAGCTGATAATTAGTGAAGAATGAATCTTGATTTGAATTATACCAGGAATATTGGCATCATGGCCCATATCGACGCCGGCAAGACTACAACTACCGAGCGCATCCTGTTCTATACCGGGATAACTCACCGTTTGGGCGAGGTACACGATGGAACAGCTACTATGGACTGGATGGTGCAGGAACAGGAGCGGGGGATAACAATTACTTCAGCAGCTACTACAGCATTCTGGGACTACCAGAACCAAAAATACAAAATCAATATTATAGATACACCGGGACACGTTGACTTCACAGTAGAGGTTGAGCGGTCGCTTCGCGTATTGGACGGAGCCATTGCCGTATTCTGTGCGGTTGGTGGTGTACAGCCTCAGAGCGAAACCGTTTGGCGCCAGGCTAATAAATACAATGTGCCCAGGATGGCCTTTGTGAATAAGATGGACCGTACCGGTGCCGACTTTTTTGGTGTTGTAAAGCAAATTCAGGAAAAGCTGGGTTCCAATCCGGTTCCAATGCAAATTCCCATTGGTTCCGAGGATAATTTCCGGGGCCTTGTTGACCTGATTGAACGGAAGGCCATTGTATGGGTGCCCGATGAAAAGCTGGTGATGCGTTACGAATACGTTGATATTCCTGCTGATATGGTGGATCTGGTTGAAGAATGGCGCGAAAAGCTCATTGAAGCAGTTTGCGTTACCAATGACGATCTGCTGGCACGATTTTTGGAAGACCGTAATTCCATTTCAGTTGAAGAATTTATGGAGCATACGCGCCAGGCAGTTATTGATCAGCGCATTGTGCCTGTGCTTTGCGGAGCTTCATTTAAAAATAAAGGTATACAGCGTTTGCTGAATGCCATTTGTGCATTAATGCCCAGTCCGCTCGACATTGAGGCCGTTAAAGGTCACAATCCGGATAACGATAAGGTTGAGGAGCGCAAAGCTGACGAAACCGAACCATTGGTTGCGCTGGCTTTTAAAATTGCCACCGATCCTTACGTAGGTCGTCTGACCTATCTCCGTGTTTATTCAGGAGTTGTTGAATCGGGTATGCAGGTATTGAATCCGCGCACTGGCAAAAAGGAAAGAATCAACAGGTTGTACCAGATGCATGCCAATAAGCAAAATGCTTGTGACCGGGTTGAAGCCGGAGACATTTGCGGTGTTGTTGGTTTGAAGGATGTAGTTACAGGAGATTCACTGTGCGATATCAAGCATCCGCTTTATCTGGAAACCATGACTTTCCCTGATCCTGTAATTGGTGTTGCCATTGAGCCCAAAACGCAGGCCGATGTAGATAAGTTAGGGATGGCCTTGGGTAAGTTGGCAGAAGAAGATCCCACGTTCAAGGTTAAGATAGATGAAGATTCCGGTCAGACCATCATCAGCGGAATGGGTGAATTGCACCTGGAAATCCTGATGGACAGGCTGAAACGTGAATTTAACGTGGAATGTAACCAGGGAGCCCCCCAGGTATCATATAAGGAAGCTTTAACCAGTGAAGTAAAACACCGTGAGACATTCAAGAAGCAAACCGGAGGCCGGGGTAAATTTGCTGATATTGAATTTGTTTTGTCGCCGGCTGAAAAGGGCGTTACCGGTTTGGTTTTTGTTGATGAAGTAAAAGGCGGAAGGATTCCGCGCGAATATATTCCTTCGGTTGAAAAAGGTTTCCGTGAAGCTATGCGCAACGGTATCCTGGCCGGTTTCCCAATGGACAGCCTTCAGGTAACACTGAAAGATGGTTCATTTCATCCGGTTGACTCCGATTCATTATCCTTCGAGATTGCTGCCAAGCAGGGATTCAAACATGCCTTAAGAAAAGGCAAGGTAAGCCTGCTTGAGCCGATCATGAAGATTGAAGTGGTAACCCCTGAAGAAAATATGGGAGATATCATTGGTGATTTTAACCGGCGGCGTGGTCAGATAACCGGCATGGAAAGTCAGGCTTCATTGCGCGTAGTACTTGCCAATGTTCCCCTTTCTGAAATGTTTGGTTACGTAACTGTACTCAGAACCTTATCATCGGGCAGAGCAACATCAACTATGGAATTTGCACATTATGATATTGTACCTCCCGCATTGTCGACTGAGGTGATTGAAAAGATTACCGGAACCAAAGTAGTTGCATAAACAAATTGTAAGACCAACATACATGAGCCAAAAGATCAGAATTAAGCTTAAATCGTACGATCATAACCTGGTAGACAAGTCTGCCGAGAAGATCGTGAAAACGGTTAAGACAACCGGTGCGGTGGTAAGTGGTCCGATTCCGCTGCCCACTCACAAAAGAATATTTACCGTGTTACGGTCACCTTTTGTCAACAAGAAGTCAAGAGAGCAGTTTCAGCTTTCATCGCACAAGCGTTTGCTGGATATTTACAGCTCAACGCCAAAAACCATTGATGCCCTGATGAAACTGGAGTTGCCTAGTGGTGTTGAAGTTGAAATCAAAGTCTGAAACACTTAATTTGTTAAGAAATGCCAGGATTAGTTGGAAAGAAGGTCGGAATGACCTCCATATTTGATGAGAACGGTGCGAATGTTCCGTGTACTGTTCTTGAAGTCGGTCCCTGTGTTGTTACGCAGGTGAAGACTGAAGAAACAGACGGTTATAAAGCCCTGCAATTAGCTTTTGATGAGAAGAAAGAAAAAAACACAACAGCTGCCTTGAAGGGCCATTTCAAAAAAGCCGGTACCACTCCGAAACGTAAGGTTTTAGAATTAACGGGTTATATCCGCGATTGGAAATTGGGTGATGTAATCACAGTTGATTATTTTAAGGATGATGAGTGGCTTGATGTAACTGCTGTTTCTAAAGGTAAGGGATTTCAGGGCGTGGTAAAGCGTCACGGGTTCAGCGGTATTGTTGGTTCTACGCACGGACAGCATGACAGGCAAAGAGCTCCTGGTTCACTGGGCGCATCCTCATATCCTTCACGCGTTTTCAAAGGTATGCGTATGGCCGGACAAACCGGGAACAAGAGTGTAAAGGTGGTCAACCTGAAGGTTGTTAAAATCATTCCTGAAAGCAATCTCTTATTATTGAAAGGATCAGTACCCGGGGCAAAAGGATCCTATGTAATTGTAGAAAGTCCCGACAGAACTTAATAAACTGTGAACAATGGAATTAGCAGTAATTAATAAGACAGGTAAAGAAACAGGCCGTAAGGTTGAACTCATGGATACTATTTTCTCCATTGAGCCCAATGATCATGCCATTTACCTTGATGTGAAACAGCATATGGCCAACAAGCGCCAGGGAACTCATAAGTCAAAAGAACGCAATGAGGTTTCAGGCAGCACACGCAAGCTTAAAAAGCAGAAAGGTACCGGAGGCGCACGTGCAGGTAGTATTAAGAGCCCGTTATTCACCGGTGGCGGAAGAGTTTTTGGACCGCAGCCCCGTGATTACAATTTCAAACTGAATAAGAAGGTAAAGCAGCTTGCACGCAAATCAGCGCTTACTTATAAAGCCCGGAATAACGAGATCTTAGTTCTTGAGGATTTCAGTCTGGAAACACCGAAAACAAAGGACTATATTGCTCTTCTTGCTAATTTGCAGATTGAAGGCAAAAAGTCACTTGTGGTTCTGAATGAACCGAATAAAAATATATATTTGTCGTCCAGGAATTTATCCGGAACGAGAGTTGTAACGAGTTCAGAATTAACTACATACGACATCCTGAATAGCACTGCTCTTGTATTTTTTGAGAGTTCACTCGACAATGTTCAGAAGAGTCTGTAACCGTCTAATATTTTAGAAATGGATATCATTGTAAGGCCGGTTGTAACTGAAAAGATGAATGCCCAGGCTGACGGCCTGAAGAAATATGGCTTCATCGTTGACAAAAAGGCCAATAAAGTTCAGATAAAAAGGGCCGTCGAAAATCTATATGGCGTTACGGTAGAATCGGTAAATACGATGTACTATGCCGGCAAGCGCAAAGCAAGATTTACCCGCACCGGTTATGTTGCCGGAAGAAGGAACGCATTTAAGAAAGCAGTGATCACCTTGCGGGAAGGCGATACGATAGACTTTTATAGCAATATTTAATAGTATATTATGGCTGTAAGAAAATTAAAACCTGTAACACCGGGCCAGCGACACAGAGTTGTTGCTTCCTTTGACGACATTACCAGCAGTGCGCCGGAGAAATCATTGTTGAGGCCTTTGCAGAGATCAGGTGGGCGCAATAAGGATGGAAAAATGACCATGCGTTATATTGGCGGTGGACATAAGAAAATGTACCGTGTTATTGACTTTGCCAGAAACAAAGACGGTATGGGTGCAACTGTAAAAACCATCGAATACGATCCCAACCGGTCTGCGCGAATTGCATTAGTTGTATACGAGGATGGTGAAAAGAGATATATCATTGCTCCTGTAGGATTGAAGGTGGGTCAGAAAATACAATCCGGTAACGGAGTGGCTCCCGAAGTAGGCAATTGTTTATCACTTGGTGAGATACCCCTGGGAACTTTGGTTCACAACATTGAGCTGCAACCCGGCAAGGGCGGTGCCATGGCAAGAAGTGCAGGGTCTTATGCACAGTTAACCTCTCGTGATGGTAAGTATGCCATTATAAAACTTCCTTCGGGAGAATCGAGAATGATTTTGACTACTTGCAGGGCAACTATTGGAACCGTTTCCAATCCTGACCATGGTTTGGTGCGCTCGGGTAAAGCCGGACGTAGCCGTTGGCTGGGAAGAAGGCCGAGAGTTCGCGGTGTTGTTATGAACCCCGTAGACCATCCGATGGGTGGTGGCGAAGGCAGAGCTTCAGGCGGACATCCACGCTCACGCAAGGGATTGTATGCAAAGGGTATGAAAACCCGGAGGAAAAAGAATCCCTCAACCAGGTTTATTGTTGAAAGCAGGAAAAAATAATTGACTTAAAATTATGAGCAGGTCATTAAAAAAGGGTCCCTTTATCGAATTTAAACTCGAGAAGCGCGTACTTGAAATGAATAAATCGGGAAAGAAATCGGTTGTTAAAACCTGGTCAAGAAGGTCGCTGATCTCACCCGACTTTGTAGGTCACACGATTGCTGTGCATAACGGGAACAAATTCATACCTGTGTATGTAACTGAAAACATGGTTGGACACCGTTTTGGTGAATTTTCACCAACCCGCACTTTCAGGGGGCATTCAGGCAGATCAAAAGATTAAAAACAAATCCATTAAAATAAGCAACAATGGGTGCACGTAAGCGTATAGCTGCAGAGCAGCGAAAAGAAGAAAAGAAGAACAATGCTATGGCAGTGTTGAACAACTGCCCCAGCTCACCCCGCAAAATGCGGTTGGTTGTTGATATGATCCGGGGCGTTGAGGTTACCAGAGCACTTGATATACTTCGTTACAGCACGAAGGAACCTTCCAAGAGAGTTGAAAAGCTTCTTTTGTCGGCCATTGCTAACTGGCAGAAGAAAAATGAAGAGGTGCGCGTGGAAAAATCAAACCTGTATGTAAAGGAAGTTTTTGTAGATGGCGGCCGTCAGTTAAAACGACTCAGACCGGCACCACAGGGAAGAGGCTACAGGATCCGCAAGCGTTCAAATCATGTGACGATTGTGCTGGACAGCTTAGCAAATATTCAGGAACAAATCGAAAGTAAATCAAACTAATATCGATGGGACAAAAAGTCAATCCTATAAGTAATCGCCTGGGAATCATTAAAGGTTGGGATTCTAACTGGTACGGTGGCAGAAATTATTCCGAGAAGCTGGTCGAAGACTACAAGATCCGTGAATATCTAACAGCCCGTTTGGCCAAAGCCAGTATCTCGAAGATTGTTATTGAGCGCACGCTTAAGCTGATTACGGTTACTGTGAATACGGCCCGTCCGGGAATCATTATCGGAAAGGGTGGTCAGGAAGTAGACAAGCTCAAGGAAGAATTGAAGAAGATCACCAGCAAAGAGGTACAGATCAACATTTTCGAAGTGAAAAGACCTGAACTCGACGCGGTTATCGTAGCCAACAACATTGCGCGGCAGTTGGAGGGAAAGGTTTCATACCGCAGGGCCATTAAAATGGCAATTGCCTCAACTATAAGAATGGGTGCCGAAGGTATTAAGTGCCAGGTATCAGGCAGGCTGGGCGGTGCTGAAATGGCGCGTACCGAAATCATTAAGGATGGTCGTATTCCGCTTCATACATTCCGTGCTGATATTGATTATGCGCTGGGTGAAGCACTTACCAAAGTTGGATTGATTGGCGTGAAGGTATGGATCTGCAAAGGCGAGATTTATGGCAAACGTGATCTGGCTCCCAACATTGGTGCCAAGTCAGCTAAACCGAAAAGCAATTTCAAAAAACGCAGAAAATAAGAGGTTAACACGATAACAGGATAACATTATGTTACAACCAAAAAAAACAAAGTTCAGGAGGCAGCAGAAAGGCAGAATGAAGGGGAATGCCCAGAGGGGACATGACCTGGCCTTCGGATCATTTGGAATCAAAGCTTTGGATAAAGCGTGGATTACCGGAAGGCAGATTGAAGCTGCCCGTCAGGCCGTAACACGTTACATGAAACGTGAGGGACAGATCTGGATTCGCATTTTTCCGGATAAGCCAATTACCAAAAAACCTGCAGAAGTGCGTATGGGTAAAGGTAAAGGCGCCCCTGAAGGATTTGTGGCTCCGGTTACACCCGGAAGAATCCTGATCGAAGCTGACGGAGTACCTTTTGAAATTGCCAAGGAAGCTTTGAGGCTTGCTGCACAAAAGTTGCCCATAGCCACCAAGTTTATCATCAGAAGGGATTATGTTGAAATTCAATAAGTAAGCTCATGAAGACTTCCGAAATAAGAGAATTGTCCGCCAAGGAAATCCAGGAGCGGATTGAAAATGAGAAAAACCTCATTTTCCGGCAGAAAATGAACCATGCCATTTCTCCGCTGGATAACCCGATGAAAATCAGAGAATCCAGGAGGAACATTGCCAGGCTGGAGACCCTACTTCGTCAGAAAAAGAATGAAGCCAAGTAACAGGTTAAAACAGTATCAATGGAAAACAGAAATTTAAGGAAAGAAAGGATCGGGATTGTCGTAAGTGACAAGATGGACAAAACCATCGTGGTGGCCGAGAAGAGAAAGGTGAAGCATACCATATATGGAAAGTTCATCAACCGCACCACAAAATTCAAAGCACATGATGAAACCAATGATTGTCATATTGGCGACCTGGTTAAAATCATGGAGACCCGTCCTCTCAGCAAGAGTAAATCCTGGAGAGTAGTTGAAATTATCGAAAGAGCTAAATAACTATGATACAGCAAGAAAGCAGATTAACGGTTGCGGATAACAGCGGTGCAAAAGAGGTTCTTTGCATCAGGGTGCTCGGCGGCACAGGCCGGCGGTATGCATCTGTTGGCGATAAAATAGTGGTGACCGTAAAGAGCGCACTTCCTGCAAGCGAAGTAAAAAAAGGAACCGTAAGCAAAGCAGTTGTGGTAAGAACCAGCAAGGAAATACGTCGCGCCGACGGATCATACATCCGTTTCGATGACAATGCCTGTGTGTTGCTGACCAACACCGACGAAATCAGGGGAACCCGTATTTTCGGGCCTGTTGCCAGGGAACTGCGCGACAAGTATATGAAAATTGTATCACTTGCGCCTGAAGTGCTATAATATTAAAAATTCAAAGCGATGCAGAAAAAACTACATATCAAAAAAGGCGATACGGTTTTCGTGAATGCCGGAGAAAGCAAAGGCCAGCAAGGCAGGGTTCTCGAGGTAATCAGGAGTAAAGAAAGGGCTATTGTTGAAGGTATTAACCTGGTCAGCAAGCATACCAAACCCAATGCCAAAAGTCCACAGGGCGGTATTGTTAAAAAAGAAGCCCCGGTGCATATTTCAAACCTGATGCTGGTGGATCCTTCAACCGGAAAACCCACTCGTATCGGCCGCAAAGAAAGCGACAACGGACGTCTTGTTAGATATTCAAAAAAATCAGGGGAGGAGATTAAATAATGGCTCATACACCTAACCTCAAAGCAAAATACCGGGATGAGATCATTCCGGCACTCACCAAAGAATTCAGTTATCATTCGGTGATGCAGGTACCCAAGCTGGAAAAAATTGTGATCAACCAGGGTGTGGGACAAGCTGTTTCTGATAAGAAAATGGCTGATACTGCACAGGAAGAGCTCACAACCATTACCGGCCAGAAGGCAATTCAGACCATGTCGCGTAAAGACATATCGAACTTCAAACTCAGGCGTAAAATGCCCATTGGAGTTAAGGTAACCTTGCGCCGTGATACGATGTATGAATTTCTTGAAAGATTGATCAGTGTTGCTTTGCCGCGTATACGCGATTTCAAGGGAATAAACAGCAAATTCGACGGAAGGGGCAATTATACACTCGGAATTACAGAGCAGATTATTTTCCCCGAAATGGACATTGATAAAATCAGCAAAATCCTGGGTATGGAGATTACTTTTGTTACCTCTGTCGATTCGGATGAAGAAGCTTTCGCGCTGTTGCGTGAATTCGGATTACCATTTAAGAATATTAAAAAGAACTAGTTTATATGGCTAAAGAATCATTAAAGGCACGCGAAGTAAAGCGTAAGAACCTTGTGGAGAAATACGCCGCTAAAAGAGAAAAGCTGAAAGCCGAAGGCGATTTCCAGGAACTCAGCAGGTTACCGAGAAATTCAAATCCTATTCGGTTGCACAACCGCTGTTTGCTCTCCGGAAGGCCCAAGGGATTTATGCGGCAATTTGGAGTCAGCAGGATTGTTTTCAGAGAACTTGCTTCCAAAGGATTAATTCCCGGTGTTAAAAAAGCCAGCTGGTAATTTGGTGAAAAAAGTGAAAAAACAAAAGAAATGACAGATCCGATAGCAGATTATTTGACCAGGTTGAGGAATGCAATAGGCGCCCACCATAAAGTGGTTGAGATTCCCTCATCCAATCTGAAAAAGAATATTACCAAGATTCTTTTCGATAAAGGTTATATCCTGAACTACAAATTTGTAGATGACAAGCTGCAGGGCAGCATCAAAATTGCCCTGAAATACCATGCCGAAACAAAGCAGCCCGCGATTCGCTCCATCAAGCGCGTTAGTTCGCCCGGCCTTCGTAAATACGTAGGTTCCGAAGAGCTACCCCGTGTGCTGAACGGACTTGGTATTGCCATTTTATCTACTTCCAGGGGTGTTATGACCGACAAGGAAGCCAGAAACCTGAACATAGGTGGTGAAGTATTGTGTTACGTTTATTAACGGAGGAAAGTAAATGTCACGAATAGGAAAAATGCCGATCAAATTGCCGCAGGGTGTTACCTTAACGGTTAAACCTGATAACTCGGTTGCTGTTAAGGGCCCGAAAGGTGAACTTATCCAGGTGGTTGATCCCGATATCAAGGTGGAAATCAACAACGGTGAGGTGGTTATTAACCGCCCTACTGAACAAAAACGTCATAAATCAATGCACGGACTCTACCGCTCATTAATCAATAATATGGTCCATGGTGTTTCCGAGGGTTATAAAATTGAAATGGAAGTAGTTGGAGTTGGTTACAAAGCTGAAGCCAAGGGGCAGGTTCTCGAACTCAGCCTGGGATACTCCCACGATATTCATTTTGAAGTACCTAAGGAGGTTAAGCTTGAAGCCAAGACGGAAAGAAGAAGCAACCCGATAATTACACTTACCAGCAGCGATAAACAGCTGATCGGTCAGGTGGCTGCCAAGATCAGGTCGTTCCGCGAACCTGAACCCTATAAAGGCAAGGGTATTAAATTCGTGGGTGAAGTACTCAGAAAGAAAGCCGGTAAATCGGCAACAGCCAAATAAAATATTAAACTTTTAAATTATGGCTTTAACAAAATTTGAGCGCAGGAGCAGAATTAAACTGCGCATCCGTAAAGTGATTTGCGGAACAAAAGATAAACCCAGATTAACGGTTTTCAGAAGCAATAAGCAAATCTACGTTCAGTTGATTGACGATGCTGAAGGCAGAACTTTACTGTCGGTTTCGTCACGGGCCAAGGAAATTGCCGAAAAAACCGGCATTACAAAAATCGAACAGGCCAAGCTCGTTGGGAAGCTCGCTGCTGAAAAGTCAAAGGAAAGCGGTATCAGCGCGGTGGTTTTTGATCGCAACGGGTATCTTTATCATGGTAGAATAAAAGCACTGGCTGAAGCTGCCAGGGAAGGTGGACTTAAATTTTAGCGAATTATGTCAAATGTAAACATTCGAAGAGTAAAGACTACAGACCTGGATCTGAAAGACCGTCTTGTTAGTATTCAACGTGTAACCAAGGTTACTAAAGGTGGTCGTACCTTCAGTTTCTCAGCCATAGTTGTGGTTGGCAATGAAGATGGTATTGTGGGATACGGACTGGGCAAAGCCAATGAAGTTACTACTGCCATTGCTAAAGGCGTTGAAGATGCCAAGAAGAACCTGATCAAAGTTCCGGTTTACAAGGGTACCATACCCCATGAGCAGATTGCCAAATATGGCGGAGCCAAAGTTTTTCTGAAACCTGCCTCAAGTGGTACGGGTGTGAAGGCCGGAGGTGCTATGCGCGCTGTTCTTGAAAGTGTTGGTGTTCATGATGTACTTGCCAAATCAAAAGGCTCGTCGAACCCACATAACCTGGTGAAAGCTACTTTTAATGCGCTGCTTCTTTTGCGCGACGCATTCACCATTGCACAACACCGTGGTGTGAATATGGAAAAAGTATTTAATGGGTAATCCTTGAATTATAAGATACCAATGGCTAAAATTAGAATTACACAGGTAAGAAGCAGGATACACTGCACAAAACGGCAGAAACTTAATCTGGATGCACTCGGGCTCCGTAAAATGAACGCTTCTGTTGAGCATGAAGCCACCCCACAGATTCTGGGAATGGTGAATAAAATTAAGCATCTGGCGAAAGTAACTGAAATCTAGTTGAACGATTAATTTAAAGACATCATAATATTATGGATCTTAGCAATTTAAAACCAGCCAAAGGATCAGTCAAAAGTGAAAAGCGAATTGGCAGAGGCCAGGGTTCCGGTAGAGGTGGTACTTCTACAAGAGGACATAAAGGTGGTCAGTCAAGATCGGGATATTCACGCAAGATTGGTTTCGAAGGAGGTCAGATGCCCTTGCAGCGCAGAGTTCCGAAATTCGGATTCAGTAATATCAGCCGCAAGGAATACAAGGGGATAAACATTTCTACCCTGCAGACGCTGGCTGAATCAAGAAAACTGGATGTTATTGACGTTAAGACCCTGGCTGAAGCCGGGTTGGTTTCGAAAAATGACATGGTGAAAATTTTAGGAAACGGAAAACTGACGACAAAACTGGATGTTACTGCTCATGCCTTCTCCAAATCAGCTAAAGCTGCCATTGAAGAATTGAAGGGAACAGCAACAATAATCTGATACCCGCATGAAAGCATTTATTCAGACTATAAAGAATATTTATAAAATTGAAGAACTGAGATCGAGGATCGGGTTTACCCTTTTTATCATTCTCATTTATCGCCTGGGCTCCAAGGTTGTACTACCCGGAGTGGATCCCGGCAAGCTTCAGGACTTCGCGCAACGTACATCGGAAGGTGTATTGGGACTGCTGGATATGTTTTCGGGCGGAGCATTCTCAAACGCTTCGATTTTTGCGCTGGGTATCATGCCCTATATTTCGGCATCCATCATTATCCAGCTGCTGACCATTGCCATACCCTACTTCCAGCGCATGCAGAAAGAAGGAGAAAGCGGTCGGCGCAAAATGAACCAGATTACACGCTACCTGACGGTTGTGGTCCTTATTCTTCAGGCTCCGGCATACCTCACCCAAATTCCTCTGGAAGCCAGGATGATGGCCCCGGGCATGTTTCAAATTACATCCGTAATTATTTTGATAGCCGGAACCATCTTTGTGATGTGGCTGGGAGAAAGAATTACTGAAAAAGGAATAGGAAACGGCATATCCCTGATTATTATGATCGGGATCATTGCCCGGTTACCCTTTGCAATAATCAGTGAATTTACAGACCGGTTGAATGGTCAGGGCGGATTGGTTGCTTTTCTTGTTGAAATTATTTTCCTACTGGTGGTTATTGCCGTCAGCATCCTATTGGTACAGGGAACCAGAAGAATACCGGTTCAGTATGCCAAAAGAATTGTTGGTAACAAGCAATACGGTGGTGTGCGCCAGTATATACCGCTTAAGGTAAATGCCGCAGGTGTGATGCCCATTATTTTTGCTCAGGCTATCATGTTCCTGCCACTGTCATTTGCACGGTTCTCTGAGAGCGGAGAAGCCCTCTCGAAATTTGTTTCCGCATTCTCACGCTATACCAGTGTATGGTATAATGTGACGTTTGCTTTGTTAATCATTGTTTTTACTTATTTTTACACGGCCATAATCATGAATCCTACTCAAATGGCCGAGGATATGAAGAAAAACGGTGGTTTTATTCCTGGTGTGAAGCCCGGAAAAAAGACCAGTGAGTTTATTGATTCCATCATGTCGAAAATAACCCTGCCGGGTAGTATGTTTCTGGCGCTGGTGGCAATTATGCCTGCTTTTGCCAGTTTGCTCGGCATACAGCAGAGTTTTGCCCAGTTCTTTGGTGGCACATCGCTGCTGATTTTGGTGGGTGTTGTGCTGGATACGCTGCAGCAAATAGAAAGTCATTTGCTGATGCGGCATTACGACGGATTGATGAAAACAGGTCGCGTAAAAGGAAGAGCCGGCGGTGCAGCTTCCTCTATTTAACAAGTATTGAAGTTCTTTGATGATTCATTATAAAACAGCGGAAGAGATCGAATTGCTCAAGGCGAGCAATCAGTTGGTGTCGAAAACACTGGCTGAGGTTGCAAAACGGATATCACCCGGGGTTACAACCCTGGAACTGGATCAGGTGGCCGAGGAATTCATCCGTGATCATGCAGCTGTACCTGGTTTCCTGGGCTATAAGGGATACCCGAAAACGCTTTGCACCTCTGTTAACCAGCAGGTTGTTCATGGAATACCCTCTGACTATGTGCTTAAGGAAGGTGATATTGTGTCGGTGGATTGTGGGGTTTTATTCCAGGGTTATTACGGTGATTCAGCCTATACCTTTGCAGTGGGTAAAGTTACAGACCGGGTGAGTCTGTTGCTGAAAACCACGCGGGAATCGTTGTATAGGGGAATTGAGCATGCCCGGGCAGGTGAAAGAATTGGGGATATCGGCAATGCCATTCAGGAATACTGTGAACGTGAGAAGTTTTCAGTGGTACGTGAAATGGTGGGACACGGAATCGGCAAATCGCTGCATGAAAGCCCGGAAGTTCCGAATTACGGAAGGAAGGGACACGGACCGCGGCTGCAGGAAGGCATGGTAATTTGCATTGAGCCCATGATTAACATGGGACGGAAAGAAATAACCCAGGATGCGGATGGCTGGACAATTCGTACGGCAGACAAGTTGCCTTCGGCACATTTTGAACATTGTGTGGCCATAGGCAAGAATGGGGCTGAGTTTCTTTCGACTTTTGAATATATAGAAGCAGTATATAATGTGTCAATATGAAAATTTGAAGATTTGAAGATTTAAAAATTGCGTGAATTTTTAATGAATTCAATAAATCAATAAATCAACAAATCAACAAATCGAAAGATAAAAGAGAGCATATATGTCAAAACAACCATCCATTGAACAAGATGGCATCATTAAAGAAGCTCTTTCAAACGCGATGTTTCGCGTGGAACTTCAAAACGGGCATGTAATAACAGCCCACATCTCCGGTAAGATGAGAATGCATTACATCAAGATTCTTCCCGGCGATAAGGTGAGGATTGAAATGTCACCCTATGATTTGACTAAAGGAAGAATAACATTCAGGTACAAATAATTGAACTGATTAACATGAAAGTAAAAACATCCATTAAGAAACGCACTGCTGACTGCAAGCTGGTTCGCAGAAAAGGAGTTTTATTTGTGATCAACAAAAAGAATCCCAAATACAAACAGCGTCAGGGCTGATTATTGATTTAAAATTTTAATATTATATCTATATGGCTAGAATCGTTGGTGTCGATTTACCAAAGAATAAAAGGGGCGAAATAGGGCTTACCTATATTTATGGACTGGGCCGTAGTTCAGCCCAAAAAATACTGGAAAAAGCAGGTGTTGATAAAGACATGAAGGTTAAAGACTGGACTGATGAACAGGTAAATCTGATCAGAAAGGTAATTAACGAGAACTTTAAGGTTGAAGGCGAATTGCGTTCAACTGTTCAGCTCAACATCAAACGCCTTATGGACATTGGCTGTTACCGGGGTGTGCGTCACCGTCTTGGCTTACCTGTTAGGGGTCAGAGCACAAAAAATAATGCACGTACCCGTAAAGGAAGAAAGAAAACTGTTGCTAATAAAAAGAAGGCTACCAAATAAGGAATAATTATGGCAAAAAAAGTTGGAACCACCAAAAAGAAGGTTGTAAAGGTCGATCCTGTTGGTCAGGCACATGTACATGCCTCATTCAACAATATTATTATTTCACTGACCAACAGTCAGGGCCAGGTGATCTCATGGGCTTCGGCCGGTAAAATGGGATTTAAAGGCTCAAAAAAGAATACGCCTTATGCCGCTCAGGTTGCAGCCGCTGATTGCGCTAAAGCTGCTTTTGATCAAGGTCTTCGTAAAGTAAAAGCTTTTGTAAAGGGCCCCGGAGCAGGAAGGGAATCAGCTATCCGTACCATCCATACAGCAGGTATTGAAGTTACTGAAATAGTTGACGTTACTCCTCTTCCCCATAACGGTTGCAGAGCTCCCGGAAGAAGAAGGGTATAAATAGTGCGGAATATTTATTGAGATTAAATAATTTACAACAGAAATGGCAAGATATACTGGACCAAAAACAAGAATAGCCAGAAAGTTCGGCGAGCCGATTTTCGGGCCGGATAAAAATTATGACAAGAAGAGTTATCCTCCCGGACAGCATGGCGTGAACAAAAAACGCAAAAAATCCTCCGAGTATGGTGTTCAGCTTAGGGAGAAACAAAAAGCAAAATACACTTACGGTGTTCTTGAAAGACAATTTGCCAATTTGTTTGACAAAGCTCAAAGCAGTAAAGGAGTTACCGGCGAAGTATTGCTGCAACTTCTTGAATCACGCCTTGATAATGTTGTTTACAGGTTGGGTATCTCCCGGTCACGTTCAGGAGCCCGTCAGCTTGTCAGTCACCGCCATATTACCGTAAACGGCCAGGTAGTAAATATTCCTTCCTTTTCTGTAAGACCAGGTGACGTTGTTGGTGTACGTGAGAAATCAAAATCTCTTGAGGTTATTCAGGATTCACTGAGCTCAAGAAGGCTCAATGTTTCATGGCTGGAATGGGACTCATCAGCTTTCTCCGGAAAACTGATTAACCGTCCGGAACGTGATCAGATACCGGAAACCATCAAGGAACAGTTGATCGTTGAATTGTATTCAAAATAATTTTATATAAAACCTATGGCCATATTAGCTTTTCAGAAGCCCGATAAGGTGATCATGATTGAATCGGACGACCGGTTCGGCAAGTTCGAATTTCGTCCGTTGGAACCTGGTTATGGAATTACCATTGGTAATGCCTTACGCAGGATTCTTTTATCATCACTCGAGGGCCATGCAATAACAGCTATCAAAATTGACGGGGTTGAACATGAATTTGCCTCTATCACCGGCGTCATTGAAGATGTGGTTGAGATCATCCTCAACCTGAAGCAAATCCGGTTCAAAAAACTGGTTGATGACGTGAACGATGAGAAAATAGTAGTAACCCTGTCGAACCAGACTTCCTTGAAAGCAGGTGACCTGAACAGGTTCCTCAATAACTTTGAGGTGCTGAACCCGGAACTGGTTATCTGCCACATGGAAAAAGATGTGGAACTTCATATGGAGCTTCATATCAACAAGGGCAGAGGGTATGTTCCTGCTGAAGAAAACAAACCCTTCGACGCTGAGTTTGGCCTGATCGCCATCGACTCCATTTTCACCCCTATCAAAAATGTGAAATTTGCAGTTGAGAATTACAGGGTGGAACAGAAAACCGACTATGAAAAGCTGCTGGTGGAAATCCAAACTGATGGATCCATACATCCAAAGGAGGCACTGAAGGAAGCTGCCAAGATTCTGATTTACCATTTCATGCTGTTCTCTGACGAAAAGATCACACTCGACTCAGAAGAAAGAGCTGCTAATGAGGAATTTGACGAGGAAGTGCTTCATATGAGACAATTGTTGAAAACCAAACTGGTTGACCTGGATCTTTCAGTGAGGGCATTGAATTGCCTGAAAGCTGCTGAAGTGGAAACCCTTGGCGACCTTGTGAAATTCAACAAAAACGACTTACTGAAATTCAGAAACTTTGGCAAGAAGTCACTCACAGAGCTCGATGAGCTGCTGGAAACCATGAACCTTTCTTTTGGCATGGACATAGTGAAGTACAAACTTGACAAGGACTAGTTGAATTACTGAAAATCGAGATATTCCATTGATTAATTACGGATTACTATGCGACATAATAACGCGAATAACAATTTAGGACGAAAAAGCGCTCACCGTAAAGCCATGATTTCAAATATGGCTTCTTCACTGATATTGCACAAGCGCATTAAAACCACTACTGCTAAAGCGAAAGTTTTACGCGGTTTCATTGAACCCATCCTGACCAAATCCAAAGAAGACAGCACCAGCTCACGCAGGCTTGCTTTTTCTTATTTGCAGGATAAAGATGCGGTTACCACTCTTTTCAGAGAAGTGTCTCCCAAAATTACCGACAGACCGGGCGGATACACACGTATTCTGAAAATTGGCACAAGGGCTGGTGATGCTGCTGATATGTGCTATATTGAGCTGGTTGACTTTAACGAGACTATGCTTGAAGCTACTGCTACAGCCGAAGGTAAAACTGCACGCCGCAGTCGCCGTGGTTCAAAGAAGAAAGTTGAAGCCGGATCAGCAGAAGCTGATGCCACATCAGAAAAACAGGCAAAACCCAGGAAAACAGCATCCAAAGCAGCTCCAAAAGCTGAAAAAGAAGAAAAGGAAGCTGACCAGGAAGCTGCAGATTCTGAAAACAAAGAATAACAGCGTATTATTAAATACATAACCATGGGACAAATTGCAAATGTTCATGCCCGTGAAATACTTGACTCACGCGGCAATCCTACCATAGAAGTAGAAGTGGCACTGGAAAGCGGTTTTGTTGGCCGTGCTGCTGTGCCCTCGGGTGCATCTACTGGTGAAAATGAAGCCCTTGAACTTCGCGACGGAGACAAGAAAAGATACCTGGGCAAAGGCGTTCTCAAAGCCGTTGATAACGTGAACAAGATTATTGCCAAGGAAGTTATTGGTATGAATGCACTTGATCAGGTTGCTATCGACCGGAAAATGATCGCCCTCGACGGTACCAAAACTAAGAGCAAGCTGGGTGCAAATGCCATTCTGGGTGTTTCACTCGCTGTAGCTAAAGCTGCCTCTTTGTATCACGACATGCCGCTTTATCGCTATATTGGCGGTACCAATGCCAAAGTGCTTCCCGTACCTATGATGAATATAATCAACGGTGGTTCGCACAGTGATGCTCCTATTGCCTTTCAGGAATTCATGATCCGTCCGATCGGAGCTTCAAGTTTCCGTGAAGGACTGCGTATGGGTGCTGAAGTATTTCATTCACTCAAGAAGGTATTGAAAGATCGCGGACTGAGTACGGCTGTTGGTGATGAAGGTGGTTTTGCTCCTGTTCTCAACGGAACCGAAGATGCACTTGAATCTATTATTAAAGCAATTGAATCTGCTGGTTATAAAGCAGGACGTGCTCAGGATGGCGGCGATGTATCCATTGGTCTCGATTGTGCCGCTTCTGAATTTTATGAAAACGGCAAATACAATTATGCCAAGTTCGAAGGTGCAAAAGGTGCTGTTCGCTCTTCTGCTGAACAGGTTGCCTTCCTTGAGCAGCTCATCAATAAGTTCCCCATTGACTCTATTGAAGATGGTATGTCAGAACATGATTGGGATGGCTGGAAGTTACTTACCGACAAAGTAGGTAGCCGGTGCCAGTTGGTTGGTGATGATTTGTTTGTAACCAATGTTGAATTCCTGAAGAAAGGAATTGACATGGGTTGTGCCAACTCCATCCTGATTAAGGTGAACCAGATCGGCAGTCTTACTGAAACACTGGATGCTATTGAAATGGCACACCGGGCTGGCTATACATCTGTTACTTCGCATCGCTCCGGTGAAACTGAAGACGCTACCATTGCTGACATTGCCGTGGCTACCAATTCAGGCCAGATTAAAACCGGTTCATTAAGCCGCTCCGACCGCATGGCTAAGTATAACCAGCTGCTTCGTATTGAAGAAGAATTGGGTAATCTGGCCATTTATGGATATAAAAAGTAACCCGGCGTAATTTACTTTCAGCCTGGTATACATACCTTACAAGCTGCCTGAATTGTTTCGGGCAGCTTTTTTATTTTATGGTGTATGCGGCGTTGAACTGTTTTCAGCACCTGTTTTTTTAGTTTTGTATTATTGAATAATTTAGCTACTTTAAGGAGTTTAAATAAATGGACTGATGCGGTTGGGCCGTTGCTACATAGGTTTAATTATTATATTAATATACAGTCCGTTATATGCCCAGACTTATCTTAAGCCGGAGGTTATTTCCATTGAAAACGGCTTGTCGTCAAGGCATGTGAACACGCTAACAATCGACCGTTATGGCTATTTATGGGCAGGTACTACTTACGGACTGAACCGTTTCAACGGATACCAGTTTCGGAAATTTTTCACATCTGCGGACAACAACGAGCCACTTGGATATCAACACATACGTAGCGTGAAGGTGGATGCGGCTGGAAATTTGTGGATTCTTAACCAGGCAGGTATAAACCGTTACGATAATAAAACCGGGATGATTACTAAAATACCGGTTTCTTCATTTAATACACCATTTATCAAGGAGTCAGTATTAATTGACTTATGCACTGCACCAAATGGTACTGTGTGGCTCCTGACCGACAAAACACTCACGGGTTTGTCTAAGGATTATGCAGACAAAACCTATTCTTTTCCCGCTGATTTGCTGCAATCGGCTACTATACCTACATGCCTTGTCGCAGATGACAATGGCAATTTGTGGATAGGAACAACCGGAGGCCTGTGGCTCTTTGACCCGGAACAGGGTGTTTTCAGGGAACTCGTTAGCCGTGATTCACAGGGCTTGCTCAGCAATAACCACGTAAATTGCCTTTATATTGACGGGGACCATACCCTTTGGATTGGCACCCGTAACGGACTGAACCGGGTTGACCCCGTTGATTTCGCATTTCTATCGTTCTATCCCGGAGACTCTCGCACCCAGTATGCTACGAATGAGATTCATGCCATCACCAGCGCAGAAAATGGGGTGCTGATCCTGGCCACAAGTTCGGGCATCTTTCGGTTTATTACGGAAGATCAGTTATTCACACCGATATATCAGGACGGCATGAATCAAATACGTAGTGTTGCGATTGATTCTTCCGGGGTCATCTGGGGCGGCTCATCAGAAGGCATCCTTAAAATAAGAAAATCTGCTCTTGCAGTTCAGAACTACCCGATTGAACGTTTTGGAATTTCCCGTGAAAACAGCCATATTCTTTCAGCTCTTCCAGGGGCTAATGGTAAATTGTTCCTGGCCTTTTATGATAACGGTTTTGGCGTTGTTGATGAAAGCACCATGAAAATCAGTCGCTTTAATACTCTTGACGGGAGCAATGTAGTTAATTTCAGCCTCTTCAAACCCAACCTGTATTTCATAGTCACTCAGCATGGTGTTGAAGTGTTTGATATTAGGGATAACCGGAGAAAAAGTCTGAAAGATTTGTATCCTTTTGTTAATGAGGAGCTTTTTAAACAGGTGCAACTGAACTGCATTTTTTATGATGGCATAAGCCAGCTGTGGCTGGGCACTTCAAATGGTATCCAGCGCATCAAACTGGACTCATTATATCATGTTTCAAAGGCTGGGCTTGAATATAACAGTCAACAGATTCAAATAGGCAAGGTATACAGCATCGTTCAGGATCCGTTCAGAAATGTCTGGCTGGGAACAGAAAACAGCCTGTTGTATTACAACCCGGTTAAAGGTAACGTCAGCAAATACACTCCCTATGATGTTAACCTGATGAATACGGAACACAAGGCAGTTTATGCCATAGTTCCCGAGAAATCCAATGTCTTCTGGCTGGGTACTTCGGGAGGTATATTCAGATTTGATGCGGCATCACGTGAGTTTACGGCCCTCAATGTGCAGGGGGTTATGAATTCAGGGTTCAGTATTCTGGATGCAGACACCTATGGCAATTTGTGGTTCAGCAATGAAACTGGTTTATACCATTACATCAAAGCCAACAACACGATTAAAAATTACGACCGGAAAGAAGGCCTGCTGAACGACACATACACTGAAATCAGTTGCGGACCTGAAGGAAGGATCTATATTACCGGCCCTGATGGACTGTCTGTTGTGAAAGCAGGTCAGCAGGATCAGCTGCGCTCTGTTCAGAAAGTTGTGATTACGGGTATCCGGTTATTGGACAATGATCCCATGAAGGAAGATTTGTTTTACCAGGTGCCTGATACCATCTACCTTCCCTGGAGCCGGAAACCACTTCAGATTGATTTTGCTGTGCTCGATTTTTCAAGGCCCGAATGGAATAATTTTCGCTACAGTTTTGGAAAAACAGGCAGAAATGCGGTTTGGGTCAACCTGGGAAAACAAAACCAGGTGATTATTGATCGGTTACCTCCGGGCAGGCATGTTTTCAGGGTTACTGGTTCAAATCCGGATAAGGTTTGGAATGCCACCGGCACCTCACTTGTGATTGTTGTTGAAGCACCTTACTGGAGATCTAAAATTGGATTGGCGCTTATATTGCTGGCAGGCTCCTTCTTTGTTTTCCTGTTCATACGTTTCTGGATACGTCAGTTTTTTAACCTGAGCCGGGAAAACAGGGAGCGGGAAATGTTTGCCAGACAGATCATGCTGCAAAAAGAAGAGCTGACCCAGAAGAATAAAAGTATTACCGACAGCATCAATTACGCCAAGCGCATACAAACAGCGATGTTACCGCCGCTGAAGCTTTTTAAATCCATCTTCCCTTCGTCTTTTATACTTTTTATGCCAAAAGACATAGTAAGCGGCGATTTTTACTGGGTAAATAAGCTTGGCGACAAGATTTTCATTGCTGCTGTGGATTGCACCGGACATGGCGTACCCGGGGCTTTCATGTCTATAATCGGGTTTGAACTTTTCAGAAAGATTACCAACATCGAAGGACTTTCACGGCCATCAGATATTCTCAACCGGTTGAACGAGGATTTTCACGAAATTTTCAGGGATATTGACAACGTGGTTCTGCGTGACGGAATGGACGTTGCTTTTTGTTCAATCGACAAAAAGGATATGATCGTGGAATTTTCAGGGGCATTTAACCCCTTGTATATTATCCGTGATAACAAGATCACTGAAGTTAAGGGAGATCGCTTTGCCATTGGCCTTGATGAAACCAACTTCAAGGATCAAACCTTTAAAAACCACATCATTCCCATTCAGAAAGGAGATATCATCTACTTATTCTCCGATGGATTTGCCGACCAGTTTGGCGGCCCTGATGGAAAGAAATATAAATACCGCCGGTTCAGGCATTTGCTGCTGAACCTGCACCAGTTGCCCATGGAAAAGCAGCATGAGATTCTTGAAAATAATGTTGTTGAATGGAGGGGAACTCAGGAGCAGGTGGATGATATTCTGGTGATTGGAATAAAGGTGGACTTTTAGGTCAATGCCGAATGAGGATAATGTTGCATGCCTTCCTGCCGGTAGGCAGGTTAAATGGCAAGTTATGAACCCGGTCAGGATTCCAACAACACCTTCATCTTGTTTACCAATACCTCCACCTGGAAAGGTTTGCTTATGTAATCATTCATGCCTGCAGCTAAACAGGCTTCTTTATCCCCTGAGAGCGCGTTGGCGGTGATGGCAATGATTGGAGTTTGCGTATTTGATGAAGATTCAAGTTCCCTTATTTTTTTTGTGGCGGCAATACCATTGATTACAGGCATTTGTATGTCCATTAATATAAGATGATACTTGGTAGTTCCGAATTTATCGAGGGCATCTTTGCCATTATTGGCAATGTCAATATTCTTTACGTGATTTTTCAGGCTCAGAATAATAATTTTCTGGTTAATGGCATTGTCCTCAACAAGGAGGATGTTGGCGTTTCTAAGATCGACTTTGCTTTTGGTTTGCAAAAGCTGTGTCATGTCTTTGTCAGCGTCTGATTTCTGAGTTCCTGCAGTGCCTTTTTTCAGGATAAATCCAAATTGCAGAACGGTCAACTCATCTGTGGAAACTATTTTTAGTTCACCACCATAGTATTCAATAATTTTCTTTGCAATAGTGAAGTCAATGAAATAGTCGTCAGGCTGGTAAGATCCTTCTTTGATCTGGTCAACTCCCGGGCGGCTGTAATAATTTCCATAGTCATCTGATTCAAGCTGAAGCTGTGGGCATTTAATCAAGTAGTTGATCTGAGATTCATGCTCATAATCGCTCTGCAGATTGATGGTGATGTCAACAGCCAGTTTGCCTTCGGGATTTGCCTTGATGATGTTCTCAATAATGTTCAGGAAGATCTGCTTAATCCGGATCGGGTCGCCAATATATTGGGTTTTTATGCTGCGCGAAACATGAAGGTTAATTTCAAGTCTTTCCTTATGCTGATCCCTGAATAATTTCATTGTGTTGTCGATGGAGGCATAAAGGTCAAAATTAACCTGACTGCTGAGTTCTCTTTCAATTTTTACCTCTGAAACCTTCACAATGTTATTGACCACATTAATCAGGTTAATTGTAGAGGCCATGATGGTTTCGAAAAGATCACGATGTTCGTCATCCAGTTTTGATTTATTAATCAGGTTGGAAACTACGGTGAGGTTATTCAGCGGTGTTCGGATCTGGTGTGACAATTTGGAAAGGAAATCGTCCTTCTGCCGGGTTTCATTTTTCGATTCGATAATGGCTTTCTCCATAACCGTATAGTTATGAAGTTTAACATATTCATTCAGATATACCAGCAGATGAATAGCAGCATAACTAATCAGCAACAGAATCACCATGTCTTTTGAATATACCTGCTGAAGTTGCATACGATCCTGGAAAACAAAAAAAGCAAGCGCTGCCATAAACAACAGAAAGGACACAATATTGCCTTTACTAAGGCCGAAAAGGGGTATTGACACAACAGGGAAAACCAGCATCCAATAGCTTCCCAATCCTGAATTGCCACCGGTGTAAAGCAGGAAGAAAATGACCACAATGATTACCGCAGTAAGCAGGATCCGGGTAACCTGAAGTTGTTTAAATACATATTGATAACCCAGAATCAGTAATGAAGCAAAGGAAGATGCAAAAAGAAACAAGGCAACTTGATGATTCATTTCCACATATGTCAGTATGCCATATCCCAGTAATGCCAGGATGCAGGTGATGTTAATGAAATAAGTAATGAGCAATTTATTAACTACATCCAGATCGGCTTGCTGTTCAAGCTTTTTGGTCAGCCGGGCAAGTAAATGATAAAGAGGATTCATTACGATTAATATGATTTAAAGTGTTGGGTCACCATTTGCCTAATCTTAAAGATAAATATAGGAATTATTTATACAATTATGAACCGGATCTATTCAAGGGTGATAAAATTATGCTGATTGGCCCGATTTTTGAAATTTACTTTTGACGCATATCCTGTTCATGAGTTGAGAAAATAAATCTATTTTTGTAAATACGTTAATGATTGTACAAATGTTTCCTATCCGTTCACTGAAAGCTGTAGCAGTTTTTATCTTTCTGATTGTCTTTATGGCAGCAGAAGCACAGCAGCGCGACACGCTGAATAGGGTGAAATATAGTCCTGAGTTTAAGTTTAAAGAGGGTGTTTTCACAAACTTTGATCAGGTAAGGCAAAACAATCCCATTCCCAAATCACGCATTATTACAGAGGCTGCGTATGATGATCCCGATTTCTTTGAGCGTGTTCTAAAAGAGAAAAAGTTACAGCTCTTTGATAACATTGGGGTTAAACAGGAAATTCCAACAAAGAACATCTGGGGTTTTTCAAGGAACGGAGTGCTGTACATATATCTGAATGACGGCTTTTTCAGGATAACCATCATCGGTAACATCTGCCACTTTGTAGGCAGTCTTACTTCTTACAACCGCAATTCCGGCAATCCATATTACGGATATGGGTATCCCTACTATTCTTCACCCTATTACAATCCTTATTATTCACCTTATTCAACAAATGCAACTGTTGAAATGAAGCAATATCTGCTTGATTTTAAAACAGGCAATGTGTTGGATTATACTGAAGAAAGCGTCTCGATTTTATTGATGGCAGATCCGGAATTGCATGACGAATTTGCCGGCTTAAGTAAGAAGAAACAAAAACAATTGAAATTTCTATATGTCAGGAAGTTCAATGAGCGAAATCCACTATTTTTTCCTGAAATTTAATACAAAAACTATGAAAAGACTTATTTTTTCAACTATGCTCTTAGGGGTTGCGTTATGGATGAATGCACAAACATTTGTACCCACCCGGGCAGATGTGGATGCTTTTTTTTCCACCAAAACCCTCGTGGTTCTTGAAAATAACCCGCTGATGGAGTACAATAAGATCATTAAGGGGGTGATGCAGCAGGAATGGAACATTACAGAATTTGACTTCATCACGGATAAAGAATTTCAAGAAAAGCGGATGGATGCGCAATATTCTTTCATTTATATGTCGCATGTTACCTTTGAAGCCGACAAAACGGATGCTTCGTACCGTTTTCTGCACCTCTCGCTTGGTGGGAATTATTTCAGGCTGAATGAAATGCCCGACATTGCTTCAGTTCCGCTTGCCTATTTTGATGTGGAGGAAGACAGGTACGCTTACAAGCTGGCCATACTGGTCCGGTTTATTCAGAACCATGCCAAATTAATTAAAGACCATCCCGAAATTATTTCTGCCAATGTTTTTAAACATTATAATGACAATATAAAGGATATCCGTGATAAAACGTTGTACCTGCTTGAGGAGGAATTGGCTCCTTCCGTGAATACCGAAGCCAAAATAAAGAAGGTATATCCCTATAAATTTAAGATCGTTACTCCTGATGATATTGAAGAGGCAATTAAAAACCGTGATCCGGATGTTGTGTTTCTTCATAAAGTTGGCCCTGAAGGAACCAAGCAGGACGCACGCAGCTATAAGATAATTATAGGGGCTGCTGATGCCAATTTTTATTACTTTGATTACCACAAGATCAACGATAAAAGCCCGGATGGCTTTCTGGAAAATGATTTCAAGAAACTCGTGAAATAGGATGACCCATTGATGGTAGTAAATGCAAATATTTTCGTATTTTCATAGTTGTAAATTAATACCAAGGCCATTTTATGAGAACTGCTATTATACTGGTAATGCTGATATTCCCATTGCGGTTATTGATTGCGCAAGATGATTCACGTGTGAAGACTTTGCTGGCTGAAGCAGATATCCTCATTGCCAGCAACAACCTGCCCGAAGCTTTAAATAAAACCAGGGAAGTTCTTGGTTTTGCTTCCGGGAACCATCCTGCTATGCAAAAGCAGATTAACATTTACTTTCTCATGAATGATGACAAGGAGGCCCTGAGACTTGCGGATGATGCAGTAAGGAGGTATCCCGACATGGCGGCTTATTATTACCTCAGGGGGGTAATTCTCAACTCCAAAGAAAAATTCAGCAAAGCACTTGATGATTTTTCCCGGGCTATTGAACTTGACCCCGGCGATATCCTGTATCGCTGCTATCTGGGACGGGGAGTAAGCTATATGAACCTGCTTGAATATGATAATGCACTGCTCGACTTAACCGCATCCATTGAAAGAAATGACACGGTGGCCAGCAGTTTCCACAGCAGGGCAATGATTAACTATGAGTTGCGTGATTATTCCGCTGCCGTCAATGATTTTCTGAAAGTGTTGGAACTCTCTGAAGGCAACTCGGCTCTTTACTTCAACCTGGGCATGTCCTATTACCGTTTGGATGATATGGAAAAGGCCTGTCCGCATTTAAACAAGGCCTGTTCCATGGGCAATCTGAATGCATGCAGAATGTCGCTGATGGAGTGTGCCAAAGCCATCCCGGTAGTGCGATAAAGATTATAGCAGGGAATAACACACATTAAACCCGGATTATTCCGGAACATGCGGAGGCTTATCCTTTATTACACCTGAGATGGACCTTTCTGTAATCATTGTAAATTACAACGTTAAATACTTCCTGGAACAATGCCTCCATTCGGTAATGATGGCGATCAGCAAAATTCAGGCTGAAGTCATTGTGGTGGATAATAACTCGGCAGATGGTTCTGTAAGCATGATCAGACAAAAGTTTCCTCATGTAACATTGATTGCCAATACAGATAATACAGGTTTTGCACGAGCCAACAACCAGGCTATCAGAAAGGCCTCGGGACGGTATGTTCTTTTGCTCAACCCGGACACAGTGGTGCAGGAGGATTCATTTCTGAAGTGTATTCAATACATGGATAAGAACCCGGATGCCGGATGCCTGGGTGTTAAAATGATTGATGGAAAGGGCAAATTCCTGCCGGAATCGAAAAGATCATTGCCCACCCCGCTGGTTGCTTTTTATAAAGTATTCGGGTTTTCAAAATTGTTTCCCCGGTCGAAAACTTTCGGCAGATACTACCTGGGATTTCTGAATCCCGATGAGATTCACCAGGTGGATGTAATTTCAGGCGCGTACATGTTTATGAGAAGCGCTGCTCTTGATAAAACAGGACTTCTTGATGAGAGTTTTTTTATGTATGGCGAAGATATTGATATTTCATACCGATTCAGACTGGCTGGTTTTAATAACATCTACTTCCCGGATACTACTATTATTCATTATAAGGGTGAAAGCACCAAAAAGAGCAGCATCAACTATGTGGTGATTTTTTACAGGGCCATGATCATTTTTGCCAGGAAGCATTTCAAAGAAAGCACGGCCAGGTATTTTACTTTTTTCATTCACCTGGCTATATATTTCAGGGCAGGATTGTCAATTCTCACCCGTTTTATCAAAGGAATCGCCACACCTTTTCTCGATTTTGTTCTGATTTATTCAGGCTTTTATTTGCTTTTACCTTTTTGGGAAATGAACCACTTCGGGCAAAGAGGTTATTACCCTAAAGAATATTTGATCCTAGTTGTACCGGCTTACATAATAATCTGGGTTTTTTCCATTTTCATATCCGCCGGATATGAGAGAAAATCAAAGTTCACCGACCTGCTGCGTGGTGTTTTTACAGGTACTGTAATGATTCTGCTGATATATGCACTGCTTCCTGAAACGTGGCGTTTTTCACGTGCACTGATTCTTATGGGTACTCTTTGGACGCTTTTGTGTACAGCTCTGGTAAGGATTGTTTTGAGCCGGATCAGCCGGGAGAGTTTCTCATTTGTATTTTTCAGAAAGAAGAAAAAAGTAATCCTCATCGGCGACCTTCAGGAATGCAACAGGGTATATTCTATAATCAACCAAGCACAAGCAGTTCCCGACCTGGTTGGATTTGTAAACCCGGCAAAAGAACAAGTCAGCCCTGATTTCATCGGGCATATTGGTCAAATCCAGGAAATTGTTCAGGTTAACCAAATTGACGAACTGGTGTTTTGTGCAGCTGCCATGTCGTCTCATGAAATTATCTGCACCATGCTTCAGTTTACCCGTACCGGAATTGAATTCAAGATCGCGCCTCCGGAAAGCATGTCTGTAATTGGCAGCAGTTCAAATGACATTTCGGGGGAGCTTTATGTATTGCATTTCAACACACTCTCGCTCATTCACAACAAAAGAAAGAAGCGGTTTTTTGATGCTTTGCTGTCTGTTATTATGATTGGAGTGAGCCCGGTGCTTATGTTTGTGGTTGATGAGCCCGCCGGTTTGTGCAGAAATATACTCCATGTGCTGAAAGGAGCATCCTCATGGGTGGGTTACTACCAGTCGACCGGCGGAAATCATCCCGGCTTGCCCAAAATTCAACCGGGTGTTCTCACTCCGCATGATTTGCGTGTGAACAGTTTGAACGGCGCTGGTACCGATGAGCAGCTGAATCTTTTGTACGCCAAAGATTACCGGATATCTCATGATTTGAGAATAATTGTCAGCGGGTATAAAAAATTGGGCCGGGTGCCATCCGGGATGTCCGGGACCATGAATTGATGCACGCCGTGCATATTTTTCCCCACACCAAATTTACAACACAAAGCACTGACAACTAAGGGGTCTTAATAAACAGTTGATAAATAACGTTTCATAACATGTTGACAGTTATTATTAATTGCTATTAATTAATTAAATTTGTTATGCTAGAAGCAGAACTATGAGACCCAAAAAATCAATCCGACCAATTATTACGGCATCTATCTTGCTGTTGTTTATTTATGTAACAGCTTACCCACAGGGGGAGGAGCGGCTTAAAGCTGTCTTTGTTGAAGCTGAGTCTTACTTCCTGTTTGAAGAATATAAAGATGCCCTGCCTTTATATCAACGAATTCTGGTTGCAGATCCGGAAAATTTCAACATCAACTACAAGATTGGAATTTGTTATCTGAATGATGTTTACCAGGTTAAGAAATCCATACCTTACCTGGAAAAAGCTGTTACCGGCATCAGCAATACCAGCAAACCAACCAGTTTTAAAGAGCGGCAGGCGCCGCGTGAGGCGTTCTATTATCTGGGAAATGCCTACAGGGCAAACAACAGGTTTGATGACGCCATTAAAGCCTACCAGCAGTTTAAGCTCATTCTTGACCCCGTTGTATATGACGCGGCGCTTGTGGACGAGCAGATCAACTCATGTGACGTTGCAGAACGTCAGCTAAAGAACCCCATGTATTTCATATCGGTTAATGCAGGTGAAGGCATCAACGACCGGTTTGAGGAGATCAATCCGTTGGTTTCAGGTGATGAAAAAATTATGGTGTTCACCAGAAAGCTGCAGTTTTATGATGCTGTATTTTATTGTCGCCGTGATAATGGCAAATGGTCAGAGCCACTTAATCTTACTCCTTTCTTTGGCCTTGATGGCAATTCCTATTGTACCGGTCTTTCGTACAACGGAGATGAAATTTTTGTATACCGTAGCGATAATTATGACGGCAACCTGTATTCCAGCAAATTTAAAAATGGCAAATGGTCAAAACTGGAAAAGCTGAACGGAAATATCAATACGAAGTACTGGGAATCGCATGCATCTGTATCAAAAGATGGAAGAATCCTTTACTTTACCAGCAATCGTGAAGGAGGATATGGCGGACTCGATATTTATCGCTCCGAAAGAAGCCGTGGAGGCGACTGGGGTCCGGCAGTTAATTTGGGCTCTGTAGTTAATTCACGATTCAACGAGGACACCCCGTTTGTTACTGATGATGGCAGTACAATTTATTTTAGCTCAATGGGGCACTATAATATGGGCGGTTATGATATATTCTATACTACAAAACTTGATAACGGCCAATGGGCAAAGCCTGTGAATGCCGGATATCCGTTGAATACCACCCAGGATGATTTATTTTTCTTTCCTGTAAGGGATGGGGCTTATGCCTATTATTCCAGGTACGATCCGGCAGACTCCTATGGCATGATGGATATTTACAAGCTCGAAGTATTTACAGACCTGCATCCGAGGAAGTTTATCCTGAACGGAATTACCAGAATAAACGGACAGGTAAGTCCGGATTACACCAAGCTGACAGCGACTCTTGTAAACAGCAAAACAGGGAAAATAGTTGACCAGACAAAGCTTAATACCGATGGTTCCTATACACTTAATGCCGTTTCAGGTGATTTTGACCTGCAAATAAAGGGAGAGGGTATCTCCGACTACAGTGAAAAGATATCCATTCCGCTGAACAATCCTTCCAATATTTTTGCTTTGTCATCGGTTCTCACAGCATCTTCTTCCGGAACCCTCACAGAAGAAATTGCGCAGGTACAACAGAGTGAACCGGTAACCGGACCTGAAATGATTATTCCGGTTGCTACCTACAATGTAACCACCAATGAATCTATCCCAATCAGGCTTGATCTGGAAAAAAATACCCGGTTAACGGTGCTTACCATGCTGGATGGGAAAGCTTTGAAAACAGAGAACTTTGATATCAAACGCCGGAAGTTTGTATATATGCTGACTCCTGAGCCAGGTGTGAATACACTGCGCTTCACGCTGAGAAACAGCAAAGGTGACAGCACGGTTCGGGAGGTTACGGTTGTTTATACGCCTGCCGTTGATGAACAGGCTGTGATTCCTCCAACAAAACTGACTGTGCTGTCTGACAGTGACCGGTATATGGGTGTTTCTGACATGGCTGATGGAAAGCTTCGTGAATTCCTCAATACCTTGAATCTGTCTGAGATGAATTTCAAATCGGCAGCTGATTTGTATGATTATCTGTTGAAGAATGCGGAAGAACATGGTTATTCATCAAAGGAAATTGAGGCGCTTATGTCGCGCTTTCTTTCGCAGAAAGATCTGAACCTTTTCTACGAAGAGCTTCAGGATAATTCACCTGACAGTCTTGCCTCCTCATTGGCCAGAATGAATTTGAAAGCCAACAATATTTATTCTTCGGATGCCCTGCTTGATTATTTATTTAAGAATTCAACCTCAGGCAGCTACAGTATTGATGATCTGAGGAATACCCTGTACAAAATTGCCTCTCTGAATCGCGATCCGCTTGAGCTCATCAGATTGCTGGAATCGTACTCCACCGGTGACCTGGCAGCTTATCTTGCTCAAATGCGGCAAAATCTAAAGCTTTATCCGGATTCGCGTTCAGTTGCCGACAACATCATGAAAGGCTTGTTGAACAATGAATTTTCAGCTGATCTCCTGGAATCGGCACTTGCTCTTGCAGCAACGGATATCAATGTTCATTTCCTTTCCCAGAGCCTGATCTTCCTTTCATCAGACAACCTGAAACAGACCTTGCTCGATTTGGATATGGATCAGCAGAAAATTTGGAATTCACAGCAGCTTATTACTTATTTGATGGAAAATGCTGACGCGCGCAAGTATTCTAAAAGAGAGGTCCTTGAAAATATTGAAAAAGTAAGGAGAGATCCTTATTATTTTGTTGACATGTTCCGCAAAATGCTGTTGGAAAAAGCTACCGGCAGTCTCAAGGAGTTCCTGCAGGAAATGGACATCCGCAATCTGAAGTTGAACACTTTTGAGGAGATGCTTCAGTACCTGCTTAACCAGTCGCAATTCAACGACTACAACCGCGAGATGGTATACCAGCTCCTGATTGACATCATCAATCCGCGGAATGTTGAAGAGTTTATCAGCCTGTTGAAGCAGTTTGCCGATGCGCGGATTGCCAGAGCAATTGATGCGGCGGATATACAGCAGTTTTCAAAACCTCTTGAAGTGATGCAGTACCTCCTGTCGGTTGCTGATCAGTATGAATACACCGAGAAAGATCTGCTCAGGCTGCTGCTGAAACTGGTTCTGATGAAGGGACCCGACGCCGGAAGCAGTGATGTCAGACATGGTCTTTTCTCAGGTATTGAGCGGCCTGTATTGGTTACATCACTTGTGTTAGTCAACCTGATCATCATTGTTCTCCTAATCCTGTTTATACTGAGAAAAAAGCGTAAGAATGAGTAAAAAAGCGACTATTATCTTTCTGCTTCTTACGATCCTAATTCCCTTATCGGGTCAGAAAATCGTTCCAACACCTGCTGATCTTTATAAAGATGCGGTTGAATTCATGTATTCTGAAGATTATAAAGATGCGCTGTTCATCCTGCTTAACCTGCAGGAAAGCGGCTATCAGAATGCCAACACCAGTTACCTGATCGGGGAATGTTATCTGAATATTCAGGGGCAGAAAACCAGGTCAATACCTTATCTGAAAGAAGCTTCTCAAAAAGTATCCGCGGGTTACAAAGGTAGCGCTCTGGAGGAAGAATATGCACCTGTTAAAACTTTATTGTACCTGGGAATTGCTTACCGGATGAACAATGATTTCGACAACGCGCTGCATTATCTGAACAGTTATTTGGATGCAATTGACGATGTGGATAAGGATGAAAAGAACCTGGCAGAATTTCATATTTCAAGATGCAACAATGCGCTGGAAATGATTCAGGCTCCGTCTGATTTTTCCAGCACCACATTGCCCGAAGAAATTAACACAGCCTATTCGAACTATAATCCCCTGGTTACAAATGACGAAAAGGTCATTTACTTTATGAATGAGCTGAAATTCTACGATGCCGTAATGACCTCATATAAAGCGGATGCAGGATGGCAGATGCCGGAGAACCTTACACCCAGGATTAAATCGGACGGAGACCACCGCGTTACCGGAATGTCGGCAGATGGTAAACAGTTGTTCTTTGTTGCCGATGATCCTTATCAGAGAGGCGAACTGTATACATCCGAAAATATTAACGGCGTTTGGAGTGAACTCAAAAAGCTGAACAATCAGGTAAACACTCAGTTTAATGAAACCCATGCTTCGGTTTCGCCTGACGGAAAAACACTTTATTTTACAAGCGATCGAAAAGGGGGCTATGGCGGACTCGATATATATCGCTCGCCCCTTACTGGTTCGGGTGAATGGGGAAAACCAGTGAACATGGGTCCGCTTATCAATTCTCCCTATAATGAGGAATCGCCATTTCTGTCTGCTGATGGAAAGAGTTTGTACTTTAGCTCCCAGGGCCATTACAACATGGGCGGATACGATGTCTTTTGTTCTGCGCTTGGCGAGGATAATCACTGGCTTCCACCTGTGAATATAGGATACCCGCTCAATTCAACAGATGATGATCTTTTCATGTTTCCCCTTGGCGACGGCCATTTGGCTTACCAGTCGAAATATTCTGCGACCAATGGTCAGATGGACATAATCAGGTATCACATCAAAAATTTCGGCAAACCGGCCCGTTTCTTTGTTAACGGAAAAATTGACCTGAAGGCCGACTCAGGTTATGATGCTTCCCGGGTTCACGTAGCATTTATTGACCAGGTAACCGTTGATACATTGATTGTTAAATCTTTAAATGAGGATGGCTCATTCAGGCAAAAATTGCCAGCGGGGAATTATTACCTGGGCTTTTCCGAAGGAAACCAGCAACTGCTGACCAAAAGCCTGAATATTCCGGATTATTTTCCGCATGATAACCTGGTAATTCGGGAAGAAATTGTGGTACCATCCAGGAAGGCACATAGAGATACGTTTTATGTGAAAGATATTCGTTTTGCTTTTAACAATTTCAGCCTGGATAGTAAGCACAGGGCTTATCTGGACGAAGTGGCCACTATGCTCCGTAAATATCCCGAGGTGGTTGTGCAAACTAACGGATATACTGATGCCCTGGGAAGTACCAGATATAATTTCAATTTATCCTTATTGAGGGCAACTTCCGTGGCGGATTATCTGAAAGAGAAACAGGTTCTTCCGGGAAGAATAATGATACAGGCAAATGGGGAGCTGAACCCGGTAGCTTTGAATAAAAATCCAGACGGTACAGACAATGCTCAGGGTAGAAGTTATAACAGACGCGTTGAGCTTGTCTTTTCGGGAATCCCTGTTGAAGTTATATTGCATATAATCAGCGATGTACCGGAGGCAATCCGGCTTAGATAATTCATATGCCTGCAGAATCCGATTATATTTAGAGGGGCTAATTATAGCTAACCTGTTGTTAAATGATTAAATTTGTAATACACAAAATTACCTGAACATGAAAACGGTCCTGTTGCTTGCTTTCATTTTGCTTTTGAATATTCCGTCAGAAGCACAAGAAAAGAACCTGACTGAATTGAAAGAGTATTTCTCTGATGCCGAATTTTTCTTTGCTCAGGAAGCATATACCGATGCCCTGTTTGATTACCTGGAACTTTACAATAATGGGTTTAAGGAGAATGCCAACATCAATTACAAAATGGGTATCTGTTACCTGAGTATTCCGGGTCAGAAGGACAAGGCAATCGGACATTTGCTCGAGGCAGTAAAAAAAGTTTCTAAAAAGTACGGAGAAAGCAAATTTAAACAGAAATCAGCTCCCCTTGATGCCTATCTTTTCCTGGGCAATGCTTACCGGGTAAACAACCAGCTCAACGATGCCATTCAGGCATATACCAAATACAAAGAAATTACCGTAAACGCCGAAGAGATTCAGTATGCCAACCAGCAAATCACCGCATGTAACACGGCCCTCAGTTTTATGAACAATCCACTCAGGGTAAAGCTGACTAACCTGGGCGACTCTATTAACGGCACATCGTCAAATTTCAAGGGCGTTGTTTCGGGAGATGGTAAAACGCTGGTATTTATGAATGAACTGCCCTTTTATGATGCTGTTTATTTTTCAAAATACAGCAATGGCTGGTCATCACCCGTAAACATAACACCCCAGATAGAATCAGACGGAGATCAGTATGTTTCATCAATTTCATATGACGGCACACAGCTTTTGCTCACCCGGGAAGATGCCTTTAACAGCGATGTATACATGAGCCGGTATGATAACAACAGGTGGACAAAATCGTTGCCTTTAGCAGGGCAGGATATCAATACAAAATTTTGGGAATCGCACGCCTCACTGTCAAAAAATGGTAAGGAGCTTTATTTTACCAGTAACCGGAAAGGCGGCGTGGGTGATATGGATATTTACGTGTCAAAACGGCAGCCGGATGGAAGCTGGGGACTCCCGGCCAATCTGGGTAATCCCGTTAACACATCACTCAATGAGGATACGCCCTTTATTACCGACAATGACAGCTTACTCTATTATAGTTCCCAGGGCAATGAAAGCATGGGAGGGTATGATATCTTTGTTTCCAGGCGTGATGCTTCAGGGAAATGGTCGACACCGGAAAACCTCAGGTATCCTGTTAATACTACTGACGATGACCTTTTCTATTATCCATGGAATAACAACAAGGTGGGTTACATTTCCAGAATTCAACCTGACGGGTTTGGCAAAGAGGACATTTATGCAGTGCAGCCCTCTGAATCAAAAGACTTACCGGAATTACTTGCAGATTTCTTTAAAGCCTCCGAACCTACTGTCAGAGAGTTGTCCCCTGTTGCAACACCGGAAAATGGTAAGATAGCCGAACCGGCACAACCAACAGAGCCTGCAAAACCGGCTGAACCTGCACAACCGGGAAAAGTGGCAGAACCTGCTGCTCAAAAAATTCCCAGGGAGATTGATCTGGACCCGGTTTACTTTGCATTCGACAATTTTCAACTGAGCGCGGAAGGCAGAAAGCAATTGGATAAGATTTTTCAGTTGCTGAAGGATTTTCCTGCTGTTCGTGTTAAATTTATCGGCCACGCCGATTCCAAAGGCCCCGCCGAATACAACCAGAAATTATCAGAAAAACGTGCCATTGCGGTTCTCAAATATATCCTTGAAAAAGGTATTGATGCAGGCCGGCTTGAAACAAGGGGAATGGGTGAGCAGCGTTTTGCAGCAATCAATTCCAACCCCGATGGTTCTGATAATCCGGAAGGGCGCAGCCTGAACCGCAGAGTTGAATATGAAATTACAGGAGCAAATGATATTGTACTGACTATTCGTGCCACTCCTGTTCCGGAAAATCTGAAATTTAAGAAGTAGCAAAATTATCATGCGCGCATTGTTGTTTTCTGCTTTGTGCCTGGCCTTGTTGCTGCCTTTAAATGCACAATCAGGGATCGATCTGAAGGAGTCCTTCAATGAAGGAGAGTTCTTCTTCACCAGGGCCGATTATGGGGAGGCTGCCTATTATTTTCGCAACCTGGTTGAACACAATCCTGCCAACAGCCATTTCAATTTCAAACTGGGTGAATGCTATATGAATATCCCAGGTATGGAAGTACTGGCTATTCCGTATTTTGAGAAAGCTACTTCCCGAACTGTGGCTAAAAACCAATACAATCGCAAGAGTTTTGAAGAAACCAGTGCTCCGTGGCACGCCTGGTTTTACCTGGGCAATGTTTACCGGATTGCCGGCAGGCTGGATGATGCACTTGATGCATACAACACGTTTATCAACAATACCCCGATGTATTACGGGAGTTACAATGTGAATGTAGTGGAAAATGAGATGAAGTCGTGCGAAAGGGCTAAAATATTAATGGATAGCCCTGTAGATGTAGCTTTTGAATTACTGGACAGTGCTTTTAATACCGCCGCTTCCGAACTCTACCCGGTTGTGGATGCTGCTGAAAAGAACCTTATTTTTGTAAGGCGCCTGAAATTTTATGATGCCATCTTTCATGCTGTAAAAGAGGGAGATAATTGGAGCAGTCCGGTTAACCTGAATCAGCAGATTGGTTCCGACGGCGACTTTTATCCGGTATCACTTTCAGCGGATGGGAATGAATTGTATCTGCAGCGGGTGTCGGCGTTGGGTAAAGACCTTTATGTGTCCTATTTCAGAAATGGAGTATGGACTCAGGCTGAATCCCTGGGTAAGCCGGTGAATAGTACTGCCGATGAAACCTGGGCCTGCATTTCATCTGATAGGCAGGTTCTGTGGTTTACCAGTTCACGCAAAGGCGGATTCGGAGGAATGGATCTGTATTACAGTCACCGAAAAGGTGACAAATGGGGAAAGCCCAAAAATGCCGGCCGGATCATCAACACACCCTTTGATGAAGATAGTCCTTGCCTTGCCAACAATGACAGCATACTCCTGTTCAGTTCAAAAGGGCATTATGGAATGGGTGGTTTTGATGTTTTCTATTCGTCGAAATCGGGAAAATCATGGAAAGCACCTGTAAATATTGGTTTCCCGGTAAACAATACTACCGATAATGTTGGGTATTCAACTGGCGTTGGCAAAACCGGATACATGTCGCGCATTCCCGACACAGACAAACAGGGAAGCGAAGACATCTTCCGGATTGTTTTCAGATCTAACCATCCCCTGCCATAGCATGCCGGAAACTGTAATATTGCTGAGAGCTGTTGAACCGTACGATATAGATGTATTGTATCGCTGGGAAAATGATCCCGGGATATGGCGTGTCAGCAATACCATTGCACCTTTCTCCAGGTTCATATTGGAAAAGTACATTGAAAACGCCCATCTGGATATTTATCAGGCAAAACAACTCCGCCTGATGATTGATGTCTCAGAAAACAGCGGTGCATCGCGAACAGTGGGCGCTGTTGATCTTTTTGATTTTGATCCTTTTCACAACCGTGCCGGTGTCGGAATTCTCATTGGTGAGCAATCCGACCGGAAGAAGGGAATTGCCTCGCTGGCTTTGAGAAAATTCATTGATTACAGCTTCAACACATTACAGCTGCATCAGTTATACTGCAATATAACCAGTGGCAACGATGACAGCCTGAAATTGTTTAAGAAATTCGGTTTTAAAGTAACCGGGCGTAAGGCAGAATGGATTAAAACGCCCGCCGGATATGTTGATGAAATTTTGCTTCAATTGTTAAATGTTGAATAACAATTTAATACTGGCCTTTTTTTAGTTTTCGTGTGTGGGAATTAATTATTTCATAACTTAGTTTGTTGTGGTGCAATTTTTATACATAAACGATATTTGCATTGCTGTATTTAAGTAAATATGCAGTACCCTCCGGCAGAATCGCAATTCTGTCTCTGATTTCTTTTCTCTTTGTTTCCGTATTGTCGCTGCATGCGCAGCGTGAGTTGGAAATTCGCCCAATCATTAATGAGAAAGATGTCAAAAAACTGATTAAGGCAGATGAGTATAAGGCCAATGCGGATCAACTGACAGAAGAAGCCAGCCAGTTGAGCAGGGATGTTTTGCTCATGCAGGCAGATCCAAATCTGGATGAAAAGACAAAAGTAAAGAAAGCCGGCCAAATTGAAGGTCAGGCTCAGCAGAAACAAATTCAGGCTTCCTCACTCTATGAGAAATGCAATGAAATCAAATTTGCTGTTTATAAACAGTATATCAATGAGTTCTGGGAAACCCACGAGGGTGCAGAAACGGATTATCTGAATGCCAAATTACTTGAAGAGCAATCCAGTGACCATTTTTTTCAGGCCCTTAGTTACCGTATTGAGGCCAGGAAAATGGATGACCTTTACATGCGGCTTGAGAAATTATCTGAGGCCAATAATCTTGAAAATGAAGCGCTGCAAAAACAAATCACAGCAATTGCCGCCTGTTATTTGAAGGGTGAAATGCCAGCTGAGCAGTACAATCCTGTTGCCGCAGCTGAGGTGCTTTCTGATATTGCAGATTCATCTTTTGCAGAAACTACAGACCTGTATGAAAGAATTGATACCTTGGCAGCGCCCTATCTGCCTTCGGAGTTATTATTCCGCATTCAGGTTGCCTCCAGCAGAATTCCTTTAAGTATAGGGCAACTGAAGGAAACATACTCTGGTGATTATTCTGTTGAACTAATCCGTGAGGATGATGGTTTTAACTATCAGTTAATGGGTGTCAGATTGTATTCTGATGCTGTTCAGTTGCTTAATAAGGTGAATACCTCAGGAGCATTCATTGTTGCTTATGATAACGGGGTAAAGGTCACCCTGACTGAAGCTATAGAGAATACAGAAGAGCTTGAAAAAAATGTCAGGCTCTACGGTCGGAAAGGACAGATACAGGAGAAGGAATATCATTTGCAACTTGCTGCTTCTAAAAGACCAATCCCTTCGAATGAATTGGACTCATTGTATGCCGGCCCGGAACCTGTTATAGTTATTTATGAAGACGGTTGGTATAAGTATCATCTTCGGGCCGGTAATTCTTTTGATACTGCCAAAAAGCTCCTCCAATCGTGTTCGGTGGATCAGGCATTTATTGTATCCTATAAAAATGCAGCAAGGGTAATTGTGAAGTAAATCAGGCGTGAAAGCTTACCTGCTGCTTGCCTCATTGAGGGCTTATCTGATCATAGTCGGGTACATCCTGTAAGAAAGAGAACTGTCTGCTGGCTATATCAATGAAGCAGCAATAGTGCTTCATGCCGTTTGTAATCAGCATGTATGCTGCCTGATGCTTATGGTTGTAGCGGCCAGCCTGATCAAAAACATGCTGGTTTATTTCCACGCCGGGGGCTTTACATTCAATGATCATCAAAGGCTTTCCTTTGCGGTCATATACCAGCAAATCATAACGCATCCGGTTCCGGTTCTGTTTAAACCCCTTTTCTACTGAGATCAGTTGCATGGGGAATCTTTTTTCTTTTACCAGGAAATTTACCGCATGCTGTCTGACCCATTCCTCGGGCGTAAGAAGGACAAACCGACGCCGGATTTCATCAAAAATGTATTTTTTCCCATGGTCTTCTTTTATCCTGAAGAAATATGTTGGTAAATTTAACGGTTCCATCATGGGGATTTTCTCTCGTAAATATAAGGAATTGGACAAATAAACAGCGGATCATAATGACTTTTGACGCGATCATTACGGCATTGAAGGCCGGAACCTACAAACCGGTATATTTTCTGATGGGAGAAGAGCCTTACTTCATTGATGTCATCACGGATTATATGGTGAATCATGCCTTGCCTGAAAACGAAAGGGCGTTTAACCAGCTTGTTTTATACGGACGCGATACCGATATGCTAAGTATTGTTGGTGCAGCCCGGAAATTCCCGATGATGGCATCAAAACAGCTCATTGTGGTAAAAGAAGCGCAGCATTTACGAAACCTGGAAGGACTTGAGAGTTACCTGTCGGGACCACAGCAATCAACCATATTGGTCATTGCCTATAAATATAAAAAGCTTGATAAAAGGATCAAGGTAGCCAAACTGCTGGCTGAGAAAGCTGTGGTTTTTGATTCGGAGAAGGTACGTGAGGATAAAGTGCCCGCATGGATTGTTTCACACCTTGGCCCCCTGGGCTACCAGATTGAACCGAAAGCTGCTTCGCTACTGGTTGATTTTCTGGGCAACGATCTGGGCAGAATTGCCGGAGAATTGAATAAACTGATCCTTGTTTTACCGGCTGGTTCCAAAGTGATTACACCGGCACTGATTGAGAAAAACATTGGAATCAGTAAGGATTTCAACAGTTTTGAATTGAATAAGGCACTTGCAGCCAAAGATGTGCTAAAAGCAAACCGGATTGTCAACTATTTCACGAGCAATCAGAAAAATAATCCACTGATTCTTACCATTTCTTCGCTTTTTTATTATTTCACCAAGATTTTGATTTTTCACGGCATTGCAGATAAAAGCAGGGAAAATGTTGCCCGTGAACTGGGAATCAACCCGTATTTTGTTAATGAGTATCAGCAGGCCGCGAAGGCTTTTCCCCTGGCAAAAACGAAACAGGTGATTTCATGGCTTCGTCAATACGACCTGAAAACTAAAGGTGCATCGGCCGCATCTGAAGGAGATCTTCTTAGGGAATTGGTATATAAAATTTTACATTAGTTAAATAGTTGATAGATGATTACATACATTCTCATTGTTTTTACAGCTTTAGTTTCCATACCAGCCTTCAATAACAACGACTGGTTTTTAAGGCTGCAATTCAACCCTTACCAGATTTATCACCGGAAGCAATGGTACAGAATGCTGACCCATGGTTTTTTACATGCAAACTGGACCCACCTGATTGTAAACATGCTGGTGCTGTTTTTCTTTGGCCCCTATGTAGAAAAAAACCTGAGTATGATTTTAAACCCAGGTATGCAGCAATGGGACAAGCTGATCTACTTGTTATTCTACTTTATTGCCATAATTGTTGCCTCCCTGTCGAGCCTTTTCAAACATAAGGAACATCCCTGGTATAATGCTGTAGGAGCCTCAGGAGCGGTGTCTGCAATTATCTTCTTTTTTATTTTTTTCAATCCCTGGGAACTCATCTACTTTTACGGCATATTGCCGGTTCCGGGAGTTATTATGGGCGTTTTATACCTGATCTATTCACATTACATGAGCCGGCGTGAAGCTGACAACATCAACCACGATGCGCATATGAGCGGAGCCATCTTTGGCTTTGTTTTTCCCTTATTGATTAATTACCGTTTAATTCACCTGTTTATTGACGAATTGCTGAGCTTCTCGTTCTGAAAGGTTTAAAATGTTCAATGGGGATGATACAATCATATATCTGTCTGAACGGAGCATTCATTAAAGACGCTGAGCCATGTCTCCACCCGGGGAACAGAGCTTTCAGGTATTCAGATGCATTGTCAGAAAATATACATGCTTTTGCCACCGCACCGCAGTTTCTCGATCTTCATCTGAACAGGCTTACAGGAAATATGAAGCTTCTTTCCATGGAGATTCCCGCTTTTTTTACTGTAGCCAACCTGCACCAGCTGATTGAGCGCTTGCTGAACAAGAACAGGGTTTTCGGCGGGGCAAACGTCAGACTTACTGTTTTCAGAAATGACGGGCAGGATTTTGTTCCGACGGACCATCATGTTTCTTTCATACTGGAAAGTAATTCTTTAATAGCCGGCAAGTATGATTTGAATGAAAAGGGATATTGCATTGATATTTGCTCTGAATACAGCAAGATAAAAGGGGCTTTGCCGGGATTAAGAAACAGTCATGCAATTACCTATCTGATGGCGGCCATGCAGGGACGAAAGGATAATCTGGATGCGGTAATACTGTTGAACGAAGACAACAGGTTGGTGGAAACACCAAACTCCAATTTATTTTTGGTAAGCGGCCGCTATATTTATACACCTGGGACCGATCAGGGCTGTATACCCGGAATCATGCGCCGTATTGTTACCGGTTTGGCCAGTAAGGCCGGTTATAGTGTAAATGACCAATGCAGTCTTACGCCTGTGGCGCTTGATGATGCGGAAGAGATATTCCTGACTAACGCAACCGAGGGCATACGCTGGGTGGTGGCATACCGGAAGAGGCGTTACTATAACAAAGTTGCAAAACAACTGACCTCCCGTTTAAACAATCTGGCTTTTGGCGGGTGAAAATAACCAAAAACTGAGGAAATTGGAATAGCTCCTGGAGTGCCATACCAAAAGATCATTCAATTCATTTGTGGATTTTCCGGAAAATTTGCCCACATCTGATACTTTTTCCCCATTTTGTTCAATGTTTTATTCCAATTAAACTTATTCATGGGTCTCATGATGTCTTCAGGGCTGATATCGGCAACCACCCAGGCATTCTCGCTCAGCTCATCCTCAAGCTGATTGGATTGCCATCCGCTGTATCCCAAAAAAAATCGAATGTTATCGTTGCTCAGGTTCCCCGACTCAACCAGTTTTTTAACAACTTCAAATTCTCCGCCCCAGTATACATTCTCAACAACCCTTATGCTGTTGGGTATAATGTCTCCAAGGGTGTGAACATAATGAAGCGTATTGGTCTGCACTGGTCCTCCCAAGGAGATGTTGGCATTGATCGCCGGAAAATCCGATATCATTTCATGAACTTTCATGTTTACCGGCTTATTCAGCACAAATCCCACCGTGCCTTCTCCCGAATATTCCGTAATCAAAATGATTGATCTTTTAAAATAGTTATCCATCAGAAAAGGTTCTGATATCAGAATCCTGCCCTTCTGCGGGAGAAGTATATTGTTGACCTCAAAAAAATCATAATTAATTTGCATCACTTGTGTTTTTAAGCACTAAATCAAAATTCATTCCATACTTACTCTATAACAATAAAATTATTTAAATAGTTTATTTTCTTACACTACTGTCCGACAAAAATTTATATCGTCCCATACGGGACTTAACTTTAAATGTTAATCCTTTATCTACCAATATGATGTCCCTACGGGACGGTTCCGTTAGAGCCTGTCCCGCTTTTGCGGGAAACCAAATATGGGTAGAAAAGAAAAGCCACCTCTCAAGTCTCAA
>CAYTNC010000004.1:0-43590 GCA_964438935.1 uncultured Bacteroidales bacterium
GGTTATAAAACAAATATATCCATTTTCTACAAAGATTTCGCCCCTTAATGGGGCTGTGTTTAATCAGGGTAAATAAACATCTTACAACTAATAACATCTTCATTATTAACGATAAATGAGCCATTAGCTTGACGGCTATGGGTTAAAACCCCTGAGAAAGAGAAAATCATCATTAAAATACCCCGGCATGAATGCCGGGGCTATTGATTTGAAAGAAACTTCTATCTCATGCATATCCATTACCGCTAAGCGCCTGCCTTAACGGCAGGTTGTGCATCTGTTCATAAATTCTCCTTACCGTGGTTATTAATAAGCAGGAAAACATTATTTTTAACACACCAACACTACTAACTGATTCCTATGTTTTTCCGATCGGCCATTCTGGCATTGCTTTTATTGCTGGTTACCCCTTTGATTTATCCGGGGTGGCAATCCATTGAGCCCGATCTGCAAGCTGCAGCCTTTGAAACCGGTACGCTGCAACAAATGACCGAGCTGTATGAATCGCTCAACGACACTTCACTTAAAGCAGAGGTCTTCTTTTTAGCCATGAAAGGCTTCAGGGCACTTGTAACACAAAACCAGGTTGAAAAGGACAGTCTGCTTACCATAATTGATTACAGCCTGCCCTCATCCAGAGAGCGCTTCTTTGTAATTAACCTGACGCGTAAATATTTGATATATAAAACGTTGGTTGCTCACGGGCGCAATTCAGGTGAACTTTATGCCCTGAGATTCTCAAATAAAGTCCGCTCTCATCAGAGTGCGCTTGGATTTTACATTACCGGAGATCCGTATCTAGGTGGTCAGGGTTATTCCATGATACTCAACGGAATTGATACCGGGTACAATGATCAGGCCAGGTTGAGAGCCATAGTGATTCATGGTGCCGATTACGCAACTGAGAGCTACATCAAACAATACGGCAGGCTGGGCCGCAGCTTTGGCTGTCCGGCCCTGCCTCCCGAGGTGAATACTGAAATTATAGATTTAATTAAGAAAGGATCTGTTGTATTTGGATTTTACCCCGACAGGAACTATCTGGACCATTCCGTTTTACTTGGTTACCAGCCTGAAGACAGGATCTTATCCGCCTCCGGACTTTAGATTCCGGTTACAGCAGCCAACTTTTCCAGCTCCTTTTTATCGGTGCCATAAATATCTTTGTAGAAAAACAACCTGCCGGCATCGTCTGCTTCGCAGGTAATGTAAAGAATTTCTATTGACAGTTCAGAGTTCAACCCGAATTCACGATGTTTTCCGGTGCGGATCAGGTTTGCTATATTCGTGGTATCGGCATTGATCTCCTGGAGAATATATCCGGCCAAACGTTCGGGATGCTGCACCCGCACGCAACCGTGTGAAAAGGCCCTCAAATCTTTAGCAAACAGTGATTTTCCCGGTGTATCATGCAGGTAAATGGCATAGGGGCTCGGAAAAATGAACTTCAGCTGGCCCAGTGAATTATCGGCACCGCGATCCTGCCTGATGGTGTAGTTGAAGTTATCAGCAGAAATGCCGGTGATGTCGATGTTCTCATAACTTACCGTTTTGTAATCCTTGTCCAGCAGCTGGAAGTTGTTTCTTTTCATATAACCGGAATCCGATTTAATTTTCGGAATGATTTCGTTCATGGTAATGCTTTTGGGCACAAACCAGGTTGGGTTGGCAATCACCTTGTTCATATGAGAGGAAAGCACCGGCGTTGGTGTGGAAGGATGACCCACGATTACCCGGAAGGTATCAACCAGTTTGTTTCCCTGGAAAACCTTCATCTGGTAGGCCGGTATATTCACATAGAGCATGTTGGAGTTCATGTTTTGATTCTTCCTCAGTCTGTCGAGGTTTAAAGCCAGGATCCTGTATTTATAGAGCATGCTTTGCTCGAGTGCTTCAATGGTGTTTTTACCTGGTTTGCCATCAGGTTGCAAGCCATGATAATGCTGAAATCTTTTCAGGGCCAAGGTAAGGTTACCATCAAAGTCCTTGCTGTTGAGATATCCGTAATTTTGAAGCGCATTGAGAATTTGACCATATAAAACAACAGAGTCCCTGGTTGGATAGGTGATGTCAACCCATTCATCAGTAAGCGTGTTGTTCCTCACAAATTTTCGGCTCGCTGCCTGTAGCCGCAGGTATTCTATGAATTGTGGCTGAACCGACAGGATGTTATTGGAAAGCGTCTTATTCATTAACCCTGAAGCAAGAATACCGGGTAATTCTGCTACCCAGGTTTCTGAAAATAGCGTTGAATCATAGGTGCGATAACCGGCATGAAGATTGACCATCAGGCGGAAGGCCGCATCGCTGATCAGTACCTCAAGGGCAACTCCGGTGGTTGACTGCCTTGCCGGCCGGGAAATATCTTCCATTCGAAGCTGAAGTTGCCGAATTGCCGCCAAATGGTAGCTTGCGGGTTCCAGTCCGTATTCGCGTGAGTTTTCAACCAGACTGAGGAGTTCCTCAGCACGCTCATTGAGTCCGCGATGATGCGTCCATACCGGCTTATAGCCATTGTTCAGGTAAAATGTTCTTATTATACTGATCGTGAGCGGAATTTCTCCTTCAATACGGATCGCGCTGTCCGCCTCATCAGATGCAAGAAAAACACGAAGTGAGTCAATCGTTTCAGGATTCAGATACCCGTATTCGGGAAAATTTTCTTTACCCGGGCTTTGTTGATAGCTTGTGCTGATCAGCAGCAATAATGCCACGGGAATTACTGCAATAAAATGCCTGAATGCCCTCTTATGAAAGTAGCTGGCTGAGTTGGTTTTGTCTGAGCCGGTAAGATGGGTGCTGCAATTTTCAATAACGGTTGTGTTCATGATTCCATCTGTTGGTTTCTGTGATTATATACGGCAGGAAGCCTGCGAAATCCTTATTTTTTACACCAACACAGAACTGGATTTGATGAAACCGACAAAAGCATAGAGCATATCGTATACAACTGTATTTCTGTATTTTAATAACCCCTCTTTGCCCTCGTCATTGAATATCAATCAAATAAAAAAGGCGGGGTTGCTGCCCCGCCTGTTCAAAAATACATTAAAAATCTATTTATCAATATCTTACTTCTTTACTGAAGTCAACACGTTAGATCCTAATAATTTACCTGCACTATCATAGGTCTCGCTTTTCACCGTGCCGATTCCTTTGGAAAACCATTCCACTCCCTTGGTTTTCACGTTGATCATCATTTTAGTAGCCACATCATAGGAGATTTTAAAGCATTCGAAAGTTCCGGCAGGTGTGGTAATGCTTTCAACCGCATCAACTTTACGGTTAGAAACATTGATGGTCATGTTCATCACAGCCATACCATTTGCCAGGAAGGACATTTTCATATCCCCGCTTTTGAGCAGGTCACCGGCTTTCATTGATGCAGGAATTTCAAGATTTCCTCCCTCGATCTTCATTTCCATATCTTTATATGATTCCATGGTCTGGGCACCCATCAGGTTTTTCATATCGATGTAATAAACTCCTCCCGTGCAGCGTGCCTTAAGATCAGCGGATCCGAGGCTCTTGCCTTTGGCATCAAAGCTTTCGGCAGAAATTAACACCTCAGTTGATCCGGCAGATTTCCTGATGTCAACAACTTTCTGAACACTTGATCCGCTCAGGTTTCCTTTTTTATCGTATTGTTTATACTCCAGCTGGGCATTCACCGCATCCGGATAATACATAGGGCAGTCCTGTGCCATAACACCTGCAAACAGGAGACTTCCAAGAATTGAAGAAAGAATTGCTTTTTTCATGTTACTTGTCGTAAAAGGTTTAGTAAAGCAAATCTAACCAATTTATTTCAACCGGAACAGGATGTTTATTTCTAATTTGGACTGATATTTGTTCATGATACACTATCTTTCATGTATATTCAGGTTAAACAACAAACATCAAAACTATGAAATCAAGAATTATTCTGATTCTGTCATGTCTCGTTGCCTATATTCCGGGGTTTGCTTCAGAGCCCGTTGAGGTCAATTCGCAGATCAGGGAAGTGACTGTTTTTCTGAACGGGGCTCAGGTATCGCGCCAGGCAAAAGTATCCCTGTCAAAAGGAATGACCACCCTTGTATTCAAAGAATTGCCTGTAAATATTGACCCCCAGAGCATACAAGCCCGGGGTGAAGGCAACTTCATCATACTTTCCCTGTTGCACCAGGTGAATTACCTGGCTGGTCAGCGCACCACCGCCCAGGTAAAGCTGCTTCAGGACTCATTGAAATTTTACGAAGAAAAAATTGCCTTTACCGAAAGCATGCAATCTGTGATGAAGAATGAGGAAGAACTGCTGATTGCCAACCGCGATATCAGCGGCAATGAAAAAGGTGTAACCATGATTGAGCTCAAAGCAGCTGCTGATTTTTACAGGGCACGGCTTACTGAAATCAAAAAAGAACAGTTGAAGCTGAACCGTGATGCGGAGCTGCTCAAAGAAAAAGCAGACAAAGTGCGTACCCAGCTTGATGCGTTGAATGCCAGAATAAAAAGGCCCACATCAGAGGTGCTTGTTAACGTATCGTGTAACGAGGCCACAGCAGCAGGCGTTGTATTGACTTATGCAGTTTTTGATGCGCGGTGGAATCCCAATTATGACGTGAGGGCCAAAGATGTGCAGAGTCCGGTTCAGTTATTCTACAATGCCCGTGTATCACAGAACACCGGTGAAGACTGGAGCAACATCAACCTGAAATTATCCACTGCAAATCCCCGGCAAAGAGGCGAAAAGCCGAACCTTCAGCCCTGGTATGTTGATTTTGAGCAACAGATCAGCGATTTGGGTCAGTACAATACAGCCCGACCGGGTGCTGCCAAAAGAGCTTACCTGGCTCCTACTGTTATTCAAGAGATGAAAATGGAGGAAATGGCCGTAGCAGAAGATGTTGCCGTAACAGCTGCAACTTATACCGAAGTAAATGAAAACCAGACCAACCTGGAGTTCAACATCAAACTGCCTTATGACATTCCCTCGGACAGTAAGGAATATACCATCAACATCCAGGATTTCAGTCTGCCGGCTTTTTATGAATATTACTGTGCTCCCAAGCTCGACCGCGAAGCATTTTTGCTGGCGCGGATTACGGGATGGGAAAACTACAACCTGTTGTCGGGCGAAATGAACCTGTTCTTCGAAGGAACATACGTGGGTAAGTCGTTCCTGAACGTAAGGAATACCAATGACACGCTCGATTTGTCGCTGGGGCGCGACCGCGGAATCATTGTCACCCGTGTGAAAATGAAAGATTTTACGGAAGAAAAAACCATTGGCAGCAACAAAAGAGAGACCCGTGCCTGGGAGATCACTATCCGCAACAATAAAAAGCAGCTGTTGAACCTTTGGCTTGAAGACCAGTTACCGGTTTCCATGAACAAGGATATTGAAGTGGAACCTCTTGATTTTTCGGGAGGAAAGCTCAACAAGGAAACAGGCCGGATTTCATGGAAACTGAAGATGGAACCTGCAGCCGAAAAGAAAGTAAGGGTATCCTTTGCCATCAAATACCCCAAGGATCAACGGGTATATGTTGACTAAAAAGCCCGCTATTCAATTATTTCCATTGATTCGGCCAGGTTGGGTTTTGCCTTGGGCTTGTGTTCCGAGCTGGGTTTTCCGACAACCACGAAAGCAAGTGCTTTTTCAGGTTCGCTTATTTTAAGCATTTTTTCAATTTCCCTGCGTGCAAACATGGCCCCGCTCAGCCAGCATGCACCGTATCCCATATCCACTGCCGCGAGCAGAATATTCTGAATGCTTGCCCCGGCACTTTGAATATCGGGATGGTTGCGTAACAGGTTAATTTCGTCATGTGAAAGTTCAACGGCACTTTCAAGAACGGTCACATATGGTTTTGTAACCAGTACAAGCAAAACAGGGGCATCTTTGAAGAAGGTTGAAAACCAGGTAACCTGTTTTTTTACATTTGAAGCAGCAATGGATTTTGTAGCAGGCAATTCTTCAATTTTCTGTGCCACCACATCCGCTATTTCGTTGAGTAATTTACGGTTTGTTACTGCTATATAGCGCCAGGGCTGAAAATTATTCACACTGGGAGCCAGCCCTCCCAATCTGACCATTTCACGGATGTCGGCCATGTCTGCTTTTTCATTGCTGAACACCCTGATGCTGGTGCGGGCTTCAATTGCTGCTTTAAGTTCCATAGACTTACATATTTTCATCTAATATAAAATATTTTTACCTAAAAATGAAACCAATAGATGCAAATAAAGGTAGACTAGTATATTCACCTGCCTGTCCTCTTTTGGGTTCAGAAATGAGTGAGAGCCACACATTTTTTGTGTTTTAGTATGATGGTATCTGATCAGGATTATCAACTCTTTGTGTATGCCTTGAAGAATTCTTCAAAGTATGACTTCAGCCAGTATTCCGAGAAATCGTTGAAGCGACGGATATTGAAGGTGCTTACCGACCATTCCCTGAATATTACCACGTTGATCTCCAAAATAAAGACTGATCAGCCGTTTGTTGAAAAAATGGTGAAGGAAATCACTGTGAATACCACTGAGCTTTTCCGCGACCCACAAGTATGGCAGGCCATCCGTTTTAACATTCTGCCCAGGTTCAAAAACAATTCTGTTATCAACATCTGGCATGCAGGTTGCTCCACAGGCCAGGAAGTGTATTCCATGCTGATTCTTCTGAATGAGATGGGCATGCTTGAAAAAGCAAGGGTATACGCTACCGATATCAATACCGATGTGATGGATGCTGCCAAACAAGGGGAATACAAGTATCGCTTCAACCTGGCCTACCTCGATAACTTTGATAAAGTGATCAAGGAAAACCCCTATAATTATGAAGAATACAATGATGTGCCTTATGAAAAATACATGCAATTGGACAAAGCCAATGACACCATTAAGCTCTTGCCTTTTCTGAGAGAAAAGCCGGTATTTAAAAAACACGACCTGGTAGTTGACAACAATACGCTGTATGTGAAATTCGATTTGATCCTGTGCCGGAATGTAATTATTTATTTCAATTACAATTTGCAATGCCGGGTTTTTGACCTGTTTCACCAGAGTTTGTACGACACAGGTTGCCTTGTTTTAGGAATGCATGAAACAATTCTGGGAGCCCATGCATCTAAATTTCAAAAAAAAGGACATGCTTACTTTAAAAATTAAGACAGTTACGATATATTTGATTAAATTGAGTACCAAAGTTGTTTTTCAAAACAGGGGACAATGAATAAAAAAGCATCCAAATCTGCGATAAGCAATAAATTATTCCTTGGGTTTTGGTTTGTCCTTTTCGCAACCCTGGTCCTTGTCATCAACTGGCTTTTCCGCATGCCTGTTCAAAATGCTGATGAACTGGTACTGGGGTTCTCGTCCACTAAGAGCCAATTGACTGAACTTAAGGCTATTCATGTAAATTTTCTGCTCAATTATAACCAGGCCGACAATTTGTTTTCAAACGTTGAAAGTAAGGCTGAAGCAGATGCCCGATTGATTATTTCAGACATCCGCAAAGATTTGAACTTTTATAAGGCTCGCTATTCCCTGGCTCGTAAAAAGGAAGTACATGCTTCCATTGAAAATTTCTCAAATGCAATTTCCCTATTTGAGAACAGTCTGAATGATTTCTTCCTGATCACGCACGAGCGTGGAAATCTTAAGTCGGGGTTGGTGTTCCAATGGCTGGGGCTGTCGCGTACCATGCTTGAAGCAACCAGCCAAAGCAAAGGCGCTCAGGCCGCTGTAATGTTTCAGATTAAAGAGCTGGAAAACCAGTATTTATTAACCAGGAACATCAGAACACTTAAAAGTATTTCTTTACTTGCCGAGGAGATCCGCAACCAGCTATCTGTTGAAGAAGGGGTCATCACTTACGAAGATCTTGACCATTATGCATCGCTTACAGGCAACCTGGCTTCCATTGAAAAAAGGATGGGGTATGAGGGCGCCCCGGGTATTGTTACCGACATGCAGCAATCAATGCAAAGGCTGCAGGAAGATTTTCAGAAGACCAACGGCCTCATCATTGAAAAGGCCGACAAAGGCAGAACAGTGTGGACTTTGGTACGCTATCTCTTCATCACACTCATAGTGGCATTGTATATTTATTTGTTTATCAATATTTTCTCAATTGTAGATCCCTTACGGCAACTGGCAGGTTTTGCACAGAAAATTGCCCGGGGTGAATTCCCTGATGATGCTGTTTCCTGTGGCAACCTGCCGGATATGCATGACATCAAGAACTCGCTCGACAAGCATGTTGTTTCCTTGCGCAGCAAACATGCATTTACCAGCGCAATGAATCAGGATAATATGGACGCAACGCTGGACTTGCAGGATGAAAAAGATGAGCTGGGGCATGAACTCGTCAGGCTTCAGAAGAAAATTTTGGAAACTGCTGATAAGCAAGCCCGAAATGAAGAAGACAATCTGAAGAGGCGTTACATGAATGAAGGTCTGGCCCGGTTTGCTGAAATCCTGCGTACAAAAAGCAATGATCTGACCTCATTGGGCGACAACTTTATTCGTGAAATAGTGAAGTACCTGAACGCCATTCAGGGCGGTTTCTTCATTTATGAGGAATCGGACCTGGCAACTCCGGCACTGAACCTGCTGGCGTCGTTCGCTTACAACCGGAAGAAATACATGAACAAGTCGATTTCCCTGGGTGAAGGACTTGTGGGAACTTGTGCCAAAGAAAAGAAAATGATCAACCTGCTGGAAATACCTGCCGGATATATCACTATTACATCAGGACTTGGAGATACACCTCCTAACAATTTATTGCTGATTCCTGTGCTTCATGAAGACGAACTGCTTGGGGTAATTGAGATTGCTTCGCTCAACCAGTTCAAAGATTACGAGATTGACTTTGCCGAGCAGGTTGCCAGAACCCTGGGATCAACCATTGATTATACCCGGAACAACCAGAAAACAGCTGATTTGCTGGCCCATTCGCAGCAACAGGCCCTGGAAATGGCAGAACAGGAAGAAGAAATGAGGCAGAACATGGAAGAACTGAAAGCCACCCAGGAAGAGTCGGGCCGCCGTGAGGAAGAATTCAGGGGAATTGTAGAAGCCATGGGTAACACTTTGTATATTATTGAATATGATTTGGAAGGAATGATCAGCGCCTGTAATGAGAAATTATGCGCTTTTCTTGGAACCACAAGGGATGATCTCATTGGAAAATTGCATCATGATGTCTTCAATGGCAAACTGAAAACCGATACCCGGTTTTGGGAGGATGTATTGAAGAAAAAACATGTGAATGTACATGAAACCATCAGGATAGGTAAGAAAGAAGTTGAAATTGTGGAAAACTTCACGCCTGTTATTAACCGTGAAGGAATTACAGTTAAATATATAAATTTCGCTACAGATGGCCGAATTAGGAATAGTTGATATACGCGAAATCATCAGGCACATAAAATCGTTATATTTTTACGATTTCTCAAGTTATGCGCTTACTTCTTTAAAGCAACGGCTGGAAAGGGTTATGAAGGAGTATGCCCTGGGATCTCTGGACAGCCTCATGCAAAAATTACAGAATGACACAGACTTTTTTGATTCTTTCCTTTTTGAGATGACGGTATCTTCTACCGAAATGTTCCGTGATCCTTCTCTGTGGCGTTGGTTAAGGGAAGAATTTTTCCCTCAGCAAATTGAGAAAAATGCCGGTAAATTTAAAATCTGGCTTCCGCTGTGTGTTTCGGGAGGCGAATTGTACTCACTTGCCATACTGCTTCATGAAATCGGCATGGCTGATAAGGTGCAGATTACCGCCTCGTGCATCAGCAACAAAAGCATTGATTTAATCAGGGGAGGCAGTTATGATGCTAAAAAAATAGCAATCTCCGAGGAGAATTATAAAAGGTTTAACGGACTCAGGGAATTATCAGCCTATTATAAACCCGAAAAAGACCACGTGGTAAGAAACAACAGCCTGATTGAGCAGGTTGAATTTAAAAAACTAAATAGTAACTTTGATAGTGCTCCCCAAAATGTGAAGCTGATCCTGTTCAGAAATACCCTGATATACTACAATCCTGCATTGCAGGAGAAGACACTGCAGGTTCTTCACGGAACCCTGTCGGTTTCAGGTCACCTGATCATCGGGATTCGTGAAAAGATACCCGGATTAAGCACCAGCAGAGATTTTGAATTTATAAATGAAGCTGAGAGCGTATATCGCAAAAAATATTGAGTTGATCATGAATTATAAAGCAATCATAATAGGCGGATCAGCTGGCAGTTTCCAGATAGTTACCCGGATACTGAATTCATTGCCCAAGGATTTTCCCTTGCCTGTTTTGCTGTGCCTTCACCGGCTCAAGCATGTTCGCTCGGGATTTGTGGAAGCATTGTCACTGAAATCCAACATCCCGGTTGAAGAACCCTACGATAAGGACTCGCTCCGGCCAGGGAAAGCCTATCTGGCACCGGCCAATTATCATATGTATGTTGAACTGGCAAACCGTATTGCTTTGTCAACTGAAGATACAGTAAATCACTCCAGGCCATCTATTGACCTTTCCTTTATTACAGCAGCCAACGCCTATCGTGAGAAACTCATTGGCATCATCCTTTCGGGGGCCAATAAAGACGGCGCATTGGGACTTAAAAGGGTACATGATAACGGAGGCATTGCCATTGTTCAGGATCCCAATGAATGTGAAGTGAAAACAATGACACAAGCTGCCCTGCAACTTACTAAAGTGGATTTCGTATATAGCACAGATCAGATCATTAGTTATTTACAAAAGCTCCGGTAAGTCGATGATTGACATGAAAAAATACAGAAAATTCAGCATTGCAGCCTTGTTTGTTTTGGTTGTTTGTTTGCTGCTGACATTTGCCGCCCTTTGGAATTCATTGCTGACCAGCGATGTGCAAAAAGAGGGGTGGGTTGTGTTTTTCATGCTCATGCTGTTTGCCACCGGTGTTTTCCTGTTTTTCATAGCCTTCAGATCCACAGATGAAACTGAACTCGAGAATGTGAAAAAATCGGCCTTTGAAACCGGAAAGAAAGAAATTCTCCAGGAACTTGAAAACAGAAACCAGGAAGAAATCAGCGAAGATAAAGATGAGTCGGAAGCCATTGACCATACCGTTTCTTTGGTGCTAACGGGCATGCAGGGAATTCGCACCATGAAGAGTTTCTGCAACAAGATATTGTCAAACCTGGGCAAGGAAATGGAGTTTGTTCAGGGTATACTTTACGTGAAAGACGCCCAAGAGGATTTGTTCACTCCGGCCGGAGAATATGCACTTACTGATCGCAAGCCGGGTCCTTTTAAGGCTGGAGAAGGCCTTGCCGGACAGGTTGCGGAGAGTAAAACCAGGATGGAACTGTACGACGTACCTGAAAACTATTTCACGGTTTCATCGGGATTGGGAAACTCGCAACCCCGCTTCCTGCTTATTGTTCCTGTTTTGAACAACGACGAAAGTATTGCAGTGATTGAACTTGCAGCATTTAAAAAACCGGATGCCTTAACCGGGAATATTCTTGATAAATTGGCATCCGAACTGGGTCCCAGGATTCATAAATTTGCAGTTGCCTGAATATTATGAGTACAGAAAACAAAAATAACATCATTCAGGAGGTGCTGCGCACGGAAACGTTTGTTGCAGGGCTCATCACCGGTGTGACATTGACTCTGCTCGGTTGGGCAATAGAATTTATCAGAAGCCGGATTCATGTATCCGTTGCAGGCATTGGCGGTATTCACCGGAGTAATCCATTGCTGTATATTGTCGACCTGCTGCCGCTGATTCTGGTTATAGGGGCATACCTGCTTGACAAGCGCAGGCTGAAGGATAAAATAAGGTATGAAACCCGCCTGAATGAGGGTGACGCACGAATGAACGCCATGGCTGATTTTGCCAAGAAAATTGGGGAAGGTGATTATCGTTCCCAGCTTACCATCAGCTCCGAGCAGGACATCCTTGCACAATCGCTGCTGCTCATGCGCGACAACCTGCTTCAGAGTTCAAAGAAAGATTCGGAACAGAGCTGGATAGCTGAAGGCAAAGAAATTATTTCCGACATACTCCGGCAATACAATAAAATTGATGAACTGTCGTCGCATGTAATTCAGAATTTGGTAACCTACACCAAACTGGTACAGGGGGCCTTCTACTTATACAACGATGACCGTAAAGTTCTTACCGGTGTTGCCACATATGCTTATAACAGAAGGAAATTCAGTAGTACTGAATTTAAACCGGGCTATGGGCTGATTGGCCAGTGTGCTTATGAAATGGATTACATCTATCGCACCGAAATTCCTGACGATTATGTTACCGTATCTTCAGGAATTCTGGGCGACCAGAAACCCCGGAGCCTTTTGCTGATACCCCTGATCTCCGATGAAAAGCTTCAGGGAGTGCTGGAATTTGCCTCTGTTGAAAGCCACATTCCCAACCTGACCATCCGGTTGCTGAAGGAACTGGCTGAAATAATAGCAAGAACCTTCTTTAACCTGAAAATTAACGAGCGTACCGAAAAATTACTGGTTGAATCGCAGCAAATGACGCTTGAACTTCAGGAGAATGAAGAAGAACTCAGGCAGAATGCCGAAGAAATGATAGCGACTCAGGAAGAACTTAAGAAATCGAATGAGCACCTGGAACAGCAGGTTCAGGAAGTTGAAAACGCGCAAAAGAGACAGTACTCGCTGCTTGAAAATGCATCAGAAATAATCGCCATTTATGATGAAAACATGGTGATGAAGTATGTAAGTCCCTCTGTGTTTAAAATTCTCGGCTTTACTTCCGAAGAAATGATGCATGGCAAAGATATTGACCGCCTCACGCGAAAAGGCGAAACCAGCATGCGCAACATGTTCAAGCAGTTGCTGGCTAAGCCCGACGAGCCGGTTACCATCCAGTACACCTACATGAAAAAGAACGGCCAGAAGATCTTCCTGGAAGCTACCGGCCGGAATTTAGTTATGGACGCTGCCATTGAAGGCATCATTCTGAACTCCTCCGATATTACGGAAAGAAAGCGTGCCGAACGTGAAGAAAGGCTCAAGAGCAAGATGCAGGCACTGTCAGAAAACTCACTCGACCTGATCATCCGGTTGAGCACCATTGGCCAGTTTTTTTATGCCAACCCCATTGTCAGCAGCTTTATGCATATAGAGCCCAATGATCTCATCAACAAATCACTTGGTGAGGTCAATATGTCGGATGCGCTGCACAAGTATTTCAAAGAAACCATTGACACCATCAAGTCCTATCCCAATAAAACGCTGGCCGAAATCACCGTTCCTGCAACCATTGAAGGAATCCAGGCCGACCGGATCATGAGTTTTGCTGCCATTCCTGAATTCAACGAGAATGAATTGGAAACCATACTTTTTGTGGGACATGACATTACCGAAGCCAAGCAAATTGAACTTGAAATTCAGGACAAAAACCGGAAAATTGAAGACTCCATCAATTACGCACAGCGCATACAGACCTCTATTCTTCCTGATATCAGATCGGTCAGGCAGCACCTGCCGAAATCTTTTATCCTTTATAAGCCCAGGGATGTGGTCAGTGGCGATTTCCCATGGTTCTTCAACAGGGGTAATGATATTTATTTAGCTGTTGTTGATTGTACCGGACATGGCGTTCCGGGTGCATTGCTTTCATTTGTAGGCTATTTTTTGCTGAACAATATTGTTGACCATGAAAGGAAGATGACTGCTTCTGAAGTATGTGATATGCTCCATTTTGGCGTTAGAAAAACGCTCAAACAGGACAGTGAGGAGGCAGAAGCCAGAGATGGCATGGATATTGCTTTTTGCAAGGTGAACCATTTGGAAAAGGAGCTTCAGTACGCCGGAGCACATCGCCCGCTTTATATGTTGCGTGACGGTGAACTTACCGAATTTAAAGGCGACCGTAAGGCCATTGGCGGAATCCCTCATCGAAAAAAGGAGGAGGAGAATTTCACCAATTACGTGATCCGGTACAAGCGTGGAGATAAGTTCTTCTTCTTTTCTGACGGTCTTCCCGATCAGCTGGGAGGCCCCGAAGAAAAAAAATACTCACCCAAACGGATACGCGAAATGATCCTGGAACATAAAGATCTTCCGATAGAAAAGTACAGTTCGCTTTTCGCTGAGGACTTTGAAGTTTGGAAAGGTGAAGGAAAACAAATAGACGATGTGCTATTGATTGGAATCGAATTTTAGTAATATTGTAATATAAACTGAATGAGCAATGGATAATAAAAAAGATGTGAAAGGCTTTCTGGAATTTGTTTATGAATTCTACAAATCAATGAAAGCCCATGAGATCACTTTAGTGTATGAGGGTGAAATAACCCATCAGATCACCAAGGCATTTACATCTCTTACTGAATCGAACATGTCAAAAGAAGACGAGCCGAATTCAGTACAGCGTAAGGTATTCCATGTGATGGTTGAATGTTTGCAGAATATCAGCAAGCATGCAGATGATTTTACCTCAAATGATTATCTCTTTTCAGGACGTGGCATCTTTCTTGTAAGTAAAGGTGAGGATGAATACAGTGTAACTACCGGAAATGCGGTTGAAAATGATAAGATTGAATATCTTACCGAGTTGCTGGAGAACATCAATCACATGGACAAGGATGAACTCAAAGAGTTGTACAAAAGGCAAATGAAAGAAGGAAGACTATCAGAAAAAGGAGGTGCGGGCTTGGGTTTCATTGACATTAAAAGAAAAACCAACAAGGAGCTTGAGTATCATTTTCTCCCCATATCGGATGATACCTCATTCTTCCTGCTGACATCAACCATTTCAAGAAGCGATAATTAAAATAACTTTGTAACCTATGGAAACAATCAAAATTCAAGGAACTGAAGACACCCCCAAAATAATGCTTGATGCGGAGAACGAAGTCATGGAGATCAGCGGTCGTTCTTTGCCTGAAGATGTGAGTTCATTTTATGAACCGGTACTGAACTGGCTGAATGAATATGCTGAAAATCCGAATAAGAAAACTGCATTCAATTTCAAGCTGACCTATTTCAATACCGCATCATCCAAGCTATTGCTTGATATTCTCATGAAACTTGAGGAAATGCACGAAAAAGGAAATGATGTGCTGATCAGATGGCATTTCCCTGAAGATGATGAGGATATGGCCGAAGCCGGTGAGGAATACGCCGATATCGTAGATGTACCCTTTGAACAGATTCCGTATTAACGAATTACCCTGCCGGTAAAAGGTTAAAATTCCAAACCCGCCCCTGAATGAGTGAAGAAATTCTGAAAGCTCTAATGCAGCTCTTTGCAATCATTGCAAAGCAAGATGAAGGCGTTGAGTCTACTCAGGTGGAGTACGTCAAGAATTTTCTTCAGCAACAGCTCAACGATGAAAAAGTAAAGGAGTATTTCCAGCTTTTCAGGCAGTACAGCGGAATGGAAGATGGGGGTAACAATGCAGAAGGAGAAGAAGAAAAAAGCACCCGGAAACTTACCTCAGTCAGAGATTCTGTAAGAATTCTGGGATTGTGCAAAAAGATCAACAAAACCCTTACCCAAAAGCAAAAGGTGGTGGTTTTGGTGCGGCTTTTTGAAATTGTCAATGCTGACCGGAAATTCTCGGATCAGCGTATGCAGATCATCAATACGGTTGCTGAGGTTTTCAAGGTTGAAAAAGAAGAATTCACCAGTATTGAATCATTTGTAATCCGTAATGAGGCTGACGAACTTGATGAGATCAATATTCTGATCATCAACGACAAATTAATCAGCCCAAAATCGGCTAAAAGCATTAAAACAAAGCATCTGCAGGGCAATGTAATTGTTCTGAAGATCAACAGCGTTGACCTGTACTTTCTGAAATATACCGGTAATGAGGACCTTTTCCTTAACGGATTACCCATCCGGAATGACCGCATTTACCTGTTTGCCAATGGCAGCACAGTAAAACTACCGAAAGGAGCACCTATTTACCACAGTGACGTGGTGGCTCATTTCATGGCTGACATGGTCACCAGCCAGATATCCTATATTGCACATGATTTGGAATACCGCTTCCCCAATGGAAACCTAGGGATCAAAGATATCAGTTTCTCTGAAACCCACGGACGCCTTATTGGTATTATGGGCGCCAGCGGTGCCGGAAAAACCACACTTCTGAATGTACTGTGCGGTGTTGAAGCTCCTTCACAGGGAGAAGTCATTATTAACGGAATAAACCTCCACAAAGAACGTGAAAAGCTTGAAGGTGTAATCGGACTTGTTCCGCAGGACGATCTGCTGATTGAGGAACTTACCGTATACGAGAACCTTTACTACAACGCTAAACTTTGCTTCAAAGATAAAAGCGAGGAGGAAATTGACGGCATGGTTTCCAGAACCCTCCAAAGCCTGGGGCTTTTTGACAGAAAGGACCTGAAAGTAGGATCACCACTAAATAAAACCATCAGCGGCGGACAGCGGAAAAGGCTGAATATAGCCCTTGAACTCATCCGTGAACCATCTATCCTGTTTGTAGATGAACCCACGTCAGGTTTGTCTTCACGCGACTCAGAAAATGTGATGGACCTGCTTCGTGAACTTGCCCTCAAAGGAAAACTGATCTATGTGGTCATTCACCAGCCTTCTTCGGAAATCTACAAGATGTTCGATAAAATGATCATTCTGGATACCGGAGGCTATATGATTTATTACGGCAACCCGGTTGAAGCGGTCATGTACTTCAAGCGTCTTGATGCCCAGATAAACAGCGATGTCGGTGAATGTCCCACCTGCGGCAATGTGAATCCCGAATTGATTTTTAACATCATTGAAGCCAAGGTTGTGGACGAATTCGGAAACTATACCGATTCACGCAAAGTAACACCGCAGCAATGGAAAGAACATTACAATTCGCTGATACCTTACAAGGAACTTGAATCAGGCCAGGACGCCCCTCCCAAAAACCTGAGAATTCCCGGATGGTTCAAACAACTTGGTATTTATACCACAAGGGACTTCCTCTCCAAAATAAGTAACCGGCAATACGTGACATTAAGCCTGCTCGAGGCACCAGTTCTTGGCATCATACTGGCTTTCATTATCCGTTATATCGAGGATCCTACTTCAAAGAATTACATCTTCAGGGTCAATGAAAACATTCCCATTTTCATATTCATGGCCCTTATTGTTGCCTTGTTCCTGGGTTTAACCGTGAGTGCCGAGGAAATTTTCCGCGACAGAAAAATATTGAAACGCGAAAGATTTCTGAACCTGAGCCGGTCAAGTTACCTGATTTCCAAAATAACCATCCTGTTTGCCATTTCGGCTATCCAGTCGGTTCTTTTTGTGGTGGTGGCCAATCAGATCCTGGGTATCCGCGATATGGGTTTTATTTACTGGTTTGCCCTGTTTTCCACTGCAGCATTTGCCAATATGCTGGGATTAAACATTTCTGCTTCATTTAACTCCGCTGTAACCATTTACATATTGATCCCTCTGGTAATGATTCCCATGATGGTGCTCAGCGGTGCCATGTTCAGCTTTGATAAACTCAACAGGCATGTCAGCAGGGTTGATAAAGTTCCGGTCATTGCTGAATTCATGGTCACAAAATGGTCCTATGAGGCATTAATGGTACATCAGTATAAGGATAACAAATTCATGAAGAACAAACTTTATGAACTGGAAAAGGAAGAAAGCAAGAGCGACTATAAAAAAGTATATTGGCTGCCTGAACTGATGGAGCGATTGGAGCGCGTTAAAAATGAAGTATATAATACAGGAACCGTTTCCATGTCGATGAGGGATCTTCGGGTAATTGCCAACGAGGTGACTAAGGAATCATCTGCCAACAAAGAGGTTAAGCCTTTTGACCAGTTAGAAAACCTGCAACCCGGCAAATTCACTAATCAAACAGCCGAAAACCTGCAGGAATACCTGTCGTTGTTAGATAAATTCTATGGGGAACATTTCCAGCGCATCAGCAAACAAAAAGACAATTACTTCAACTTTTTCATGGACCGTGACCCTGAGGCCTATGAAAAACTGAGAAACAATTACCACAATGAAGGGGTGCAGGATATTGTTAGAAAGGTTTACGAAAAGAACAAAATTCTTGAGTATGATGATCAACTGGTGCAGCATTACGACCCCATCTACCAGGATCCTTACATCGGGAGCATGCTGACACTTCGCACTCACTTCTACTCACCGGTGAAGCCCTTTCTTGGAAAAACTTATGATACCTTTTGGTACAATATGATATTTGTATGGCTGCTTACTTTGCTGCTGTACATTGCACTATATTTTGAATGGCTTAAAAAACTGGTCAATTTGCCAGATCACTTTAAAAAGAAAAACTCAAATTGATTAATAATGTTTATTATTTCTTTCAAGCATTCGTTATTTTTGTTTAACAAAAACATCCTTAGGATTATGCCCAAAGTATTTGTTTATCTAATGATCATACTGGCTAGCGTTGCCGTTTCCTGTAAATCAGGAGGCCAAGGCAAGGATGCCGGTTTAGAGATACCTGATTCTGTGCTCAATGCAGGTGTCGAAATCTCGGAAGAGGTGATGCAGGATATTGTTCAAAACATATCCTCGCCAGTAGAAATGGCTGCCATGATCAAAGATCTTGGGGTACCCTTTTCCAACAAGTACATCTCACCTACTGACAGGGTTGGAAATCTTACTACCAGCTTTCAGCAATCGCTGAATCTTGGAATTTATGCTGCAGATTTGGGCTACCTGAATATGTACAATAAAACTTCAGCAGTGGTAGATTATCTGACTGCCATAAAAACCCTTGCAGATGCCATCAAGGTGGGTCAGTTTTTTGATTTTACCACACTGAAACGGCTGGCTACCAACAGTAAAAACCTCGACTCCCTGATGTACATCTCCGTGCACAGTTTCAATCAAATGGATAAATACCTGCATTCAAACAACCGGACCAATCTGAGTACATTGATGGTTACCGGCGTATGGATCGAAGGATTGTACCTGGGAACACAGGTTTACAAGGCTACTCCCAATAAAGACCTTGCTGACCGCATAGGGGAACAGAAACTCACCCTTGATCAGCTCATGCTGATCCTCGAAAAGTATCAGAAAGACAAACAATACACTAAACTCCTGGCAGAGTTACAGATATTGAAAGAGCTTTTCAAATCAGTTGAAATATTTGTAGAAAAAGGTGAGCCTCAAATGATTGAGGTTGACGGTATGTTAAGCATTATTCAGGGTGATAAAAGTATCATTAAAATATCTCCTGAAGTATTGAACAACATCATCACCACTACTGAGGAAGTTCGTAACAGGTTAATAAGCTTATAATTATGAAGAAATTCATCATCATATTTGTTGTTCTTACATTTACCGCATCGGTTTTCACACAGGCCCAGGATGTGTCGCAACTTACAGCCCAGTGTGCCGCCAATGCAGGTGACGTAATGTATCTGAAGGATTTTGTTGTTAAACTCGATCAGGGCACTCCCGGAGGAGCCCCTCCCACTGCCCGGTTTGCCCTGCTGTTGAGTAAAAGTGTTGTTTACCGCTTCTCCATTTGCTCAGCTCCAAACTCTGACGGAGAAGCTGTTCTGCAACTTTTCGATATGAACAACCTGCAAGGAAGTACATTCATAACTGCAACCGGAAGAGATTTCCCGTTTTTCGACTTTAAGTGTCAGAAAACAGGCGTGTATCATGTGTTTATCTCCTTTAAGGAAGGAAAAGCAGGAGAAGGTGTTGGTATCATGTCTTACGTAAAGAAATTGTAACAACAGGTTCCTAATCATAGAAAAGCCGGTGTCCATAAAGTGGATACCGGCTTTTCTGTTATACTCTTTGCCAGATCCAGAGTATGAGCAACACAGCAAACGTTATTTCATTGATCCAGTTGGCTTTACATTTTATAAAATAAAACGAGAACAGGTATGCCAGCGGTATGGAAACAAAATAAACCATTCCAATACCCGAGTTGATGCGAACCAGAAACACAAGCAGCCCGAACAGAAAAAAAACCCAGAAAATCAGGAAGAATTTCCGGGCATGAATTTTCATGCTGTCGAAGTAGGTGGCAATGAAGTAGCTGCCAAAAATGATAACCAGTAGAACAACTGCCCAGTTGATCATCTGGCTCAACTTGAACGTTATATTCAGGCTGGCGAATGATGCTGCAGTTTGTGAAACCAAATCAGAAACCGACAAATCCCATATATAATACCCCGAAAACAAAAACAAATAAGGAATCAACAGCCCGATCAAAGCAAAAACCCATTCACGCCAGATAAATGGTCTCAGCAGGCTGATTGCCGCAAGCAGAAAAAAGAAGAAGACAACCGAGGGAAAATATACAAGGCTTGCAACAGAGATCAGCAAACCGCAATCCAGAAAATTAACGGAAACACCGTCGGTTTTATAGGCGCTGAAAAGCCTATAGAACATCCATATCAGAAATGATGAGGATACCAGCGCTGGTGTTAGTTCATGTAACTGTGTAATGCCGGTGCACAACAACAGGTAAAACAAAGCCGGCAATTGTGTGCGAACCGGGATGAATATGAAGTTCGTATTCATCTGAATCAACAGGTAGCTGTTGCCAAGCATAAGCAACAACGCCACCACCGATGCCAGCAGCCTGAAATTGGAATTAAAATGAAAGATTAGCTTGCCCAGCGGAACACCGGGATCCTGAATCGCCTGAACAGTGCTCAAGGAAACCCATGAAGGTATCCAGTAAAGCACAGGGAATAATGTAATTACGACAACTAAACTGAGCCGGTTGCTGTTGATGAATTTTAACAACATGTGCTGTGGCGTAACTGATCAGCCTATAACAAAGCTTCAAGCTTGTTCACCAGGCTGCCTTTGGGAACAGCACCTACCTGCTTGTCAGCAACCTGTCCGTTTTTAAAGTAAAGAACGGTTGGAATATTCCGAATCCCATATTTGGAGGATACCGCTGGATTAGAATCAACATCCAGCTTTCCAACAATAACTTTGTCTTTGTATTCTTCAGCAATTTCATTCACCAATGGACCAATAACCCTGCAGGGACCACACCATTCAGCCCAGAAATCCACCATCACGGGTTTATCTGCTTTCAGCACCATCTCATCAAAATTAGCATCAGTCAATGTAATAGCCATGTTCGTAATATTTAAATTTTAAATAATCAGTTATTTTCACTTATAGCAAAGTTATAAAACTGCGCATGAACAACAAGCAGCTTTTATAACAGTTTGAATTCAATTTCTTCGTTTTTGTTCAGAAAATCGATCAGCTCATCAGCCAAAGCAACGCGGTGTGTTCTGCAAAAGAAATCAACCCCGATGTTTTCACCCGGATCATAAACCAGAATTTTCAGGTTGGTTGTTCCTCCGTTTTTTTGTGTAAAAGTTGAAAGCTCGTCAATGAATTCCTCGTCGATGAGATTTATGGGCAGTTTGATCTGCAGGGTTTTTACAAGTTCCTCCCTGACAGAGCTCAGCATAAATATGTTTTTTATTCTGAATTCCAGTTCAGGAGTCGATTTCCAGGTGTTTTCCGTTGCCGATCCCTTTATCAACAAAGAGTATCCATCGTACATGAATTTCCGGTAGTTCTCATAATCTTTACCAAACAGGGTAATGGAGAAGGTGTCCGTGTAATCTTCCAATGTAAATGCCCCGTAAGGTTTGCCGTTTTTGGTGGTGGCATGCCTCACGGTGGTGATCATCCCTGCTATTGAAATCTCCTTGCCACGCAACGTTTCCAGATCTCGTAATTCAGCCAATGTTGTATTGCAGAACTGATTCATTTCAAGCTTGAAATTGTCGAGCGGGTGAGAGGAAAGATAAATGCCAATCACTTCCTTTTCCTTATTCAGTTTTACCAGAGGGGGCCATTCAGCAACCTTTGACGTTCGGGGCTTGATCACTTCAATATCGCTCATGTTGCCAAACAAAGTTGGCACATTGCTCACATTGTTCTGCGACTTGTTCCCATATTTGATCAGTTGCTCAAGGAAACTCACACCGGTTTCATCGTTTTCAATATACTGATGCCGTTGTACTTCACTGAAACTATCGAAACCGCCTGCCATGACCAAGGCTTCCAGACAACGCTTATTCACCGTGGTCAGGTTAATTCTTTCAACCACGTCGAAAATATCGATGAAAGGACCCCCTTTTTCCCGGACCTCGATGATATGTTCAACAGCAGATTCACCTACTCCTTTGATAGCAGCAAGGCCAAAACGAATGTTTCCCTGAGCGTTCACCGTAAAGCGGGCATAACTTTCATTTATATCCGCAACAAGCACTTTCATACCCATGCGCCTGCACTCATCCATAAAGAAACCTATTTTCTTCAGGTCATTCAGGTTGCGGCTTAAAACTGCCGCCATGAATTCTGCAGGGTAATGGGCCTTCAGGTAAGCAGTCTGATACGAAATATAGGCATAACACGTTGAATGTGATTTGTTGAAGGCATAGTGTGCGAATGATTCCCAGTCTTTCCAAATCTTGCTGATCGTTTTTGGATCGTGGCCGTTTTTTACACAACCCTCCTCAAACTTCACCCTGAGCTCGTTCATCATGGATACGATCTTCTTCCCCATGGCTTTCCGGAGCGAATCGGCCATTCCCTTGGAGAATCCGGCAAGAAGCTGCGACAAAAGCATTACCTGCTCCTGGTATACGGTGATGCCATAGGTATCCTTCAGGTAAGCTTCCATTTCCGGAATGTCATACACAATTTCCTCTTTCCCATGTTTCCGGTTCACATAACTGGGTATGTACTCCATGGGGCCGGGTCGGTAAAGCGCATTCATTGCAATCAGGTCTTCAAACCGGTTGGGTTTTAATGCCCTCAGGTATTTTTTCATACCCTCCGATTCAAACTGGAACAATCCTGTGGTTTCGCCTTTGCTGTAAAGTTCATAAGTTTTTGCATCATCCAGCGGAATATCATCAATGTCCACAGCAAGGTTCCTCGATTTTTTGATGTTGTCAAGGGCATCCTTAATGATGGACAGGGTTTTCAAACCCAGAAAGTCCATCTTCAGCATGCCCACCGATTCAATATGCGATCCTTCAAACTGGGTCACATTCAGCTCGGCATCCTTATTTCTGCAAATGGGGATGAATTCTTCCAGATTGTCTTTGCCGATGATGATTCCGCAGGCATGAACACCGGTTTGTCTGACCGATCCTTCCAGCACTTCGGCATATTTCAGGGTGGAGGCAATCAGTGCATTTGCCGAATTTTTTTCTGCCACCAGGGCAGGAACTTTCTCATAAGTATCTTTAAAAGTAGTTCCCGGCGTATCCGGAACCAGTTTTGCCAGGCGGTCCGCCTCGGAAAGCTCGAGCTTCTGAACGCGTGCCACATCGCGAATGGCCATTTTGGGAGCCATGGTACCAAAAGTAATCACATGGGCCACACGTTCCTTTCCATACTTTTTAACCACATACTGCAACACCTTTTCCCTGCCGTCTTCGTCAAAGTCAATGTCAATATCGGGCATGGAAATGCGATCGGGATTCAGAAAGCGCTCAAACAGGAGGTCGTATTTAATCGGGTCAATATCCGTAATTTTCAAACAGTAGGCAACCACCGAACCGGCAGCAGATCCCCTTCCGGGACCTACAGAAACGCCCATTTCACGTGCTGCTCTGATCACATCCCATACAATCAGAAAGTAGCCGGGGAAACCCATCTTGAGTATGGTGTCCAATTCGAAATCAATTCGTTCCCTGACTATTTCGTCCATGTTGGGAAATCTTTTTTCAGCTCCCAGGTAGGTGAGGTGTCTCAGGTAATCAGAAGCGTCAGCAAATCCTTCGGGAATTGGGAAGTCAGGCATGATCGGGTTGCTGTTCAGGTCATAGAGTTCGATTTTCGAAACCACATCCTGTGTATTGGCAATAGCCTGAGGAACGTCAGCGAAGAGCTTTTTCATCTCATCCTGCGTTTTGAGCCATTCCTGCCTGGTGTAGCGCATCCTGTTCGGATCATCTACATCTTTTCCGGTACTGATGCACAACAGCCGGTCATGAGCCGCTGCATCTTCCTCATTGATGAAGTGAACATCATTGGTTGCAATGCATTTGATCCCGGTTTCCTCAGCGAGTTTTAAAAGCTGGTTGTTAACAAAAACCTGGTTTTCAAAAACCTCCCGGTCAATCTGGGGATCACCTGAAGGATGCCGCTGCAGTTCGAGGTAAAAATCGTCCTGAAAGATCTGCCTGTATTCGGCAAGCGCCTTTTTTGCGGCCTCGGCACCCTCGTGCCGCAACAACCAGGGGATTTCGCCATGGAGGCATGCGGAGGATGCTATTAATCCCCCGGAAAATTTGCTGAGCAATTCTTTATCAACGCGGGGGCGATAATAAAACCCCTCTGTCCACCCATAAGAAACCATCTTGATCAGGTTCTTATATCCCTGCTTGTTCTTGGCCAGCAGCACCAAATGAAATCCGCCGCCATCCGATTTGTCAGATTTTTCAAAACGAGATCGCCTGGCTACATATACTTCGCATCCCAGAATGGGTTTGACACCCTGCTTCTTGGCCTCGTTATGAAATTCCTTGGCCCCAAACATGTTCCCATGATCGGTAATGGCTACGGCTTCCATATTGTCTTTTTTTGCCTTGGCAATCAGCGTTTTGATAACTGCTGCGCCATCAAGAATGGAGTATTGGGTGTGTACATGAAGATGTGTAAAAGCTGTGGCAATGGGCTCGTTAACCGGAGTAGTCTTTTGAATCGCTTCTGGTTCGATTTCTGCGGGTCTTCCGGCATTTGATATGACAACAACCGGAAAAGGCCGGATCACATCAGGATTGGCCGATAAGAAGTCCTGCACCAGTGAAGGCTCAATTTTAAGGTGCCTTGAAGTGATGACTTTTTTGCGCATCAATTCAAAAAAACAACGGGAAGTAGCTGCCACATCAGCAGCTGCATTATGGGCCTCTTCAAAACTTTCATTAAAGAGCCGGGTATGCAATTCAGACAAGGTGGGCCATTTGAATTTGCCGCCTTTACCTCCGGGCAGGGCACAGAAATCCGTTGATGTTTCTTTGGTACAAAGCGGGTGCACATCATGAAGAACCGTAGCAAGGCCCTTTCTGACATATTCAGCCCCCACTATTTTAAGGTCGAAGGAAATGTTGTGCCCCACAACAACGGAAACCTGCCTGAGATCCGTATCAAAATCCCCGAGCACGGTTTCCAGATCCACTCCTTCGGCAAGGGCTTTTTCTGTTGAAATACCGTGCACCTGCTCAGCAGCCTGCGGAATCACATAACCTTCGGGCCTTATTACAAAAGATTTGTTATACAACAGGCGGCCGGTTTGATCATGGCATTCCCATGCCAGCTGAACCATTCTGGGCCAATTCTGCGCATCAGTTACCGGTGCATTATAATTAGCTGGTAATCCGGTGGTTTCCGTATCAAAAATCAAGTACATGTGGTAAAATTACTTCAGTTTACCGCATGATGTTCCCCATGTTGATAAAAATGGATAACTGCTAAAGGGTAGAATCGCTTGTCTTTTTAAGCAACAATTCCTCAATCTGTGTAATAAACATTTGCTTGGTGGCCTCAGGAGAACCCGCAATTCCAGCGGACATGGTTGGCTTTCCTTCAACCGGACAAAAAAGAAAGGCGGGTATGCTTTGAACACCAAATACCCCTGCCAACTCCTGTTCCTTATCCACATCAACCTTATAAACGTTGATCTTTCCGGCATAATCTTTGGCCAGTTGATCCAAAATGGGTGAAGTAATTCTACAGGGGGCACACCAATCGGCGTAGAAATCGATCAGGCAGGGTTTATCGCCCTGAAATTTCCATTCTTCCGGACTTTTCTCAAAATCCATCACCAGCTTCAGAAATTCAGCTTTGGTTATATGCACAGGAGCGGCATTTACTGATTGTTCAATGACTGCCTGAACCGGACCCGTGGTCGAAACAGATTCTTTTACTGTAGATTGTGCGGTTTGTCCGCTGTTGCAACTGATTATGGAAAGAGCCAGTAAAGCAACAGCAGCATACTTAGTTTTATACATTATTTTCATATTCATTTATTTTCATATATCTATATTTTCAATTTTCATGCCATTCCTGTCATTCGTTCAATTCATGAAAATGTGTCAGTATTACAACAACGAATTGTGTTCTTTGTTTAGCCGGAAAATATGCAAGATTTCAGCTAAATTAGCTTATTTTACATAAAATTATCTTTTAGGTGATGTATCAAATGATTGATATATTGCGTATGAGCTTTAAAACCTGAAACCTATGAGAAAGCACTTATTTACAGGCAGTCCGAAAGTTGTGGTGTTGTTCTGCTTCTTTATATCGGGCTTATTGCTTCCCGGTGCCGGCATGAACAATTGCAATGCCCAGGTTACCGATAAAACAGCCCAGTATAAAGAATATATTAAAAAAGGAGATGCATACCTGGCAGTTAAAAACTACGCTGCAGCCATGTATGAATATGAAAAGGCTTCGGATTTAGTACCCACGGAAGATGAACCCAGGCTCAAAATGCAGGGTATTGAAGCTACGTTGGGAACTAATGAACTTGCCGAAGTCAAGAGAAAGGTTGATCTGGCCAGAAAACAGGAACAGGAACAACTTCGCAGGGAAGCCGAAGCAAAGGAAGCTGCTTCAAAACAAGCAGGGTCTGCTCCTGAACAAAAAGTTGCTGAACCCTCGGCATCCACGCTTGAGTCGGGCCGGAAAGCCATCCTGGATCAGTTTTCCGAAGAACTTCGCCTGGCTGAAAAAAGCAGTGATTTATCTGTTCGTTCAGCCGTTTACCGGAAAATTGCCGATGCTTTCAAAAAGGTGAATGACGATGAAATGGCCATTATGTATTACAGCAAAGCACTCGCCATTGAAGAAAAACTGGGCAAAGAAGGGGCTATTTCCACAGTATATGAAGATCTCGCCAACTCGTATTACAATGCGGGTGATTTTCAGAATTCGCTGACAACCTTGGAAAAATCGCTCTCACTGAAGGAAAAATCAGGCGACCAGGCCGGGGCATCCAAGGTAATGTCGGATATAGCCAATGTATATGAAACCACCTATGATTATAAAAATGCCATTGATTACTACCAGCAGTCGGCCAAAATAAAAGAAAGCATACAGGATCAACCGGGGCTCAAGGATGTGGAAGATAACCTGGGAGACGTTTACTACAAGCAAAAATTGCTTACCAGTTCCATTGGTTCCTATGAAAAAACCGTTGCCATTATTCAGAAACTGAATATGGATGAAGCACTGGGATCGGTATACAATAAACTTGGAGTGGCCCATTATGAAATGGGTAATTATATTGAGGCAGAAAAATTCTTTAAGGAATCCATGAAGAATCTGAACGAAAACAACAACCGGAAAGAAGCTTCTATGGCCCTGAATAATTTGGGCAATCTGCTGTTTATAAACAATAAGTATGAGGATGCCATTGCCTATTACCAACGGTCGCTCAGTAACAAGAAAGACACCAAATATGATTATGGGCAGGCAGTTACCCTGTTTAACCTGGGTAATGCATACCGGAGATCAGGGAAGCAGGAGATGGCTATAAAAAGCTATGAAAAAAGCAGAAGAATAGCCGACAGTTTGAATGTAACATCCATAATGGCAAAAAATATAAAAGCACTTGCTGTTTCTTATAATGCCTCCAAGAATTTTGAGAAGGCTGCTGCCATGGAACAGGAGCTTGCCGATCTCAACCAGAAGAATGTGAGCATTGAAATCCCTGTGTCTGAAAATGAAATGGACCTGGAGTTCGACAAAACCCAGAAAATTCTTACCAAGCTGAATGAAGAAGCCTTAAGAAGAAAGGCAGACCTGGAAACAGATGCTGATGATAAGATGACGGATATGTATATCAACAACATCAACAGCCAGTATCTCAAACAACAAAGCCGGAACCGGATGCTGATCATCATTTTAGCCGGTTTGGGCACCTTGTTGCTTGGATTGTTGTTCCTGTATATCAGAAACCGTAAAAAATAAGTTGATTGTGAATGATTCGTTCCGGCGGAAGCCAGACCCACACTTGCTGGTGGAGAATAGGGGAGTCGAACCCCTGACCTATTGCATGCCATGCAATCGCTCTAGCCAACTGAGCTAATTCCCCGCAATGGGTGTGTGTGGGTCTGACCGCTGTCAGTTTTGTGTGAGGAGAGGGCAAAAGTATTAAAATAAAACAATTCAAGCAAAAAAAACATATTTCAATTTTTGTCGTATTTATATGGCATTACTTTTGTCACATATAAAATATAGATTGTTGTACCGAAAATATCTCTTATGAAAATATTTACTCCATTTATTCTGCTTCTTCTTGTAGTTGCTGGTTGCGCATCCCCTGAAAAGCTTTTGCAGCAAGGTAACTATGATGCCATTATTGAAAAATCAGTTAAAAACCTGATAAAGAATCCGAATAATGAAGAGGATGCGGCTATGCTTGACAAAGCATACAAACTGGCTAACGAAAGGGACCTGGAACGAATTAAATACCTGAAAACAGAGGGAAATCCTGATACCTGGGATGAAATGCTCAGTTTATTTGACAACCTGAAGAACCGGCAGACATCTGTTAAACGTGTGCTGCCGTTAAACCTGAACGGCCAGCGAATTCAATACAGCTTTGTGGATTATGATGCTGAAATTGTAGCTGCTAAACGCAAAGCTGCCGACTATTTCAATGCACACGGGCGTAAGCTTATGGAAAACAGAACCAAGGATTCATACAGGCAGGCTTATTACGAACTGGTTAAAGCCCGGAACTACTCAGGCGACTCCTATCCCGACCTGAATCAGATTATTAATGAGGCCAAATATCAGGGCATGAGCCGGGTATTAATCGGCGTGGTGAACCGCACCATTATTAACCTGCCGCAGGAATTCAGCGACGGACTTGTTGCCGTTAATGCCACCCAGCTGAACAACGAATGGGTGGAATACTACACCCGAAAAACCGATGAAAACATCAGGTATGATTATTACATAGATATTGTGCTGCAGGCAATTTCCGTTTCACCTGACCTGGTTAAGGACAAAGACATCATTGAAAAGAAAACCATTGATAACGGTTTTGAATATGTGCTGGATGCCCGCGGCAATGTGATGAAAGACACGGCGGGCAATGACATCAGGATTAAAAAATTCAAAGAAATCCAATGTACCGTTATTGAATCGCAACAGTTTAAAGAGTGTAGTATAACAGGAGAGGTGGAGTTTTTGGCCGTTAATCCGCAGACGCTGTTAAAGAAACAGCCCATAGCTGCCGCTACCCGTTTTGAACACATTTCTGCCCGCGCCATTGGTGATCTCAATGCACTTTCACCCGAGAAAAGGAAGCTGGTGGATCTGGAGCCCATACCTTTCCCCGATGACATCCAGATGATCATTGATTGCACACAGGCGCTGAAGAATTCCATTCACGAAGCAATAAATTATAACCGCAGCATCATCCGTTAAAATGATTTTACTTATTTTGCTCCCTGTTAAGAATTTCTGTTTATAAATGGGAGGATACATCCATACTACTGAACCTGAAAAAGCTGTACTTATAGGCGTTTCCGGTACCGATCTGCCACTTTCTCAGGTTGAGGAATACCTGGAAGAGCTGTCATTTTTGCTTGAAACAGCAGGTGCTGTTCCCGTTAAAAATTTCATTCAACGGCTCAATGTTCCAAATGCCCGCACTTACATTGGCAGCGGAAAACTTGCAGAAATAAAGGAATTCGTGACCGCAAACGAAATCAACCTGGCGGTTTTTGATGATGAGCTTTCACCCAGCCAGGTGCGCAATATTGAAAAGGAACTGAATATCCGGGTATTGGACCGGACCAACCTGATACTGGATATATTTGCCCATCGCGCTAAAACCGCCTATGCCAAAACCCAGGTTGAACTTGCCCAGTACGAATACCTGCTTCCCCGGCTGGCCGGTTTGTGGACCCACCTCGAAAGACAACGCGGAGGAATTGGCCTGAGGGGCCCCGGAGAAACCGAAATTGAAACTGACCGTCGGATCATCAGAACCAAGATTGCCCTGCTGAAAGATCAGCTTGAAAAAATCGACAAGCAGATGATCACGCAGCGTAAAAACAGGGGTAAGATGGTGCGCGTAGCACTGGTTGGCTATACCAATGTGGGCAAATCCACACTGATGAACCTGTTGAGCAAATCGGATGTTTTTGCTGAAAACAAATTGTTCGCCACCCTGGATGCCACAGTCCGTAAGGTAGTTGTAAGCAACCTTCCCTTTTTATTGTCGGATACTGTTGGTTTCATCCGCAAACTTCCGCATCACCTGGTTGAATCGTTCAAGTCAACGCTTGATGAAGTGCGTGAAGCAGATCTTTTATTGCATGTGGTGGATATTTCGCATCCTGGCTTCGAAGAACAAATGGCAGTTGTAAACCAAACGCTGCAAGATATTCACGCTGCTGATAAGCCTGTGTTGGTTGTATTTAACAAAACTGATGCTTACAGCTTTATAAAAAAGGATGAAGACGATCTGAGTCCGAAACAAAAAAAGAATCTTACGCTTGAAGAGCTTAAAAACAGCTGGATGGCAAAGGATCATGCGCCTTCGATCTTCATTTCTGCGCTAAAAAAGCAGAATATCGAGGAATTAAAAAACCACCTATACGAAAAGGTCCGGGAGATTCACATCACCCGGTACCCTTACGATAACTTCCTGTATTAAATAAGTTTGTTCTGTACCAGGTATTCGGCAATCTGAACAGCATTGGTGGCAGCACCCTTGCGAAGGTTATCCGATACAACCCACATATTCAACGTTTTTGGCTGCGACTCATCCCGCCTGAGCCTTCCAACAAATACCTCATCACGGTTGTGTGAAATAATCGGCATGGGATAAACATTATTTTTCGGATCGTCCATTACAATCACGCCAGATGTATTTTCCAGAATTTTTATGACGTCAGCCAACTCGTAATCCTTTTCGAATTCAACATTCACTGCTTCGGAATGCCCGCCTATTACAGGTATCCTAACCGTGGTGGCGGTTAACTGTATGGTGTCGTCTTCCATAATTTTCCTGGTTTCGTTCACCATTTTCATCTCTTCCTTGGTATACCCGTTATCCAGAAAAACATCGATATGCGGCAATGCATTCATGTCTATTTTATGCGGGTAGGCCATATCGCCGGAGATACCCTTTCTTTCATTCATCAACTGATCAACCGCTTTTTTCCCGGTACCCGTAACCGATTGGTAGGTAGATACAACAATTCTCCTTATTTTATATGCTTTATGCACACCCACCAAAGCAACCACCATCTGAATGGTGGAACAATTCGGATTGGCTATTATTTTGTCGTCTTTGGTCAACACATGTGCATTTACCTCCGGGACAACCAGTTTAATATTCGGCTCCATGCGCCATGCCGAGGAATTATCAACCACCGTAATTCCTGCCGCTGCAAATTGGGGAGCCCAGGTTTTTGAAGTGCCGCCACCTGCAGAAAAAATGGCAAGCTGCGGTTTCAGGTTGATGGCGTCCTGCATGCCAACAACAGCATATTCTTTACCTTTGAAAGTCACTTTCTTACCCACCGATTTCTCTGAAGCAACCGGTATGAATTCGGTTACCGGAAATTTCCTTTCTTCAAGTACCTTCATCATTTGGGTACCAACCAGGCCTGTAGCCCCAACTACTGCAACTTTCATGTTTATAAATTTTAGAAATTAATTACTGCCATACACAACAAAAGAGAACATCCCAAAAGATCTTTAGATTTTACCGCAGTGTATATAAGAAAGACAATACAGCTGCCGGTTATTACCATTTTTTTATGGAATAGCCGGTAGCTTTGTTATTGCATTTATATACGCCGAGGCAAAAAATCTTTTGTAACATTCTCTTTGATTTCTTTTTACAATGGATTAAATTGCTCCATTGTTACCCGCAAAATTGGTAAAAAAATTGATTTATGAAAGTTTTAGGGGTAATTTTTTCTTTAATTCCATTCCAGGCAATTTCCCAGAACACTCCGGCCCTTATTAACACTGTTGATTCCTACCCCATTGTCATTACCGAAATAATGGCAGATCCTGTTCCCTGTGTTGGACTGCCCGCAGCGGAGTATATTGAAATATTCAACCGTACTTTAACCCCGTTGAACCTCAGGGATTGGTTGCTGATTGCAGGGAAGTATCAGAAATTGCTGCCGGAGGCCTGGATTGAGCCTGGTGAATACATGATGCTGACCGGCCAATCGTCAGACACCCTGCTGACTTCCTTTGGCAAAACCATTGCAGTAGCAGGCATGCTTCCGATACTAAACAGCGGACAAACCCTTACTCTGAAAAATAATGACGGAACAGTCATCCATACGGTAACTTTTACCAACCATTGGTATAGGGACAGCAAGAAAGCCGATGGCGGCTGGTCGCTCGAGATCATCGATCCCGGCAATCCCTGCGGAGGTATTGAAAACTGGAGCGTTTCAACGGATCCGGCAGGCGGCACCCCCGGTAAAAGAAATTCCTGCTTTGCTGATAATCCCGACACACAAGCACCAATTCTCATCAGGGCTACCCTCCCATCCGACAGTATGGTTTTGCTCCACTTCAGCGAACCCATGGAAGGCATTTCATTACGGTCATCTGAAACCTATTCGGCAAACCAGGGATTGTATCATCCCACAGCTGTGTACCCGGTTGAGCCGGATTATAGAACTGCATTACTTAAATACCCAAAGGCTTTTCATTCGGAACTGCGTTATACGGTTTCGGTAATGAGCACACTCCGGGATTGCGCAGGAAATTTATTGAAGGACAATGCCATGGCAGATTTTGCCCTGGCAAATCAGCCTGCTGCAGGTAATGTTATTTTTAACGAAATCATGTTCAGCCCGGCTGAAGGGTTGTCTGAATTCATTGAGTTCTATAACCGGTCGGATAAAGTAATTGACCTGGCCTCATTTCAGCTGTCATTGTCAGACGAGATTAGCGGAACCATAAAAAATACCCTTTTATTAAAGAATGACCCCTTTATCTTATTCCCCGGAAGATACCTGGTAATTGCAAAAGACACCAGGAATCTGACCCACAATACCATGGATCGGTATGTTTCAGCTGTGCTGGAAATTCCGGAACTGTTTCAGCTTCCGGATGAGGGTGCATTGCTGGTTTTATCCGACACCAATTACCGGATTATTGATGAGTTGATTTACAACAGCGCCATGCATGATAACCTGCTTGGCGATACCCATGGTGTTTCGCTTGAACGAATAGATCCCGGCAAGCCTGCCAGTGATGCCAATAACTGGTATTCTGCTTCCACTTCTTCGGGCTATGGAACGCCCGGTTACGTGAATTCACAGCATCTTGACAGGGATAACGACCCTGAAATCTCGCTTTCATCAGATATTTGCTCTCCCGATGATGACGGAACTGATGATGAGGTCATCCTGCACATGAAGGTTAATAATCCGGGATGGAAGGCCAGTATTGCGGTTTATGATGTTCATGGAATCAAAGTTAAGGACCTGGCAGTGAACTGCCTGTTAGGAACTGATGAGTATCTGGAATGGAATGGCAAAAAGGCCAATAAAGAGCCTGCGGATATGGGCGTATACATCATACAGGGTCAGCTGTTTCATTCCAGCGGAAAAATTAAGAGTTTTAAGAAAGTTATTTCCATAGTACGCAGGTTGTAACGTGTAAAATGATTAACTTCATACCAGAATTCCGACTATCTATGACAATTGATAAAGATTACCAGGAAAATTCCCTGCTCATTTATAAGGGAGCCTTTACCGTGAATCTGATCTCCATACTGGGCAATCAGATCAAGCTGTTGCCGGAAATTGACTTCAAAACTGTGCAAAAGCTCTTTCGTATCTTCATGGAACTTACCCAGAATGTTTCCTATTATTCAGCTGAAATGGTTGATGTAAAAAGCGGCGTTTCCTGCGGTAGCGGGTGGGTTACCATCCAGAATTTTGAAAATAATCTGACAATTACCACTGGTAACCGGATTCGTCACGAACACGGTCCGAAGCTGATCAGCTATTGCAAAGAGATCAATGCATTTGATGAAGTCCAGTTGCGTAAGCTGAAGAGGGACATCAGGTCGCAGGCCCTGGAAAGAGATACCGGAGCCCAGATAGGGTTGATCCAGACCAGCATCATCAGTGGAAACAAGCTCGACTGCAAGGTTTTATCAGACGATCACGACTTTGATTTTCTCATCCTCTCCACCACAACAGACAAGGATTCTTTGGGTACCGCTGAAGATTAACTTATATTGGCGGTCAGGTATTCCCTGTTCAAACGGGCTATATGTGATATGGAAATATTCTTGGGGCATTCTGCTTCGCATGCTCCGGTATTGGTGCAATTACCAAATCCCAATTCATCCATTTTTGCAACCATATTGATGGCTCTTTCCTTTGCCTCAATCTTACCCTGGGGCAGTAGTGCAAATTGCGAAACCTTGGCAGCCACAAATAGCATGGCCGAAGCATTTTTGCAGGAAGCCACGCATGCCCCGCAACCTATACAGGCTGCAGCATCCATAGCCGTTTCGGCATTGGCGCGGGGAACCGGAATGGCATTTGCATCCGGAACACCGCCGGTATTCACCGATACATATCCTCCGGCCTCCATGATCTGATCAAATGCCGAGCGGTCGACCACCAGATCTTTTATTACAGGAAAAGGCTTGGCGCGCCAGGGTTCTATTATAATGGTATCGCCATTCTTAAATTTCCGCATGTGCAACTGACAGGTTGTTATTCCGGTGTCGGGGCCGTGCGGATGTCCGTTGATGTACAAACTGCATGCTCCACAAATGCCTTCGCGACAGTCATGATCAAAGCATATTGGCTTTTCTATTTTATCAACCAGCTGTTGATTCAAAATGTCCAGCATTTCAAGGAAAGAACAGTCTGCCGATATTCCGGTGACAGGATAGGTTTCAAATTTTCCCCTGGTTTTGGCGTTTTCCTGACGCCATATCTTGAGTGTAAAATCCATAGTGCTATATTTTGTAGTTGCGCGACTGTACTTTAATATTTTCATAAATCAACGACTCCTTATGCAGGATGGGTTCTTTACCCTGTCCGGCATATTCCCAGGCTCCCACGAACATGAATCCGTTATCGTCTCTTTTTGCTTCTCCTTCTTCGGTTTGGTATTCCTCCCTGAAATGACCCCCGCATGATTCTTCACGCTGCAGGGCATCCCGAGCCATGAGTTCGCCCATTTCAATGAAATCAGCAACGCGCATAGCCTTCTCGAGTTCAGGATTCAGCTCATCAACCGTTCCGGTAACCCGCAGGTCGGTCCAGAATTCTTCCCGAAGGGCACTGAAATCTTTTACAGCTTTTTCAAGTTCTTTCCGGTTCCTTGCCATGCCTACGGTTTCCCATAAATGCAGTCCGAATTTCCGGTGGAGCTGGTCAGCAGATTGTTTGCCGCCGATCTGTATCAGCTTGTTCAACCGCTCCCGTACATTTTTTTCAGATTCTTCAAATTCAGGTTGCGTAACCGGAATCCGGGGAGTCAGAATTTCACCTGCAAGATAATTCTGTATTGTATAGGGCAACACGAAATACCCGTCAGCCAGTCCCTGCATCAAAGCAGATGCCCCCAGCCTGTTGGCCCCATGGTCCGAAAAATTACACTCACCTATAGAAAACAATCCCGGTATGTTGGTCATCAGTTCATAGTCAACCCAGATTCCGCCCATGCAATAGTGGATGGCCGGATAGATCATCATGGGTGTTTCATAGGGATTGTCATCTACAATTTTTTCATACATCTGGAAGAGGTTACCATAGCGCTCCTCAATCACATGCTTGCCCAACCGGCCAATGGCCTCGGCAAAGTCGAGGTATACAGCCAACCCGCTGCCAACGCCATAACCTGCATCGCATCTTTCTTTTGCAGCCCGCGATGCCACATCCCGTGGCACAAGATTGCCGAATGCCGGATACCTCCTTTCGAGGTAGTAATCCCTGTCGGCTTCAGCAATATCTTTAGGTTTGATGCGTCCGTTGCGCAAAGCCTCTACATCTTCTTTCTTTTTGGGAACCCAGATGCGGCCGTCGTTACGCAAGCTTTCGCTCATCAGCGTGAGCTTCGACTGGTAATCTCCGTGAACCGGTATGCAGGTTGGGTGAATCTGAACAAAGGCCGGGTTGGCAAAATAAGCTCCCTTTTTATATACCTGCCAGGCAGCACTGCCGTTTGAGCCCATGGCATTGGTGGAAAGAAAGAAAGCCCTGCCGTAACCGCCGGTAGCAATTACCACGGCATGTCCGAAATGTCGTTCAATTTTTCCGGTAACCAGGTTTCGGGTGATAATTCCCCTGGCTTTCCCGTCGATCAGCACCACATCGAGCATTTCGGTACGCGGGAAGAGTTTCACCCTGCCCAGTTTCACCTGCCGCATCATGGCACTGTATGCCCCTAGCAAAAGTTGCTGGCCCGTTTGCCCACGGGCATAAAAAGTACGTGATACCTGTGCCCCGCCAAAAGAACGGTTGTCAAGCAATCCGCCGTACTCCCTTGCAAACGGCACCCCCTGGGCCACGCACTGGTCAATGATGCTGCCGCTTACCTCGGCAAGCCGGTAAACATTGGCCTCACGTGAGCGGTAATCGCCTCCCTTGATTGTATCGTAATACAGGCGGTACACACTGTCGCCATCATTCGGATAATTCTTGGCAGCATTGATGCCACCCTGGGCTGCAATGCTGTGCGCACGGCGCGGACTATCCTGGTAACAGAATGCCTTTACGTTAAAACCTAGCTCTCCCAAACTGGCAGCAGCAGAAGCACCTGCAAGGCCGGTTCCTACCACAATAATGTCGAGTTTGCGTTTGTTGGCCGGGTTCACCAGTTTTTGTGAAGCCTTGTAGTTGGTCCATTTTTCGGCCAGCGGGCCTTCGGGTATGCGTGCTTTTAGCTGAGTCATATCAAAAGATTCAAATACTTACATCCAAAAATAAACGTAAACAGGAATAAAAATAAATCCGGCTGTTACTACAACAGTGTAAATCACTCCTATTGCCTTGATCAGCGGAGTATATGTTTTGTGGTTGATTCCCAGCGACTGGAATGCCGATTGAAAGCCGTGTAAAAGATGAAAGGACAGCAACAGGAAACAGGCTATGTAAAAAACAACCACCCAACCCAGTTTGAATTTTTCAATCACCAGTATACCCAGGTCGTGGTACTCCTTGCCATCATATACCACCAGGGGAACATCACCGAATATTTTGGCCTTCAGGTAGAAATCAAAGAGGTGAATAACCAGAAAAACAGTAATGATAACCGCAGTATGGATCATGAATTTGGAAAAGAACGAAGTCTGGGCGTAGTTTTCCTTTTTGTACCGGTTGGGCCGTGCAAACCAGTTTTGCAATTGCAGCACCACGCCGTAGATCATGTGGAGCAGGAATCCTCCGAAAAGAACAAACTCCAACGCTTTTACAATCACATTTGTCCCCATAAAATGGGCCGCCTTATTAAAAGGTTCACGCGAATCTGCAATAAAAAGGCTCAGGTTGATGCCCAGGTGCACCAACAAAAAAGTAACCAGGAAAAGCCCGGCCAGAGACATGATCAGCTTTTTCCCGATGGATGAGGTTAGAAAATTACTCATAGAACTATTATTAATCGCTAAAAGTGTTGAAAATTGCTTGATGATAAAGCGGCAAATTTACCAGCTTAGCTTTATTTTTACAACAGATGTTTTCTGAATATCTAATTTAGACAAATTATATATAACACGTTAAACCCTGGCCCCCGGAAACAGATGAAAAACACTGAAATACCTGCCTCACTGTTTATTAAGAACAGAAATCGGCTTGAGCATGCGCTTAAACCCCGATCATTGGCCATCCTGCATGCCAATGACGAGATGTATCGCAGCGCTGACCAGTATTTTCCATACCGGCAGGATGCCGACCTCTTCTATCTCACGGGGATCAATCAGGAAAAAACAATTTTGCTGGTTGCACCTGACCACCCCGATGTATCGATGCAGAAAGTATTGCTCATCCTCAGGCCCAACCGCAAACTGGAAACCTGGGAAGGGCATAAACTCACTCCTGAGGAAGCCATGGCAATTTCCGGAATAAAAACCGTTAAGTATGTCGACGAGTATGAAACAGTACTGGCTCCACTTATGTTTTATGCTGAAAATGTTTACCTCAACCTCCCCGAATTACAAAAAACCATTCCTGAGTTGCCGGTGAGGAACCTGCGGCTGGCTCATGAGCTGAAGCAAAAATTTCCGGCCCATCAATATGAAAGGCTGGCTCCCATTATGCGCGACCTGCGTGTGATCAAATCGGAAGAGGAAGTGCTCCTGATTCGTGAAGCCTGCAAAATAACCGGGTTGGCATTTGAAAATGTGCTGAAATGCCTTCGGCCGGGCACCATGGAATACGAGGTCGAAGCTGAAATCACCTATGCTTTCCTTAAAAACGGGGCCCGCGGCCATGCTTATCCTCCTATTGTTGCTTCCGGAATCAATGCCTGTGCACTTCACTACGTAAGCAACAACTGTGTTTGCAATGAAGGCGATCTGCTGCTGATGGATTTTGGTGCCGAATACGGCAATTATGCAGCCGACTGTTCACGAACCATCCCGGTTAACGGCAAATTCACACAAAGGCAGAAAGACCTTTACAGGAGCGTTCTGGATGTATTCCGTTTTGCCTGCAAACTGATGAAGCCCGGGAACACCATCAGTAATGTGCATAAGGAAGTATGCAGGCGATTCGGCGATGAGCATGTGAAACTGCGGCTCTATACAGCTGAAGCTTTGGCTAACCAGGACATGAATAACCCCCTGTATCAGCAGTATTACATGCATGGAACCTCCCATTTCCTGGGGCTCGATGTTCATGATGTGGGCAGTAAAGAAGCTGAATTCCGGCCGGGCATGGTACTTACCTGTGAGCCGGGGATTTACATTCCCGCTGAAAAAACCGGTATCCGGCTTGAGAACAACATCCTCATCACCCGCGATGGTAATGAAGACCTGATGCAGGGTATCCCACTGGAACCTGAAGAAATTGAGAATCTTATGGCCAGGTAATGGCTGAATGGCAATTAAGCTACTTCCCTACCAAACTTTCCACATCAGTCAATTCCTTGGCAATGGGCTTGCCGATCACCTTGTGGCCCTTGTCTGTTACCACAATGTTGTCTTCGATGCGGATGCCTCCAAAACCTGAATATTTCAGAACGGCCTTGTAATCAATGAAATCGCGGTACCGTCCTTCGCTGTGCCACTTTTCAATCAAGGGTTCAATGAAGTAAATGCCCGGTTCCACAGTTACCACATTTCCTTCCTGAAGCCGTTTGGCCATTCTCAGGTAGGCAGTTCCAAACTGATCCGAGCGCTTGAAATCAAGGTCATACCCTATGAATTCTTCGCCAATATCCTCCATGTCATGCACATCAAGCCCGATCATATGCCCTATTCCATGTGGAAAAAACAAGGCATGGGCGCCGTGGGTTACGGCATCATCAACATCGCCCTTCATCAGGCCGAGTTCCTTGAGGCCACGAGCTATCACCGTGGCAGCTAATTTATGTACTTCAACATAGGGCTTGCCGGGTTTGATGACCTTAATGGCTTCAAGCTGGGCATCCAGCACAATTTTGTAAATTTCTGCCTGCTGGCTGGAAAATTTTCCCCCAACCGGGTACGTCCTGGTAATATCCGTTGCATAGCGCCTGAGCGATTCGGCTCCGGCATCAATCAGCAACAGTTGACCTTTCTTAAGTTCATTGCCATAATAATGATTATGCAAAATCTGTCCGTTGATGCTGCAGATTACCGGATAGGCCATCCGGCAATGTTTTGCAAGTGCCGTTCCTTCCAATGCTCCGGCTACCTGGTATTCAAAAGCACCGGGTTTAATTTGCCTGATGGCGTGGGCATAAGCTTCCCCGGTAACCCGGGTCATGGTTTCTTCCATCTCCTGAATTTCATAGGAGTCCTTAACAGAACGCTGTGTGGCAACAGCTCTGATCAGTGCTTTTGAGGCATTCCGGTCAACCTCCTCGTATTTCAAATTATCATAATAAGCCAGCTGCAGCCTCCTTTGCTCGCGGTATGGCGGCAGATAATGCACATCTCTCGCATGTGCAATAACCCTGAATACGTCCCCATCAAGCCTTTCAAGAGGTTTTACCAGGGTGATGCCTGCTTTTAAGGCCTGTTCCTGCAGCGGCTCCTGATTCCCAACCCATATAATGTCATCAAGCGTGGGATCACTTCCATAGATGATTTCTCCACCCAGCTCGCAATCAATCATTCCTGCCAGTCCGGGAATATCCAACCCGAAATAATAAAGGAAAGAACTGTCCTGTCTGAAAGGATAATTATTGGCAGCATAGTTCATGGCAACATCCTTATTGCCTAAAAACAGGATTACTCCGCTCCCCACAAGCTCCCTGAGGCGCTTTCTTCGTTGAATGTAAACTTCAGCTGGAAACATGGTTGAATTCATTTATATACGACAATAAAATTATAATCTATTTTGCTTTAAACCCACAGAAAAATCAGTTTTTATCAAAAATGAATGTCAGGCTATCCCATATTGATATAAACAAGTTATTAATTATCTTCGTATAATCTGAAAAAAAACAATGCCATACAGACGACTTCCAAATACTGATTTGGCCCGACTCCGTGCGCTGCGGATCGCATATGAAAAGGGGAAGGAATTACCCCCGTTTAATTTGGCTTTCTCGCAGGCTACTTTTCAGAAAGTAATTTCGAATATGCACAATTTTGAAAAAATTGTGCTGGAAAGCAGGCAGGCTTTCAACAAACAGGTAGAGAAAAGCAAGGATTACGGAAAACTGCTTAAAAGAGTCAAACTCTATCTTTCACATTTCATCCAGGTGATCAATATGGCCATTGCCCGTGGTGAAATGTCTTCCAACGACCGCGATTACTTTGGCTTCAGTAACACCCAGAGCAGGGTCCCTTCATTCAACAGCGAAGCCGAAGTACTCAGCTGGGGAGAAAAACTGATCCAGGGTGAAATGCAGCGGCAGAAAAAAGGCCTGACACCTGTTACTAATCCCTCAATTGCCGTTGTTAAGGTACACTATGAAAATTTTCTGGAGGCCCACCGGTTTCAGAAGATACTTCAGAAAAACCTGCAAAGGAGCCAGGAAAAGCTGATTGAACAACGTCTTATCGTAGATGAAATCATTGCCTCGGTTTGGAATGAGGTGGAAGATCATTATAAAGACCTGCCCGATGATGCCAAAAGAAACCACGCCAAGATTTACGGTGTGGTCTATTTTTACCGGAAGAATGAATTGATTCAGAAAGAATCACCGGAAATCATTCCCCCTTCAGCCTGACGCGCCCCTTCTCATGAAGAAACACCATTCCGAGCAACAGACAAGTTAGAAATACGCTGATATAAAAATAATAGTGTTGCTGCCCTGAAGTGCCCCAGGAGTCCATGGCCGTTTCCCCGTAAGGTTCGTTGGCAAAATGATAATACACCACAGCCATTCCGTTATTTATAAAGTGTGCCACCACAGGTACCCAAATGGAACCGCTCCAAAGCATGAGGTACCCAAAAAGCAGTCCAAGTAAAAACCTGGGCAGAAATCCAAAAAACTGGAAATGGATAAAACTGAAAATAAAGGCAGTGATGACTATGGCCCAGTGACTGTTTTTGGTCCAATCGGTAAAAATGCGCTGCAACACGCCCCTGAAAAAAAACTCCTCGCCAATAGCAGGCAGCACAGCTATCATAAAAAGGTTTACAGCCAGGTCTGCGTTTGAGCGGCCATCAAGGAAAGCTTTGGTTAATTCTGCCGCACTTTCTTCACTGGTTATCATCATTTGCTCAATACCATTGAGCCAGGCCGGAAGATCAAGCCGGGAATTTATCCAGGTGAGCATGTTCATGGCAGGAATAGCGGCAAAAAGAACAAGAATTACCAAAATCAGTGTGATGCCGGATGTTTTTTCCCCTGTTTTGAGGTAAAATCCCATATCCGTGCTGAATAACCACGCTGCAATCAGGGCCGGAATCACAAAAAGAAAAACCGACTGAAAAATCTGGAAAAGCTTGATCACGCCTATATTTTCCGGATTGGGATTGTTCAAAAAAGTTGCCAGTGTATTCATATCAATGTGATACAGGGGAACCGATACCAGGTATGCTGCCAGTGTTCCGAATAAAGCCATAACCAATACAAGCAAAACCAATAGAATCAGTTTCACCGGAGGGCGCATCTGCACATAGGTTTGGCGCAGTGAATCAAATAATGATGACATAGTTGAAATATTTTTCCGGTCAAAATTAATAAAACTTATGTGGTATTTGTTGCGGCATATCATATGATGAACTATCACAACAATCTTGTTAAATTTGCCTGCTTTTTAAACTTTTCCCATTGATTCAAATCGGCAACATACAGCTTAGCGACAAAGCCCTTTTCCTGGCACCCATGGAGGATGTAACAGATCCTTCCTTCCGTTTTATCTGCAAACACTTTGGTGCAGATATGGTATATACCGAATTCATCCCCTCCGACGGGCTCATCCGCGATGCCAAAAAAAGCCTTAAAAAACTGGAACTGTCTGACAGTGAAAGGCCCATTGGCATTCAGCTATACGGGCATCTGATTGAAAGCATGGTTGAGGCCGCTAAAATTGCTGAAGAGGCAAAGCCCGATCTGATCGACATCAATTTCGGCTGTCCGGTTAAAAAGATCGCCAACCGGGGAGCAGGCGCAGGCATGTTGTGCAACATCCCGCTCATGGTGGAAATGACAAAAGCCGTTGTAGAATCAGTGAAACTGCCTGTTACTGTTAAAACCCGGCTGGGATGGGACGACAGCAGCAAGCACATTGTGGAGATCGCGGAAAAATTGCAGGATGTGGGAATAAAGGCGCTCACCATTCACGGGCGCACCCGGGCGCAGTTTTATAAGGGCAATGCCGACTGGACCCTCATTGGTGAAGTAAAAAACAATCCCCGGATGAAGATTCCGATTATCGGCAACGGCGATATCATCACCCCGCAATCAGCAAGTGATGCCTTTAACAACTATGGCGTGGACGGCATCATGATTGGCCGGGCAACTGTTGGAAGACCGTGGATATTCCGTGAAATCAAGCACTTTTTAAATACCGGTGAATTGCTTCCGGCAATGACCCTGAATGAAAAAGTGGACCTGGCCCGGCTCCAGTTCCGGAAATCGCTTGAGATAAAAGGAATTCCCAGGGGAATCTTTGAAATGAGGCGGCACTTCAGCAACTATTTCAAAGGGCTGCCCGATTTCAGGGACATCCGGATGAAACTGGTTACCACATTGGATATTGAAGAAATTGAAAAACTGCTCGACCTCATCCTGATCAGTTATCCGCAGTATTAACCGGGTTCTTCCGGGGATAATCGAGTGTGTAATGGAGCCCCCTGCTTTCCTTTCGTTGCTGGGCCGCCTTGATAATCAGGTAACCTGCATTGATCATGTTGCGCAGTTCGCAAAGTTTCTGATTCAGTTTTGATGTGGCAAACAGTTGCTCCGTTTCCGTGAATATGATCCAGAGCCTTTCCATGGCACGCTTCAACCTGATATTTGACCGGACGATTC
>CAYTNC010000005.1:0-43227 GCA_964438935.1 uncultured Bacteroidales bacterium
AATAGCCAATAGCCAATAGCCAATAGCCAATAGCCAATAGCCAATAGCCAATAGCTATTCTCCAATTATCTTTACCAGCACCCTTTTGTTTCTTTTACCGTCGAATTCGCCATAGAAAATCTGTTCCCAGGGACCAAAATCCATTTTTCCTCCCGTAATGGCAACAACTACTTCCCGGCCCATGATGGTTCGTTTCAAATGTGCATCGGCATTATCTTCAAACGAATTGTGCCGGTATTGATCATAAGGCTTTTCAGGCGCAAGCTTTTCAAGCCATACTTCAATATCATGATGCAAGCCCGATTCATCGTCGTTGATGAAAACACTGCTTGAGATATGCATGGAGTTACATAGGAGAAGCCCTTCTCTGATACCGCTTTCATTGATGCATTGCTGAACCTGGGGTGTAATATTCACCAGTTTTCTCCTTGTATCAATATGGAAAAACAACTCTTTACGATAGGATTTCATGTCAGGTGATCTTAAGTTCTTTGATGATGTCATCAATTTTCTTATTCAAAGCTTCATTTACCTTTTGGTAATCGCCGGTATGATTCATCTTTTCCTTTACTCCAAAGTAAAACTTGATTTTAGGTTCGGTGCCGGAAGGCCTTATGGAAATTTTGGTGCCATCGGCTGTAAAGAATTGCAATACGTCTGATTTGGGTATCCTGATCCCTCCGTTCTTTTGGGTCGCTTTCTCCAGACATTTCGGATCGAGATAATCCATAATTTCAGTCATGGCCGACCCATTGATTGATGCCGGAGGATGCTGTCTGAATTTTTTCATCATTTCCTGAATTTCCTCGGCGCCCGATTTGCCTTTCTTGGTAACCGAAATCAGCTTCTCTTTGTATAAACCAAATTCCCTGTAAATTTCCAGCAATTGTTCAAACATGGTCATCCCCTGATCTTTTGCATAGGCAGCGGCTTCTGAGAGTAATGCGCACGCCATAATGGCATCTTTGTCGCGTACAAAATCACCTGCCAGGTATCCGTAGCTCTCTTCACCTCCGCCAATGAAGGTGCCCTTACCTTCCAAATGCTTAATCACATCAGCAATGTATTTGAATCCGGTTAATACATCATAGCAGGCTACTTTGTATTTCTTTGCCATATCCGCCAGGAGTTCGGTAGTTACTATTGTTTTAACAATGTATTCCCGGCCCTTTATTTTCCCATTGGAGGTCCATTTGGTAAGCAGATAGTTAATCAGCAGGGTAGCCGATTGGTTGCCATTGAGAATGACAAACCGGCCGTCTTTATTTTTTACAACAACGCCAACGCGGTCGGCATCGGGGTCGGTTGCCAAAACAAGCTCGGCATCAGTTTCCTCTGCCTTTTTTATTGCCATTTCAAGGGCACTGCTTTCTTCGGGGTTGGGTGAATGCACAGTAGGAAAGTTGCCATCAGGGATGTCCTGTTGCTCTACGTGAATGACATTGGTGAAGCCAAACATTTGGAGTACCTGCGGAACCAGTTTAACACCCGATCCGTGCAGCGGGGTGTAAACAATTTTCATGTTGTTTTGCCTCCTGATTACCTCAGGCGATAACGAAAGTTCAGTAATCCGTTTGGTGTAAACAGCATCAACCGCTTCCCCTATAATTTCAATATGTTCAGGTTTTGCTTTGAAATTAACCTTATCAATCGATTGAATCGACTGAACTTCCTGGATAATCAGTTTATCATGGGGTGAAATGATCTGCCCGCCATCATCCCAATACGCCTTATAACCATTATATTCCTTGGGATTGTGTGAAGCAGTAATAACCACCCCGCTCTGGCAATTGAAATGCCTGATGGCAAATGACAGTTCAGGCGTGGGCCGGAGATCCTCGAAAAGATAAACCTTGAATCCGTTTGCCGAAAAAATGTTGGCAGTAGTTTCTGCAAAGAGCCTGCTGTTGTTCCGGCAATCATATGCAATAGCTACCTTGATTTGGGGAATATCACTGAATTCCTTCATCAGGTAATTGCTTAAGCCCTGAGTTGCCATTGCTACCGTATAAATATTCATGCGGTTGGTGCCTACACCCATAATACCTCGTAATCCGCCTGTTCCGAATTCCAAATCCCGGTAAAAGCATTCAATCAACTCCTCTTCATTATGTGCCAGCAAATCTTTTACTGCTTTGCGGGTTTCTTCATCATATTTGTCGCTCAGCCACATGCCGGCACGTGTTCTGACCTGCTCGATCAATGCCTTGTTATCCATATTCCTGAATTTTTAAAACAATTAAAAATTACTTATTCAATGCCATTTCCCGCATGGCCTTTTGCATGCTGTTTCTCCAATAAGGTATGGTAAGTGAGAAAACAGTTTTAATCTTTTTTTTATCCAGTACGCTGTATTCCGGGCGGTAAGCCGGCAGCGGATATTCCGCAGTTCTGATGGGGTTGATCCGGCAATTGCTTCCCGCATGTTGCATAATCTCCACGGCAAAGTCATACCAGCTGCAAATACCCTCATTGGAGAAATTATAAATACCCGGAATGAACCCGTTTTTTTCAGAATAATCAATGATTTTTAAAACAGCATCTGCCAGGTCAGCTGCATAAGTTGGCGTTCCGGTTTGATCCGTTACTACGCCTATTTCTTTCTTTTCGGCTGAAAGCCGAAGCATGGTTCGCAGGAAGTTATTGCCGGTTTTATAATAAAGCCATGAAGTTCTTATGATTAACGCCAAAGGGTTGTTTTTTAAAGCCGTTTCACCTGCAGCTTTGCTTTTTGCATAAACCGATACCGGTGCCAAAGGTTCATCCTCGGTATGGGGAGACCATTGCTTTCCATTGTAAACATAATCAGTTGAAATATGGATGAGTCGGGTACCGTTTTCACTGCAGATTTTACCCAGTAATTGTGGAATTCCTGAATTTACTGCATGGGCTTTGTCGGGTTGGCTTTCAGCCATATCAACCGCGGTGTAGGCAGCGCAATTGATTATGTATGAAAAAGCATGCTGTTGCAGGTACTGCCTTACCTGGGTTTCATTGGTAAGGTCAAGTTCGTGAATGTCAATTCCAGTGAAACTGAAATGCGGATAATCAGCAGCCAGATCACGGATTGCCGAGCCAAGCTGGCCATTTGAACCGGTTATCAGAATCTTTGTCATGGCCTTACAGAATGAAGTTGGTTTCAGCCTTATCGATGCGTGGCAACTGGCGGTCTTTTTCAGAAACGATTATTTCTGCCGGGTCCAGCTTCCAATCGATTTGCAGCGCAGGATCATCGAAGCGGATGCCTCTTTCTGCTTCTTTCTTGTAAAAATCATCGGTTTTGTAAAGAACAACCGCTGTTTCCGATAAAACAGAGAAGCCATGGGCAAATCCCTGTGGTATGAACAGCTGCAAATAGTTCTCCGAGGACAATTCAGTGCCGTACCATTTGCCGTATGTTTCAGATCCGGTTCTCAAATCTACAGCTACATCAAAAATGACTCCGCTTAAAACACGTATAAGTTTAGACTGTGCAAATGGCATCAGCTGGTAATGCAACCCGCGTACAACTCCTCTGGATGAAGATGACTGGTTATCCTGCACAAAAATACAATTGACACCTGCTTTTTTAAAGGCCGACTTATTGTAACTTTCATAAAAATATCCCCGGCTGTCTTCGAAAACAGTTGGCTTAATTAATATTAAATCCTGAAATCCCGTATTGATTAGTTCCATTCGTTATCTTCAATTTCAAAGTTATAGGTTTTCTCTGATGCTATTTTAAGAAGGTATTTTCCATACTGATTTTTGCTGAGTGGCGATGCCAGAGCCAAAAGCTGATCAGAATTGATGTATCCTTTTTTAAAGGCAATTTCTTCAATGCATGATACCTTGAGCCCTTGTCTTTCTTCAATGGTCTGCATGTATACCGAAGCCTGAAGCAGTGTTTCATGTGTGCCTGTATCCAGCCACGCAATGCCCCGTCCCAGGATCTTAATCTTGAGTTTGTTTTCTTCCAAATATAGCCTGTTCAGATCTGTGATTTCAAGTTCACCGCGGGCAGAGGGTTTTAACTTTTTGGCTTTTTCCACCACGTCATTTCCGTAAAAGTACAGGCCGGTAATTGCATAATTTGATTTGGGTTGTGTGGGTTTCTCTTCAATGCTGATTACCCTGCCATTTTCGTCAAATTCCACCACGCCATATCTGTCGGGGTCGTTAACATAATAGCCAAAAACCACAGCGCCGTCTTGTAGCAGGGAAGTTTTGGCCAGCGTGTTTCCGAATCCGTGTCCATAAAAGATGTTGTCGCCCAATACCATGCATACAGGCTCATTCCCAATAAATCGCTCTCCAATCAGAAAAGCCTGGGCGAGTCCGTCGGGCGAAGGTTGAATGGCGTATGAAAGCGAAAGGCCCAGTTGATTGCCTGTGCCAAGCAAATCTTCATAAAGATGGATGTCCTTGGGTGTTGAAATGATCAGAATCTCCCTGATTCCGGCCAGCATCAGAACCGATAACGGGTAATAAATCATCGGCTTATCGTAAATGGGGATGATTTGTTTTGATATGCTCTTGGTAATCGGGTATAGCCGGGTACCGGAGCCACCGGCAAGAATAATTCCTTTCATGATTTGAGATTATAATAATCGGTAAAGTTATAATTTAAGCAGCGTTTTATAGTAGGTAATTGTCATGTTTAAACCCTCATCTAAAGTAATCCGGGGATACCAGTTATCGAGCGATTTCATCGCCAGCGTTATATCCGGCCTTCTTTGCATGGGATCATCATCTTTTCCTGGCTGGTAGTCAGTTTTTGATTTCGACTGCGTCAGGAAAATAATTTTTTCAGCCAGACTGTTGATCGAAATTTCTTCGGGATTGCCGATATTAACCGGACCTGTAAATTCATCGGCGGTTCCCATGAGTCGAATCAATCCTTCAACCAGGTCGTCAACAAACTGGAAACTTCTGGACTGATTTCCATTTCCATAAATTACCAGGTCATTGTTTGCCAACGCACTTGTAATGAAATTTGACATGACCCTTCCATCGTGCTGACTCATCCTGGGACCGTATGTGTTAAAAATCCTTGCAATTTTCACCCGTACTTTATTCTGAAAATGATAATCCATACAGAGGGTTTCGGCACATCGCTTTCCCTCGTCATAATTGGAACGACGCCCAACGGGATTTACATTTCCCCAGTAGCTTTCCGGTTGCGGGTGCACCATTGGATCGCCATACACTTCACTGGTGGATGCCTGCAGGATTTTAGCTTTGACTCTTTTGGCCAGTCCGAGCATGTTAATGGCACCCATTACAGAAGTCTTAATGGTTTTGATGGGATTGTACTGGTAATGAATAGGTGATGCCGGACACGCCAGGTTATAAATCTCATCTACCTCGCAGAAATAAGGCATGATCACATCATGTCGGACCAGCTCAAAGTAGGGATGATTCAGCAAATGCACAATATTGCTTTTACACCCGGTAAAATAGTTATCCAGGCAAATCACTTCATTCCCTTCATTGAGAAGTCGTTCACAAAGATGAGAACCAATGAAGCCTGCTCCTCCGGTAATTAAAATCCTTTTCACGTACTTCTGGTGTGTGTTCTGCCAATGCCGTAATAGGTAAACCCATTCTCTTCAAGATCTACCGGATCATATATATTGCGTCCGTCGAAGATGATTTTGTCTTTCATAATTCTTGTAAGTACTTTGAAATTCGGCACACGGAATTCAGACCATTCTGTGGCCAGAATCAATCCATTTGCATCAATGAGTACATCATACATGTCATTGCCATAGGTAATTTTGTCACCCAAAATTTTTCGTGCCTCCTTTACGGCTACCGGATCATAGGCTCTGACTTTTGCTCCGGCATGAATCAATTGTTCAATGAGAATAAGAGCAGGTGATTCGCGCATATCATCTGTATTGGGTTTGAAAGTCAGTCCCCACACTCCAAAAACTTTATTCTTAATATCATTTCTGAAGTGGTTCAGAATTTTGCTGAACAACACTGTCTTCTGCCGGGTGTTCACATTTTCAACGGCCTTAATCAGTTCCAGGGAATAGCCATTATCGTCAGCAGTTTTAATAAGGGCTTTCACATCCTTGGGAAAGCAGGAGCCGCCGTACCCTATGCCGGCATAGATGAATTTATTACCTATTCTGGGATCACTCCCGATACCTTTTCTGACCATGCTGATGTCGGCACCTACCAGATCGCAAAGATTGGCAAGATCATTCATGAAACTGATTTTTGTAGCGAGCATACAGTTTGCTGCATATTTTGTCATTTCAGCCGAAGGAATATCCATATAAATCAACGGGTGTCCGTTGAGCAGGAATGGATGATACAGCCTGTTCAATACTTTCTTCGCAGTTTCAGATTCCACTCCGAGAATGATCCTGTCGGGTTTTAAAAAGTCATCAACAGCAGCTCCTTCTTTTAGAAATTCAGGATTGGAGGCGACATCAAAGCTGATCTGAACGCCACGGGCATTCAGTTCTTCCTGAACGGCCTCCTTAACCTTTCGGGATGTCCCAATAGGAACAGTGCTTTTGGTTACAATAACCAGGGAAGAATCCATGTGCCTGCCAATTTCTCTGGCTGCACTGATTACATGGCTCAGGTCGGCACTGCCATCTTCACCGGGGGGTGTTCCCACGGCAATGAATACAGCCTCTATGTCTTTCAGGTTATCCTTGATACTGGTTGAAAAGTTCAGCCGGTTCTTTTCGAAATTTCTTTTGACAATCAGATCCAGTCCGGGCTCAAAAATGGGAATGATGCCCTGCTTGAGATTTTCTATTTTTTCTGTGTTGATGTCCACGCATACCACATCCACTCCGGTTTCGGCAAAACATGCTCCGGTAACCAGTCCTACATAACCTGTTCCGATAATCAGGGTTTTCATAAGTGTCTTTATTAAGTTTAAGGCACTAAAATAGTGTTTTCTGCGATGCCCTCAGCCAATTTCATGGATATTTATGAGAAATAACCCTTTCAAACCAATAATTTCAGAAGTAATTATCTTAAAAACAGTTGTGGTTCAATAACAAATTTGGGTGCCACTTTCTTATTTTTTTTTTTGTATCTTTAGTTTTTTATGGGGGAAAATTATACTTTTGCTGCTCGATTTTAACAATATAATGTCTAATTTACTAATTTATAATTTATTAATTAATGGTTGATCATTTGGAAAACAATCTTGAACAGCCTGTTGAAAAGGCTGAAGAGCAGGTTAAAGATGTGGTGAGTTCAGTATTAATTGAATCAGACCCGCAGTTTGATTGGGAAAAGTATGAAGAAGGCGATTACCAGTCAGAAATTCAAAAAACAGATCTGGAAAAAATGTACAATGATACCCTCAGTGCCGTAAAGGTAAATGAGGTGGTTGACGGTACCGTTATTTCCATGAACAAGCGCGAAGTAGTTGTGAACATCGGATATAAATCCGAAGGCGTAGTAAGTCTTAATGAATTCAGATACGACCCCGATCTGAAAATTGGAGACAAGGTAGAAGTTTACATTGAAAGTCAGGAAGACAAAAAAGGACAGCTGGTTCTGTCGCATAAGAAGGCAAGAGCCCTCAAATCATGGGACAGAGTCAATGAGTCTTTGGAAAAAGACGAAATCATAAAGGGTTATATCAAGTGTCGCACCAAGGGAGGTATGATTGTGGATGTATTTGGTATAGAAGCCTTCCTTCCCGGTTCGCAAATTGATGTTAAACCGATTAGGGATTATGATATTTATGTAGGTAAAACAATGGAATTCAAGGTTGTAAAAATCAATCATGAATTCAAAAACGTTGTTGTATCGCATAAGGCACTTATAGAAGCTGAACTCGAACAACAGAAAAAGGAAATTATTGCCAAACTGGAGAAGGGCCAGATCCTTGAAGGAACTGTTAAGAATATCACATCTTACGGTGTATTTATTGACCTGGGTGGCGTTGACGGTTTGATTCACATCACCGATCTTTCATGGGGAAGAATCAACCATCCCGAAGAAATTGTTCAGCTCGACCAGAAGCTTCAGGTGGTTATACTTGATTTTGATGATGAGAAAAAGCGCATAGCACTTGGTCTTAAACAACTTACACCCCATCCCTGGGATTCACTCGACACCAATCTTAAGGTGGGTGACCAGGTTAAAGGCAAAGTGGTTGTTATGGCTGACTACGGCGCCTTTATTGAAATTGCAACCGGCGTAGAAGGATTGATCCATGTTTCCGAAATGTCATGGTCGCAGCACCTTCGTAGCGCACAGGAATTTCTGAAAGTAGGCGATGAAGTTGAAGCTGTTATTCTCACACTCGACCGTGATGAGCGGAAGATGTCGTTGGGTATGAAGCAACTGAAGACCGACCCGTGGGAAAATATTGAAGAAAAGTATCCTCTGGGCAGTCGACATACATCAAAAGTTCGTAACTTTACAAACTTCGGTGTTTTTGTTGAAATAGAAGAAGGCGTGGATGGACTGATCCATATTTCTGATCTTTCATGGACCAGAAAAATCAAACATCCTGCTGAATTCACAAGCATTGGAGAAAATATCGACGTAGTAGTCCTTGAAATAGATAAAGACAACAGAAGGCTCAGTTTAGGTCATAAGCAACTCGAAGAAAATCCATGGGATGTATTTGAAACGTTGTTTACTGTGGATTCGGTTCATGAAGGAACCATTGTTGAAATGACCGATAAAGGAGCAGTTGTTGCGTTACCCTATGGCGTTGAGGGATTTGTTACCCCAAAACACCTGATTAAAGAAGATGGTACGGCAGCTAAAATGGAAGAGAAGCTTGCTTTTAAGGTGATTGAGTTTTCCAAGGGATCGAAGAAAATTATTGTCTCACACAGCAGAATATACGAGGATGCCAAGAGAGCATCAGCTGATGTTGAACATAAATCGACTTCTGAATCTGTGCATAAAGCAACCAAGAAACTGAAAACCAGCATGGAAAAAACCACGCTTGGCGACATCACCGATCTGGCTGCCATAAAAACAGAAATGGAAAAGAAAGAATCACGTAGAAAGAAAACTGAAAAGAAGACTGTTGAGAAGGATGAAAACCAGGCTGAAAACGAATAAAAGAAAAATAATTTAATATTTTCATCATGGAATTCAAAATCGAAAAGCTCCAGAATTATACATTAATTCAGGTATTAGAGGAGAAACTTGACACGCACATTGCTCCAACCCTAAAATCGGAACTTGTGCTGGTGTCAGGTAACGGTGAGAAAAACATTGTCCTTGACTTGAGTAAGTGCAGGTATTGTGATTCTTCTGGGCTTAGTGCGATTTTGGTAGCCAACAGGTTATGCAAAAACGCCAATGGCACATTTGTGCTCACCGGATTAAACGATGCTGTTGAAAGGTTAATCACTATTTCACAGCTCGATACTGTACTTAATATTGCTGATTCCCTTGAGGAAGCAACCAAGATTTTTGCTGAATCGACCAATTAGTATGATATTACCCGGATGGCTTTTGAGTTAACCGTACTGGGAAGTAGCTCTGCTATACCTACAACTTCAAGATTTCCTACCGCTCAGGTACTCAATGTACGTGAGCGGTTTTTTTTGCTCGATTGTGGTGAGGGAACTCAAATACAACTCAGAAGGTTCTCAATCAACATGTCAAGAATTAGCCATGTTTTTATCAGCCACCTCCATGGTGACCATGTTTTCGGGTTGTTCGGACTGTTGTCTTCATATAACCTGATGGGTAGAAAAGGGGATATGCATATTTATGCACATCGTGATTTTGAGGCAACACTGGAACATTTCAGGCAACACTTTGCCATGGATTTGTCGTTTGATATTGTATTCCATCCTTTCACTGCTGTAAAGCAGATGGAAATTTATAACGACAAGCACCTGTCGGTTGAGATTATACCTTTAAGACATAGTGTACCGGTGGTTGGCTTTCTTTTCAGGGAAAAGAAGATGATGCTTAACCTGCGTAAGGAAGCTATTGAGAAATATGCACTGGGTATTAAGGATATCCGGAGCATCAAAACAGGTATGGATCATATTACAGCTGATGGTCAGGTTATACCAAATGCCGAGCTTACCTTGCCGCCGTTTAAGACACGTTCTTATGCCTTTTGCACGGATACGTTGTGTTTTTCAAAGTTGAAAACGGTTTTGCAGGATGTCGACCTGTTGTATTTTGAAGCAACATTTTCAGCAAAAGACAAAAAGCTGGCTAAGCTTACCGGTCACTCCACTTCGGAACAAGCTGCCCGGTTGGCTAAACAGGCAAATGTTGGTAAATTGCTCATAGGCCATTTTTCAATTCGCTATAAAAGCATTGCACCGCTTCTGAATGAGGCACGAGATGTATTTCCCAATACCGAAGCCGTATCAGATGGTGACAAATTTTCAATTGATCCTGTACGTGTTGAATCAGGATCGTAAAAAGCATATATTTGATATTTAATTCACGCAACAACATGTCAGATTCAGCAGAAAAAGTGATTATACTTGATTTCGGTTCCCAGTATACCCAATTAATAGCACGCCGTGTTAGAGAACTCAACGTATATTGTGAAATTCAACCTTATAACATGCCCATTACCCTTACTCCCGGTTTGAAAGGGGTTATTTTGTCGGGCAGCCCTTCATCTGTGCGCGATGAAAAAGCTCCCGTTCCTGACATCAGCGGAGTGAAAGGCAAATTGCCGGTTCTGGGCATCTGTTATGGAGCACAATACCTGGCACATTTTTTTGGCGGAGAGGTAACACTTTCCAATAGCCGTGAATACGGGCGTGCTGCATTTGAGGTTTCCGGACCGAAAAGCCGGTTATTTACCGGCGTAAATAATGGCTCTCAGGTTTGGATGTCACACGGAGATACCATTGCCAGGCTCCCGTCGGGGTATGTTGTGACCGGAAATACAAAGGATGTTGCCATCGGTGCCTTTGAAGTTGAGGGCGAAGATACTTTCGGTATCCAGTTTCATCCTGAAGTATACCATTCAACAGAAGGCCTGAAGATTTTACGGAATTTTCTGGTTGACATTTGCGGGTGCAGTCAGAACTGGACCCCCGAATCATTTATTAATGAAACTATTAACAATCTGAAGAATACATTGGGGAACGACAGGGTTGTGCTGGGCCTTTCCGGAGGGGTTGATTCCTCGGTGGCTGCGGTACTGCTCCACCGTGCCATAGGCAGTAACCTGACCTGCATCTTTGTAGACAATGGATTACTCCGGAAGGATGAGTACAGGAAGGTTCTTGCTTCATACCAGCATATGGGTCTTAATGTTCACGGGGTTGATGCTGCATCACTGTTCCTGGGTGACCTCAGGAACCTCACCGATCCGGAGGCCAAAAGAAAAAGTATCGGTCGTAACTTTATTCAGGTTTTCGAGGCCGAAGCAATTCAGGTAAAAGACGTGAAATGGCTGGCACAGGGAACCATTTATCCTGATGTCATTGAATCGGTATCAGTTAATGGCCCTTCAGCCACAATAAAATCGCATCACAACGTGGGCGGACTTCCCGAGAAAATGCATCTTAAAGTAGTGGAACCACTCAAACTCCTTTTTAAGGACGAAGTCAGGCGGGTGGGCAAAGCCCTCAACATTGACACAGTAATTCTGAACCGGCACCCGTTTCCCGGACCCGGGCTTGCCATAAGAATACTGGGAGATGTTACCGCTGAAAAAGTAAAATTGCTGCAGGATGTAGATGATATTTTCATCCAGGGGTTAAAGAACCATAATCTATACGATTCAGTATGGCAGGCTGCGGCCATACTGTTGCCCATTCAGTCAGTAGGTGTAATGGGAGATGAGCGTACTTATGAAAATGTGGTTGCACTGCGCGCTGTTACATCAACCGATGGAATGACTGCCGACTGGTCACACCTCCCTTATGATTTTTTGGGATATATTTCAAACCGAATCATCAATAAGGTTAAAGGGGTAAACAGGGTAGTCTATGACATCAGTTCAAAACCACCCGCAACAATTGAATGGGAATAAACGTATGATTGCTGATGATCTTTTGTATGTATTAACGGGTTGGATATGAGAAGTTGTTTCAGATTTTTGTTTTTATTTGCTTTCCTTGCACTCCTGGCAACGGGTGCCCGCTCACAAACCTTGTATGAACAAGCGTTTAAATTTGGCAAGGTACTCGAATGGATTGAAAAATACTACGTGGATTCAGTCAACCAGGAACAGCTGGTTGAACATGCAATTGCTGAATTGCTGAAGGAACTGGATCCCCATTCGTCTTATCTGACGAAGGACGAAGTTGCCAAATTAAACGAACCGCTTCAGGGTAACTTCGAAGGTATCGGAATTTCATTCAACCTGTTAAATGACACAGTTTATGTGATATCACCCATAGAAGGAGGCCCCTCTAACAAAGCAGGAATCAAACGGGGTGACCGGATTGTGAAAGTTAACGGCACAAATATAGCTGGAGTTGGGATTGATTCCGACAAGGTTTATGGCATGCTCCGGGGTAAAAAAGGTTCTAAGGTAAATGTTTCAGTGTTCCGGCGTGATATTTCGGAATTGATTGATTTTGAAATTATCAGGGATAAAATACCAATTAAAAGCATTGAGGCCAGTTATATGGCAACCGATGACATCGGTTACCTGAAAATCAACCGTTTTTCTATGACCACCCTCGATGAATTTAAGGAAATTGTTGCAGGGTTCAAAAATGATCACGTTAAGGACCTGATTGTTGATCTTACCGGCAACGGTGGCGGATATTTGGAAGTTGCCATTAAGCTGGCTGATGAATTTCTTGATAACAACAAGCTGATACTGTATACGCAAGGTACAAACAGTCCCAAAAAAGAATACTATGCCACGCGGGACGGAAACTTTGAAAAGGGACATGTTGTATTTCTGATTGATGAAGGTTCTGCTTCAGCCAGTGAAATACTTGCAGGGGCCATTCAGGACTGGGATAGAGGCATTATTGTAGGACGCCGTTCCTATGGCAAGGGTCTTGTTCAGAAGCCTTTGTTGCTGCCCGACCAGTCGATGATCCGGCTTACCATTGCAAAATATTATACACCTACCGGGCGGCTCATTCAGAAACCTTATGATATGAGCAGGGACGATTATGACAAGGAATTACTGAACCGCTATAACAATGGAGAGCTTTCACATAAAGACAGCATCCATTTTCCCGATTCACTGAAGTATTACACGCTTAAAAATACCAGACTTGTATTCGGAGGGGGCGGCATCATGCCTGATTACTTTGTCTCCATTGATACCAGTTATTATTCCAACTATTACCGGAAGCTTATCAGCCGCAGGATTCTGGATCAGTTTGTCCTGGAATATGTAGATAAAAATCGCAATGCACTGATTAGTCAGTATAGAAACGTCAGTAACTTCAGGGATAACTTCATGATTGATCAGGAGTTCATGCGCCGATTATTGGAATATGCCGATAAAAAAGGCTTGCCGGTGGTTGAAAAGGATTTCTCAATTTCCAAAGAACAGATAGAAACTATTCTGAAAGCATATATTGCCCGCGATTTGTGGTCGAGCAGTGAATTTTACTATATCAGCAACGAAAAAGATCCCAAATTTGAAACCGCAATGATTATTCTGAAAAACTGGGATAAGTATGAGGCGATGCTGCTAAATACCAAATAAGTTTCATGTCGGGCTTGATAAATGCATCATCATGGTTACAGCAGAACTACGTCGAAACTCTGGCTGTGGTGGCGGGGTTACTTTATGTGTTCTTTACCATTAAGGAGAAGATCCTGCTTTGGCTTTTTGGAATCATTTCTTCAGGTTTGTATGTTTTTGTTTTTTTCAAGTCAGGTATTTATGCTTACTCGGCTCTTTATGTATATTATGTGGTGATTGGTTTTTATGGTTGGTATAATTGGGCACGCAAGCCTGAAGTGGCGATGAAAAAGGAATCACTGCTAAAAATTCATAAAGCGTCAGCTGGCTTGCTATGGGTTTGCATGGCTGTCACAGTGGTTTCTGCAATCCCTGTATATTTTGCATTAAAGCATTTTGCCGGTTCCGATATGGCGCTTGCTGATGCGCTGATGACTTCTGGTGGTATGGTTGCCACCTGGATGCTGACGCAAAAAATAATTGAGCAATGGTTATTCTGGGTTGTCATTGATTTGTTGTCCATGTCGGTAATGATTTATAAAGATCTTTATCCCAGTGCCGGATTGTTCTTAATTTATACTGTACTTGCTGTAATTGGGTATGTAAAATGGAAAAACGAACTGCAGAAAGCAGTGCTTCGCTGATCCGCGTGGTGATAACCGGACCCGAATGCACCGGGAAAACAACACTTACAAATCAACTTTCCGGGTATTATCATACCAAAGGCATTCCTGAATATGCAAGAGATTATATTACCGGGCTCAACAGGCACTACACCTATCAGGATGTTGAACATATTGCCCGCGTTCAGCGCGAACAGGTGAGTGATAGTGCCAACCCGGGAGTCGGGCTGCTTTTTATAGACACCTACCTGGTTGTTACCAAAATTTGGTTTGAGGTTGTTTATCATCAGGTTCCACCATGGATTGAGGAAGAACTGCAGCAGAAACAGGTGGATCTCTTCCTGCTTTGCAGTGCAGATATTCCCTGGACACCAGATCCGGTAAGGGAGAATGGCGGCGAAATGAGGGAGGTGCTTTTTTCAATGTACAAAAATGAACTGGAAAGGCTGGAATCGCGATATGTTGTGATCAGCGGAAATGAAGAACAACGATTGAACAATGCTGTAAGAGCTACCAATGCTTTTTTGAAAGAAATCGGAAAACACGAATTAATAAAATAGAAAATTATGCCTGAGTATATTGCCAAAACGCTATTCGGACTTGAACAGGTTCTGGCTGATGAATTACGGGAACTGGGTGCCGACGGAATCCGGATATTGAATCGCGCCGTCAGCTTTTCAGGTGATAAAAAACTTTTGTACAGGGCGAATTTCAACCTGAGAACAGCCCTGAAGATTCTGGTCCCCATTAAAGAGGCTGAAATCAACAATGAACAGGAGCTCTATGAATTCGTCAGAACCATCAACTGGTCAAGATTTCTGGGAGCAGAAGACACACTTGCCGTTGAAGTCTCTTTAAGTACCAGCCTGTTCAGCCATACGCAATATATTGCCCAGAAAATCAAGGATGCAGTTGTTGATCAGTTTCGCGATAGTTTTGGCAGTCGTCCTTCTGTGAACCTGGATAATCCAACATTGCGGATTAACGCGTTTATCAGTAATAAAACCGTCAGCTTATCACGCGACAGCAGTGGCGAATCGCTTCACAGAAGAGGATACAGGGTACAACAAGGCCCGGCTCCAATGAATGAAGTTCTTGCTGCTGGCCTCATCAAGCTTTCCGGATGGGATTATAACATGCCCCTGGTAGATTTCATGTGCGGATCGGGAACCATTGCTATTGAAGCTGCCCTGATGTCGTTACGTATTCCGCCGGGCGATCTCAGGAGGGAATATGGCTATCAGCGCTGGAAGGATTATGATTCCTTGATGTTTAATGAAATAGTGAAAGAAAGAAAACCTGCGGAAGACGAAAAAATTATCATTCATGCGTCTGACTTAAGCCCGGATGCAGTTCGACTGGCGCAACGGCATGCACAAAATGCCGGCGTACTGAAGAAAATACGGTTTTCTACCTGTCATTTCAACGATCTGGTACCGCCACCTTCACCAGGTGTGGTAATCATCAATCCACCCTACGGTGAACGACTTGAACAGCTAAATCTAAATGAACTCTATCAACAAATTGGCGATAGGCTGAAAAAGAATTATCCCGGTTACAATGCCTGGATTATAAGCTCAAATGCAGAAGCCGTAAAACATATCGGGTTGAAACCTTCACCCCGGATTATTGTATATAACGGTCAGCTCGAATGCCGCTTTAACAGGTATTCCTTGTACGAAGGGTCTAAAAAAGCAAGCAAAAACTGATTGTTGATAACCTGATTTAATGCTTCCATCAAAGATTGAATTGATATTCTGCAATTCGAATGGGGTTTCTGTAACTTAGATCAACAAAAATTCGTTCTTTAAGTGTGTTAATAATTTAAAAATAGCTATATTTCAAAAGGGTTAACCCAGAATTAAAGGGGTTGAACATGCTATAATTATTTGCTGTCTCTTTTTACAAGTGTTTTTTTTTATATATTTGTTGATTGATCATTATTCGGTTTATAAGCAACCCAGCCTTTTATGAGTTTTAATTTAAAGGAATATTACTCAAATCTAAGCAAGGGTGATGTTATTCTGGCATACAAGGGCAGCATAACTTCAGAACTCATCAATGACATCTTGGAGGCTGTTGAAAAAAAACTCGAGGAGGCAGACGCAGACAGCAAACTGCGCAAAAAAATTTACAACGTGCTTGTTGAAAGCCTTCAGAACCTTTTTCATCACATCGAAATGGCCCATGAGGGCATCCATGAGGAGTTGGATCCCAAATTCGGCATTCTGGTTATTGTTAAAGATGGAGAATCCTACAAGGTAACAACTGGTAATTTTGTAAACGCCAAAAGGATTAAATTTCTCAAGGAGAAAATTGACAAAATCAACACGCTTACCAAAGACGAATTAAAGGATATGTACAAGTTTATCCTGAATCACCAGAAGCTCTCGGCCAAAGGAGGCGGAGGTCTTGGTTTGGTTGATATTGCCCGGAAATCCGGTAACAGATTGGAATACGACTTTTATCAGTATAACGACGATTATTATTTTTTTAATTTAACGATTAGTGTTTAAAACGGTTTTTCGAAATCAACATTCATATGGAACCAATTAACATTGAAAGCACCCCGAAGACTCCTTCGATTAAGTTCATACAGGAGGAAAGCGTAATTGAGATTAAGGGAAGATCCATTCCTGAAAACTCAATTGAATTCTATAAACCTCTGGTTGACTGGCTCGAGGAATATGCCAAGAATCCGTTGAAAAAGACTGTCGTCAACATGCAACTGGAATACTTCAACACAAGTTCTTCCAAGTGTATTCTTGATGTCTTCAAGAAGCTTGAGGCCATTCATAAATCAAAACATGATATTTCCATCAATTGGTATTATGAAGAGGACGACGAAGATATGCTTGAAGCCGGGGAAGACTATGAATCCATCATCCGGATCCCATTTAAAATGATTGAAGTTGTAGACTGATACAGTTTTTATAGTGCATTGATAAGAAATTAAAAAGTCGCCTCAGCAGGCGACTTTTTTTATGTCTGTTTGTTCCGTGAAATCAGTTGTTCCAGGAAATCAAGAAAACGCTTCAGAACCCTGAAGTACAGCATCACATAGAGCAGAAATGAATAGGCCCAAATAATCAATATATTAACCCAGAAGGTGTTGTAATAGTGTCCAAAAAGCATCTTTCTTGGTGCATAAAAGTGGGCTTTGACAAAAGGATGCACCGGATCGAGGTAAATGGGATCTGTTTTCTGAATCAGCCTTCCTTTGTATTCAATGATTCTGATTAATTCTGTGTTGTTTTCAACAAATTCGGCCAGTTTCTCATTGTAATATCTTCTTTTCAGTTCGAGAAATTTGAATTTTTCCGCCGGAGTCTTTTCTTGTTCCCTGATCAGGTTATCCTTGGCCTCATTGGCGTTATTGTAAATTCGGATATAGATTTTATTGATGGTTTTCAGAAACTTACGGGTTGAATCAATCACCTGCTGGTTTACCTGATCGGGAGCCAGCTTTTCAACGTAAGGAAAATCTATTTGTCTGACGTTTTGAATGGGAATTTTTCTGAGATTGGGCAGCTCGTCTGAAAGCTCATTTCGGAGAAGTTTCAGATAGGCGGATGTTTTAACGTTTTCTCCCTGCCTTTTGATGTCACGTTCCACATAATCTATCTTGTTCTCCAAATTTTTCACCCAGTAATTCTTCTTGTACTCGGCAATACTCATTGCCTTGTTGATGGCGTAAAACGGCTCATTGTATTTGTTATTCATGAATTGCTCAACAGCCAGTGCCTCATATCCCCACCGTGACGTCATCATCTCACCGTAAAATGGTATTTTGCTGGGCGAGCTGATTTTTGGATTGAGCTTTTCATATTTTACAATTACCCCGCTAAGCACTATCTGTGGAATTACCAGAAACGGTATCAGGATATAAATGGTAACAACCGTTTTGAAGCTATCAGAAATCAGCAATCCCATAATATTCGATGCGGTCCATGCGCTGAACAGAACAATCCAGTATTTCAGAAACATGCCATTGATTTCAAGAATACTGTTTCCGATCAATACGAATGTCAGCGCCTGTACGGCAGATATTGCCATCATTACGGCAAGTTTTGAAAGGAGATAACCCGACCAGCTCAGGTTCAGGAAGGCCTCACGCTTCAATATCTTTCTGTCCTTTATGATTTCCTCGGCACTTACAGTTAATCCCATAAACGTGGCAACAATAACCGACATGAACAGGTATACCGGTAGGTTGCTGTTTTCCATCAGGGTATACCCGCTTTCATTGGTTTCGCTGACATTGAAAAATTTGATGATGAAGGCAAGAATGAATGCAAGAACAGGAGCCTCCAGTAAGGTTATGATCAGATACTGGGTGTTCACGATCTTTGATATCAGATCGCGCGTTATGAAAACACCCAATTGCTTGAAAATATTTGGCACTTTAAATGCCACTGCCGGCAGCGGGTTGTCAATATCAGGTTTCTTTTTAACCGGCATCCCGGAATTCTTGTACACATGGTACCATTCATGGGGCGACATTTTTCGTGTCCTTGTTTCTTTGCCGTACTCATCAATAACCAATGACTCCACAATATTGAAAATCTGTTCCGGGTTCACATTACCACAAATATGACATTCGCTGTCGGCCCAGTTAGCTTGATGAACCTTTGATTTGAAATACATGATGGAATCAACCGGATTGCCATTATATATAAGGTATCCTCCGGTATCCAGTATGAGCAGGTTGTCGAACATTTTGAAAATGTCCGATGAAGGCTGGTGAATTACAACAAACACGAGTTTCCCTTTCAGTGTCAGGTCTTTCAAAAGATCCATGATGTTCTCGGAGTCTTTTGATGAGAGTCCCGACGTGGGTTCATCCAGGAACAGAATGGCAGGTTCACGAATCAGCTCAAGTGCAATGTTCAACCGCTTTCTTTGCCCGCCACTGATTTTCTTGTTCAGCGGCGTTCCAACCTGTATGTCCTTTATGTCATACAATCCGAGATTTTGAAGCATGTAGTTAACCGACTGCACAATTTCGTCTTCGTTGTAATGATCAAAGCACAACTTGGTGTTGTAATACAGGTTTTGATAAACAGTTAGTTCTTCAATTAACAGGTCATCCTGGGATACATGCCCGATCAGCCCATTTGCCTTTAATTTGTCTTTATGAATATCAATTCCGTTTATTAACACACGGCCTTCCATTGGCTTCATAGAGCCATTCAGTATGTTCAACAGGGTTGATTTGCCGGCACCACTTGATCCCATTATCCCTACCAGTCGGCCTGAATCTTCGCAGAAGTTGATGTCGTGCACGCCGGCATTTCCGCCTGAAAAGCGGTAACCAACTCCTTCTGCTTCAAAAACAATGCGATGCAGTTCCAGATCTTCCTTGAAAACGCTGACAACATCACTGAAGTAGAGCGGCTTTACATGGTGATTCCTGATGGACGTTCCGGTTGTCAGCACAAATACTTTGTCCTGTTGTAGGATTTGACCATTGAGATACAATTCATTAACACCTATATACCTCAAAAAGTACATGTTGGCGGAAGGGATGTTGCTGATCCAGATCTGTCCGGTAAGGTATTCCGAATAAAGGTGCTTGTATTTGTCAGAATCACTGACCTTTTTATTATTTACAACCAGAAGATTCCTGTCATGCGGAATTTTGTCGAATGAATTGAGCGTAAATTCCATAATCAGCTGATATTCCTCGTTCGGAATATAAAACGAATCGGCAACTGCCCTGATAAACGCTAATTCCTGTTCGCTGATCTCACCATCGTTTGATTTAACAAATTCAAACAACTGAACCAGTACAATAACCTTTTGCTTTTGGGCAAGTTCCTTATTGATCTCATGACAGATTCTCAATACCTTCACGGAATCAGCACCAATACGCTTGTTTCCTCTTTCAACGTTGAGCGCCTGATGTTTCTCGTAATAAGCATCAAATATCCGGATGTAATCTTTAACCAGTTCCTGGTTGAGCTGACGGCTGAGAAAGGAAAGCACAACAGACCGCCTGTCCTTATCGTTACCTTCGGGACTGGCGATAATAGCAAACAACTCCATCAAGGCTTTGAGAATCTTTTCGCTCATTGCTTATAGTCGGTTAGGCATATCCTTGGTTAGCAGCATATTTTTTTTTACGTAAATCATCCCTATTGGTTTCAGCCATTAAATTCTATATTTTTCATCAACCGGCATTGGAGATAATGAAGACAGAATGTCGCTAACATTAACAATTTAGTGTCAATTTGGCATGATGTATTCAAATAACAGGCTTGGTTTAAAAATTGCTGTGAAATGGAAAAACCATTGTGAGTCATGACTTTTGATAACTTCACCATAAAATCTCAGGAAGTCATTGAAAAGGCGTTCCTGCAGGCTCGTGATTCCCGCAACCAGGCTGTGGAAACCGGGCATTTACTCAAAGCGTTGCTTGGAGAAACTGACAGCATTGCCCGGCATCTGCTGGCTAAATCAGGCATTGCTGTAAGCGATATGGAACGGGTACTTGACCGCATTATTGAATCATATGCAAAGGTAACCGGTGGTGAGCAATACCTTTCTTCCGATGCCTCCAGGGTATTACAATCTGCTCTTGATGTGGCCAAAAAAATGCAGGACCAGTTCGTTTCTGTTGAACACCTGCTGCTTGCAATGGTTGAGCATAAAGATTCAGTTGCAAATATGCTGAAGGATTTTGGCGTTAATTCAAAAGATCTTGCAGCCGCCATTCAGAGTGTGCGAAAGGGATCTGTCGTAAACAGCCAGACAGCTGAAGATACATACGATGCGCTCAGCAAATATGCTATTAACCTGAACGAGCAGGCCCGAAATGGCAAGTCGGACCCCGTAATAGGCCGCGAAGACGAGATCAGAAGGGTATTGCAGATTTTGTCGCGACGTACCAAGAACAATCCCATTTTAATTGGAGAACCCGGTGTTGGTAAAACAGCCATTGCTGAAGGTATTGCCCACCGGATCATTTCAGAGGACGTTCCGGACAACCTGAAAACCCGACAAGTCTTTTCGTTGGATATGGGCGCCCTGATAGCAGGTGCAAAATACAAGGGTGAATTTGAGGAACGCCTGAAAGCCGTTGTGAAGGAAGTGATTGCTGCAGAAGGAGAGATCATACTTTTTATCGACGAGATTCATACACTTGTGGGCGCCGGTAAAAGTGAAGGAGCCATGGATGCCGCTAATATTCTGAAGCCGGCTCTTGCAAAAGGCGAATTGAGAGTCATCGGAGCCACCACCCTGGATGAATATCAGAAGTTTTTTGAGAAAGATAAAGCGCTGCAACGCAGGTTTCAGGTTGTTACTGTAAGTGAGCCCGATGTTCCCAGCACTGTTTCAATACTCCGTGGATTGCGCGAACGTTATGAAAACCACCATAAAGTAAGAATTAAAGATGAGGCGATTCTTGCTGCCGTTGAACTGTCACATCGCTATATCACGGAAAGATTTCTGCCCGACAAGGCCATTGACCTTATTGATGAAGCCGCATCCAAATTAAGACTCGAAATGAATTCCGTGCCTCAGGAAATTGACAGCCTGGAGCGCCGAATCAAACAGCTTGAAATAGAAAGAGAAGCGCTGAAGCGCGAAAATGACACAGCAAAGGTAACCGACCTGAGCCGTGAGATTAGTGAACTTGATGAGGAGCGGGTTAAGTTCAGGGCAAAATGGCAGGCTGAAAAAAAGATTATCGATGACATTCAGCTGAATAAGCAACTGATCGAAAATCTGAAGTTTGAGGCAGATCAGGCAGAGCGTCAGGGCGATTATGGCAAGGTGGCGGAAATCAGGTATGGAAAAATAAAGGAAGCTGAAAATAATATACATCACTTAAATGACAAGCTGACAGATCAGCAGGGTAGTTCCGCCATGATCAACGAGGAAGTTGGTGCTGAAGAAATAGCCGGAGTGGTGTCAAGTTGGACCGGTATTCCGGTAACCAGAATGCTTCAGAGTGAGCGTGAAAAACTTCTGAACCTGGAAGGTGAGCTTCATAAGCGGGTGGTTGGGCAGGATGAAGCCATCAGCGCTGTTTCGGATGCAGTGAGAAGGAGTAGGGCCGGCCTGCAGGATCCCAAACGACCTATCGGTTCATTCCTGTTCCTGGGGACCACTGGCGTGGGAAAAACTGAGCTTGCCAAAGCCCTCGCGGAATTCCTCTTCAATGATGAAAACCTGATGACCCGCATTGACATGTCGGAATACCAGGAAAGGCATACCGTTTCACGACTCGTTGGCGCACCTCCGGGTTATATTGGCTATGAGGAGGGTGGGCAACTTACCGAGGCAGTTCGCCGAAAACCTTATTCCGTTTTGCTGTTGGATGAGATTGAAAAAGCGCATCCCGATGTTTTCAACGTGCTGCTGCAGGTGTTGGATGATGGACGCCTGACCGATAATAAAGGTCGCGTGGTTAACTTTAAAAATACCCTGATCGTTATGACCTCCAATATCGGGTCGCACATCATACAACAAAATCTGGAACACCTCAGCGATGAAAACAGATTGGGCATACTTGAAAGAACCAAAGATGAAGTATTTGAGCTATTAAAGAAAACCATAAGACCTGAATTCCTGAACCGGATTGACGAGTTGATCATGTTTGCTCCCTTGACAAAAAAGGAGATACACGATATTGTCAGGTTGCAGTTTAACCAAGTCATTAACAAGCTTGCAGATCAGGACATCCGGATTGAAATTACCGATCAGGCGCTTGACTACATAACTGACCAGGGATTTGATCCGCAATATGGAGCAAGACCTGTGAAGAGGGTCATTCAGAAGGTAATTCTGAATGAATTATCCAGGAAAATATTGGAAGGTTCTGTTAAAAGAGATCAGCCTGTTGTCATCGACAGGAACAGCCAGGGTATTATGTTCAGAAACAAATAGCATCCTTTTCAAACAGGCGGCTAGAAACTTTCCAGGCACTCGTCCAGCGTTGCGTAAAGGGTAAAAATGTTGTGCAGCTGCAGCAGCTTGAAAAGTTCAATTACCTCCGCACTGAAACAGCACATTTTAAAAGTGCCCTTATTGTTGGAGGCAGCCTTAAGAATGGATAGAAAAACTCCGAAACCTGAACTGTCAATATACCTGATCCCTTCAAGATTGAGAATTAGCCTTGTTCCGGGGGTATTGAAAAAACTCTTCAGGTCTTCCTTAACAGGTTCCGAGATCAGTGCATTTAACCTGTCAATGTTATCAAAGCGTACGACGGTTATATTGTTAATTTTCTCAACCTTTAGCATATGCTGTTTTTTTAAAAGTAAAGTTCAATGTTTTGAGTGATCAAATCCAACTCTTTTACAGCTTCCTTTGTTTCCTGCTTGAATAGCTCAATGATGCCCTTATAGGAAGCAATATTTTTTCCGGCACAAGCAGAGTTTTCAAGTTCTTTTAACCGGATGGCAAGTTCATTGAGGCCCATAATAGATACCGAAGACTTGGCCTTGTGCGCAAGTTTGCCAAGCAAATCATACTTTTTTTCTGCCAGAAGCTGATCCATGTCACCTGCGAATTCATCAACCTGGGTTTTAAAAATAGAAATCATTTCAAGCACCAGATCATTATTTCCTCCGGACATTTCCTTAAGGTATGACAGATCAACTTTCATAAAACGATGTTTACAAATAAGAGTTGAAAATTAAGAATTATTTTCTAAAGATAATCCATTTTTTATTTCATCCATATAGCTTTCTGTACACAGTGGTAAAAGTCATGGATATTTTATGGGTTTTTGTATTACTTTTGAGCCAAAAGCTATCTGAAATATGAATAAAACCGTTTTTAATGCCAGGCATTATCAACTAGGAGCCCGCATGGTTGAATTTGCAGGTTATGAAATGCCGCTTGAATACGCTGGTATTAACTCAGAGCATCTGTCAGTCAGAGAATCTGCCGGACTCTTCGATGTCTCTCATATGGGCGAAATTTGGGTAAAGGGGCCCAATGCCCGAAAGTTGCTTGACCATGTCTGTTCCAACAATCCGGGCTTGCTCACTATTGGGAATGCTCAGTATACCTGTTTTCCGAACGGAAAGGGCGGCATTGTCGACGACCTCATCGTTCATCAATTCGATGAGGAAAAATTCATGCTCGTGGTGAATGCTTCTAACATACAGAAAGACTGGAACTGGCTTAACTCACAGAACCATTTTGGCGCAGTGCTTGAAAACGCCTCGCCACGCATATCGCAATTGGCTTTACAAGGGCCAAATGCCCTTAATATTCTCAAAAAACTAACTGGTATCAACCTGGATAACCTGAAATATTTCACTTTTGTTACCGGTGATGTGGCCGGAATCAGAAACGTGATTATTGCTGCTACAGGTTACACCGGTTCCGGCGGTTTTGAGCTTTACATTGACGATCCGGAGCCATTGCGGCTTTGGGATGGCATCATGGAAGCCGGCAGGGATTTTGATCTGAAACCTGTTGGTTTGGCTGCCCGCGATACACTTCGGCTCGAGATGGGCTACTGCTTATACGGCAACGACATCAATGATGAAACTTCTCCCATAGAGGCAGGATTGGGTTGGATTACTAAATTTAACGCGGACCGGAATTTTGTTGACAGGGATTTGCTTCTCGAACAAAAAAACAAGGGTACTACCAGAAGGCTCATTGGTTTTGAAATGACCGAAAGGGGAATCCCCAGGCAGCACTACAAACTCTTTAATAATGGAGGCTACGAAATTGGCGAGGTGACATCGGGTACCATGTCTCCTTCGCTGAAAACGGGCATCGGAATGGCCTATATTCAAAGCGCTTACACCGCTCCCGGCACTGAAATCAAAGTAGGTATCCGGGATAAAATGATTGCCGCAAAAGTGGTGAAAATGCCATTCTATAAAGCTGGCCTATAATTGATCGTAATTAGCCTTCAATAACCGGATTTTCATTAACCACATCAGATTCAACTTGTCCGTCAAGCAGTCTGATGATTCTGTGGGCATGCCTGGCAATGCTTTCTTCATGGGTTACCAGAATTATGGTATTTCCCTTGCTGTGAATTTCATTGAAAAGAGCCATGATATCCACCGAGGTTTTCGAATCCAGGTTTCCCGTTGGTTCATCAGCCAATATGATGGCCGGATTATTTACCATGGCCCTTGCAACAGCCACACGCTGTCTTTGCCCGCCTGAAAGTTCATTGGGCTTGTGCTCAACCCGGTCGCTCAGGCCAACACTTACCAGTGCAGCTTTTGCTCTTTCCACACGCTCATTTTTTGGAATTCCGGCATACACCAATGGTAACATTACATTTTCAAGCGATGAATAGCGCGGAAGCAGGTTGAAGGTTTGAAAAACAAAACCGATTTCCTTGTTTCTGATCTCAGCCAGCTGGTTGTCATCCATTTTGCTGGCATCTTTGCCATTCAGAACATACACTCCTGAGGTAGGCGTATCCAGACAGCCGATTATGTTCATCAGTGTTGATTTTCCGGATCCTGAAGGCCCCATGATCGCCACATATTCATTCTTCCGGATGTCAAGTGATACCGATCTTAATGCATGAACTACCTCAGAACCAAGGTAGTAATCTTTAACTATCGACTCGAAGTGAATAACGTTGGCCATATCATTTAATTCATGAGATAAAAATAGTAATTATTACGGGTTGCAAATAATTATTTATTCACTTCCCAATTGCTATTCAGATAAAAATTCTTAGTATCAATTGAAGTAAAACATTCTTTATACTTTGAAATGGGTAGTTTTCAATTTACCGCGGAGCGGTTTTGGTATTGTAGGCAAAGTATTGTTCAGGTAATATATACCGCGGAGCGGTTAAGGTATTGAATGCATAATAATTCCAGCAAACCATAACCGCTCCGCGGTATTAGGAGGAATAACCGGAAAGACATTGCTACAGAACCTGAACCGCTCCGTGGTAGGAAATAAATCAAACAATTTGAGGTCATTTAGAATCAAATAAAAATGCGAATTATAATTTGTAAGTCAGAATTAATGTACAAATAGGGTAATATTGAACTCCTTCGGGTAAAGCCGTCATGCTATTGAGACTTAACATGACAATATATCATCCATACCTACCGAATCGCCTAGTTGCCTGCCGATAGGCAAGGCGGATAATCATAAGCCCGGGACAATGAATGGAATACAATAATTATCTTTTTCAATAGCCGCCGGCTTTAGCCGGTGGTAATCAATTGCCATACCCCATGTCTCCCGCTGCAAGCAGGGCATTCCCATGAGCATGGCTTTGCTTGCAGCGGAAATGTATTTTGGTATCTTGTAATCCCCGGGCTGAAGCCCAGGGCTATTGAGCCGTACCTTACAAATGATAGCTTGACGGCTACGCCTTTCGGGGTTCATCAGAAAAAAAAACATTCAGTTCACTGCAAGACCATATTAATACTTCACCTTATATTCCTTTTTCTCCACCCCGTTTCCACAAAAAACAATCCCCAAATGAAACAGGTCGATGATGACACCCTGGCTGAGGTTTTTCCGGATGTGATTCCATGCATCCATCATACCTGCTGACCAATTGATGTCGTCAAATATCAAAATAAGACTTGCGCTTTTATTTGCAGTGAATGCCTGGTAATAACTCAGTGTGGCTTCACAGGTGTGGTTCCCGTCGATGTAAACAAGCGCACCTGTGCCTGATTCTGCAGCAAGCTGACCGATCACTGCTTCAAAAGATTGGTTCACAAGATGAATTTTATCTGAACCGTGAATCCTGAAATTTTCCTTTGCCAGTGTGGCCAGTTGCGGATTCCCTTCCACTGTAATAACAGCTGCCTCCGGGTTACCGGCTGCCAAATACAGCGTGCTGATTCCCATGGCGGTTCCGAGTTCAATAATTTTACCCGGTTTGTAATGCCTTGCCATCCGAAAGAGCAGTGCCCCATTACGGGATGAAATGGATACGGTTCTGGCCATTTCCCCAACCGTCTGATGCTTTCTCCTCATCCTGGAGCCTGCGCCAAAATAATTTGTATTTACAATGGTCTTGTTGTTGTATAAACTAACTCGTGCTTCTTCAATTGAGCCGGGAGGAGGGGTGTCACTTTTTAAAACCTGGTTGTAAAAACCGGAAAAAAAGTGGTCATCTTCAGGTTTTGCTGTGCCTGAAAACTGATGCAAAAGGCATTTCACAAGGTATCTGAAAGCAAACATAGGCATGAAAGATCGGAACAATTCAACCGGTGTGCAAATTTTTTTGCCAATATGAACAAACTTTTCCGATATTTACGCAACTCTCGTTAATCATGACGCGGCTTGCTGACCAGGAAATAAAGTATCTGAAAGGTGTTGGACCTAAAAAAGCCGAATTGCTTGAAAAGGAGTTGGGCATTAGGACATGCAACGATCTGTTGTATTTCTTTCCGTACAAATACATCGATCGTTCCAGAATCTACCTGATCCGGGAAATTGACACCACACAAACTTTTATTCAAATCAAGGGGCGAATTACCACCTTCAGGGCCGAAGGCCAACGGAATAAGCAAAGGTTGGTTGCTTCATTCACAGATGGCACAGGAGCAATTGAGCTTGTATGGTTCCAGGGCGCTCAATGGGTGACCCGCAATTATCAGGTGAATACCGAATATGTTGTTTTTGGCCGGCCTGCTGTATACAATCACAAACTATCCATTGCCCATCCCGAGATTGAAATTCCGGGTAAAGAGGAAATGCCATTGTATACTCCGTTGCAGCCACAATACAGTACCACGGAAAAATTAAAAAACACCTTCCTTTCGTCAAAGGCCATTCACAGAATCGTTGGGCAGATTCTTACCCAGATTGACCATTTGGAAGAAACACTTCCGGAGAGTTTGCTGGAAAGGCTGAAGCTGATCGATTTCAACGGGGCCATACGCAACATGCATTACCCTGAAAACAACGAGAAGCTTAAAAGAGCGATATACCGTTTGAAATTTGAAGAGCTTTTTTACATCCAACTGAACATTCTCAGCCAGAAATTCAGGCAGCAGACTGTTAACAAGGGTCTGGTGTTTTCTAAAGTGGGTGACTATCTAAATTCATTTTACAGAAATAACCTCAGTTTTGAGCTTACAGAGGCTCAGAAACGTGTAATTAAAGAGATCAGGAAGGATCTGGGATCGGGCAAACAAATGAACAGGCTGTTGCAGGGTGACGTGGGAAGCGGAAAAACGCTGGTTGCCTTAATGGCCATGCTGATTGCGCTGGATAACGGATACCAGGCCTGCCTGATGGCTCCTACGGAGATACTTGCAAACCAGCATTTTAAAACGGTTTCCAGGTTTCTTGAAAACATGAATGTGGGTGTGCTTTTATTAACCGGATCCACAAAAAAAAGCGAAAGGGAGCTGTTGCATGAACAGCTCAGGTCGGGGGAATTGCACATTCTTATCGGTACCCATGCCTTGCTTGAGGATACGGTGCAGTTTAACAACCTGGGCCTTGTTATCATTGATGAGCAACACCGTTTTGGCGTTGCCCAGCGTGCGCAGCTGTGGAAAAAAACAAACCAATATCCACATGTGCTGGTCATGACAGCCACCCCAATACCACGCACCCTTGCCATGACACTATACGGAGACCTTGACGTATCTGTAATTGATGAACTTCCCCCGGGTCGTAAACCTGTTCAAACCATTCATTATTATGAATCAAAGCGACTGGTGTTGTTCGGGTTTATGCGCAAGCAAATTGAAATGGGGCGGCAGATTTACATTGTATATCCCCTCATCAGGGAATCGGAGAAACTCGATTATGTGGCACTGGAACAAGGTTATGAGGCCATTGTGAGGGCTTTCCCGCCCCCGCAATACACTGTGGTTTGTGTACACGGCCAGATGAAACCCGAGGATAAGGAGCAGGGAATGCAGTATTTTATCAAGGGAAAGGCCCAAATTATGGTGGCAACCACTGTTATTGAAGTGGGTGTGGATGTTCCGAACGCCAGCGTGATGGTTATTGAAAATGCCGAACGCTTTGGCCTTTCACAGTTACACCAGCTGAGGGGCCGTGTGGGACGTGGTGCCGACCAGAGTTATTGCATCCTCATGAGCTCTTATAAACTGAGCCGGGAAGGCCGCAAGCGCCTTGAAACCATGGTTCAAACCAATGATGGATTTGAGATTGCCGAAACAGATTTGAAATTGCGCGGACCGGGTGATATTGAAGGAACACAGCAAAGCGGCATACCTTTCGATCTAAAAATTGCCAACCTGGGGCAGGACGGTCAGCTTTTACAATATGCCCGTGATGTTGCCGGAGAATTACTGGAACAGGATATGAACCTGGAGAAACCCGAAAACCAGGTTTTGCGAAAGCAACTCGCCAGGTTAACCAAGTCGCAGGTCGACTGGAGCGCAATCAGTTAGTTTGAGAAGATCCGGAATTTAAACAAACCGGTTTTCTGGAGCATATAAGCAATAGATACGCTCAGCACGCCCAGCCCGTATTTAATGCTTCGCCTGACGTTAATAGAAGAGGCATCATCAAAGTACCGGGTGGGACAGGTGATCTCGGCAACCTCATACCCGGCATAAAAGATTTGCGCCAGCATCTGGTTATCAAACACAAAATCATCCGAATTAACACGATAATTCACATGCCGGAGTACTTTGGCCGAAAATGCCCTGTATCCGGTGTGGTATTCCGATAACTTCTGATTCATCAGCACGTTCTGCGTTAAAGTGAGAAACCGGTTGGCTATATATTTGTATAACGGCATTCCCCCCTTTAACGCACCCTTACCAAGAATTCTTGAACCCAGCACTACCTCATAAACGCCATTGGCAATCAGGTAACAAATGGAATGGATCAGTTTGGGTGAATATTGGTAATCGGGATGCAACATCACCACAATATCCGAATTCAGTTCAAGCGACTTGTCGTAGCAGGTTTTCTGGTTCCCTCCATATCCTTTGTTTTCCTCATGCAGGATAACGTGTTTAATGCCCAGCTCTTTGGCGAGTTGGACCGTGTTGTCGCGACTCCGGTCGTCAACCAGAATCACATGGTCCACAATGTCAAAAGGAATCTCTTTATAGGTTTGTTCCAGTGTTTTTTCGGCATTGTATGCCGGCAGTACCACGGTTATTGTTTTATTGTTAATCATAGAAAGAGAATAATCAATTTTGCACTTGCCCTTTAAAATCGGCTTTTATCACAGGGTCCCGCTTGAAGAATACAAATCCGTTCTCCTCATACATATATTCAATGTGGGGATATTCCTTCATGAATTTTTCCTTACGGGTGATTTTTATAGAGAAATAAGCTCTTTTGTCGGTTTCTCCGCTTAACAGCCATTGCTCGTTGCGGGCATTTTCATGAGTATGGTTGCTGATGTTGCCATAGAAAAGGTGTGCATAGCTTTTATAGCCCACTGTTTCAAAGTAAGCGTCTTCACGGCTCACCGATTTGAAGAACTCAATGGCTGCTCTTTGTGAATAGGCTTCAATGCGAGGTACAATCAGCATCATAGACAGAAACAAAAACAAGGGCACCGTTGTGGTCAGGATGATCAAGCCCTCCTCCTGCCTGTTGCGCCTCCACTGCTTGTAAAAAGCCATCAGGCCGGCAAAAAGAATCAGACCGGCAACGAATTCATAACCTTTCCACCCGGCATTGGCCTCCAGGCATGCAATGGCAAAAGGATCACGGATCCAGCCGAGGCTGATGATCCGGTCTTTAAAATGATCGATTGCTGTTAAACCCATGAAAACAAGAGCCAGCAGCATGCCAATAACCATAATCAGAACCAGCATGGTCTTTTTCCAGCGTCCGGAGATTTCCGCATTGCAAAACGCCCATGCTGCAATAAATGTAAGTGGAAAATAGCAGAGTGAGGAGTAGTGGACGATCTTAGTCCTGACGATGGTAAATAAAATGAGCACAACCCAAAACAAAATCAGCATCCAGATCAGGAAGCCGGTATCCTTGTCATCATCTTTCGGAATTTTGAAAAGAGAGGGAAGTGCATATACAGAGGCCGGGAAAACGCCAAAGAAAAGTACAACGAAATGGTACAGGAGAAATCCGCCATGACCTGCATCCTGTGTTTTGAAGAGCCTGATCTGGTATACAATAAAGTCGGCAATGATGCTGAAATTTCCATTTAATATCTGAAGAATGAACCAGAATCCGCCGGTGAATGCCATGGCAATACCAAACGCCAATACCTCGGTTATGCTTACCCGAACGCTGAACTTTTTTATCAACAGGTAAATTAAGGTAGCCAGGGCAACAACCAACAGGGCAACGGGTCCCTTAGTCAGAATAGCCAGTCCGGTCAACAAGCCGGCAAATACAGCATGTCTGAATCTGTTATGATCAAGGGTGAAGTACAAATACAGCTGGTAAACCCCCAGAAATATAAAGAGGTTGAACCAGGGATCAATGATTCCGGATTTGAAATAGAAGAAAGGCAAAATGGAACCGGCATAAAGCAGCGTCCAGATCAGTCCGAACCGCAGGTTGAACATCTTGCTTCCCATACTGAACAATACAACCAGCGTAACAATACCACAGATGGCGTTAGGGAAACGTGCTGCAAATTCGTTAATGCCAAAGATCTTCATAGAAAGAACCTGCATCCAGATGAACAGCGGCGGTTTTTCCCAGAAGGGAACGAAATTGATTCTGACTGTTAAATAATCGCCACTTTTGATCATTTCACGTGCCGATTCGGCAAAGTTGATCTCATCCCAGTCGAACAGGTGAACACCACCCAGGAATGGTATGAAGAACAAGGCAGCCAGGAGAGCGATTACGGCCTGGTAGGTCCGGATTTTTCCTTCATGCACTGTAATCATCTTTCCTGATTAGTTTGGTAAAGTTCCAGGCATGCCATTCCCGGTCACGTTTATAAAACAGGTAATAAAAACCAATTGCGGACATCGTGCCAATGATTGATCCTGCATATATGTCCATAATGAAATGCTGCGAAAGATAAACCCGCGAAAAGGCAGTAAGGCAGGCCAATACAAAGCAGGTGATTTTAACTGTCTTGTTTTTCGAAATCAGGGCAAGGCACAGAAACAGTGCGAATGCGCTTGTTGAATGACCTGAAGGAAAACTTCTTCCGCTGAGCATATCAACACCGTCAACCAGGCGCAATTGGGCTTCTCCGGACAAATACCTTCCGGGCCTTGCCATATCTTCAAAGAAAACTCTTTTCAGGATTTGGGTGATCAACCCGCTTCCCAGATAGGCACAGGCCAAAAAAACAAAGTGCCGGAGCGAGAAAAACAAAAGTATAATAGCGGGAACAAGAACAAAAAGACCGTCTCCCATGAAAGTAGCATGTCTGAAAAACCAATCGAAAAAAGCTGTGTGGTACTGGTTCACGTGAAGGTGCATTTCCCCTTTGGTATATATAAAAAAGAATGGGATCAGCAAAAGCAGAATAATGAAATAGGGAAGGAGAAACAAGCGGTTATCTTTCAGAATTTTATACAGCATGACCTTATTTTAGGTGCCAAAAATAAGGGAAATTCGGTCAATATCAAAATAGCAACAACGGCCAGCCGGCTGCTACTTTACAATCCCTGCAAATCCCATGAAAGCCAAAGAAAGCAAACCCGCTGTTACGAGTGAAAGCGGAAAACCTTTCATTCCTTTGGGTGTTTCAGCAAGAGCAAGTTGCTCCCTGATACCCGCCATGAGGATGAGCGCAAGGGTAAATCCAATAGCTATGCTGGCGGCATATACCACACTCATAACCAGGTTCAGATTTTTTTGTACAGCCAGTATGGCAATACCCAAAACAGCGCAATTGGTTGTAATCAGGGGCAGGTAAATACCGAGTGCCTGGTAGAGTGGGGGGGCTGTTTTCTTTAATACAATCTCTACTACCTGTACCAGGAAAGCAATTACAAATATGAAGGTTATGGTCTGCATAAATTCAATATGCAGCGGCACCAGCACGTAGCTTTGTATGAGGTAGGTAACCAGGTTGGCCAAAGCCATTACAAAAATAACGGCAACACCCATTCCTAAAGAGGTTTCAATTTTATTTGATACGCCTAAAAAAGGACATATTCCAAGAAACTGCACCAGCACAACATTATTAACCAAAACAGCCGATATAATCAGTAAGATGTATTCCATAGCCGGTATTATTAAATATTAAACTTAGCTTTCAATCGGTTCACAATGGCAATAAGCATTCCATAGGTTACAAATGCACCGGGAGGAAGAATAAATATCAGGATGGTTGATGCATTTTCACTGAGCAGCCGAATGTTGAAAATAGATCCATTACCCAAAATCTCACGTATGGATCCCATGAGGGTAAGTGCAAGTGTAAAACCCAGTCCCATACCCAATCCATCAAGAACTGAAGGCCAAACATCGTTCTTCTGAGCAAAGGCTTCAGCACGACCCAGAATAATGCAATTCACTACAATTAATGGTATGAAGATACCCAGTGCTTTGTACAGGTCAGGGGTATATGCTTTCATAACCAAATCCACAACAGTAACAAAGGTTGCAATAACTAAAATGAATGCGGCAATTCTAACTTTATCAGGAATAAAGTTTTTGAGCAGAGAGATAAAAAGATTGGAAAATACCAGCACGAAGGTTGTGGCTGCACCCATGCCGATACCGTTAATTGCAGCTGTGGTTACAGCAAGTGTAGGACAGGTGCCCAGCACAATAACAAAAGTCGGATTCTCTTTGAGTAATCCGTTGGTAAGGTATTTCAGGTTTCCCATTTTAATAATGGCAGGTTAAGTATATTATTTTCCGGAAATAGAATCGTTAAGTTGTTTCATCGTATCATAAGCCCGTTGCAGTGCATCGCAATAAGCCCTGGAGCTTATTGTGGCTGCGGTTATGGCGTCCACCTGGCCACCATCTTTTTTAACTTTCAACATGAAATCAGCCGCATTTTTACCCGGAAACTGATCGCTGAACTTCGACTCCATCATTTTTGTGCCCAAACCGGGTGTTTCTTTATGCTGAAGCACGGCAACCTTGTAAATGGCCCCGTCGGGCAAAAAGCCGGCCATGATTTCAATATGACCGCCAAAACCTTTTTCGGTGGATGACTTCACGGCATAACCCACCGGTTGATCCTGCTTAAACATGCTATAAACAACAGTGCCATCCTTTTCAATCTTACCCGAAGCGGGATCGCTGTCAAATTCAGGTAAAACCTGTTTGATGGCCTCAGCTTCCTTTTGTCTGGCCGCATTTTCAATTGGGCCTTTGGTTTGCAAATAAACAAAAGCAAGAGCAGCCGACATAACCATTGAAATGATCACAAGCGACAGGATCATGTTGGGCAAGGTAGATTCGAGCTTTTTAGCCATGTTTCACCTCCTTTCCGAAGCGATTTGGCTTAATATACTTGTTAAGTAATGGTACAAAGGCATTCATGATGAGAATGGCAAATGAAACCCCTTCGGGGTACGATCCAAAAACCCGGATCACCACTGTAAGTATTCCGATACCCGCTGCATATACCACCATACCTGCTTTGGTCATGGGCGAAGTAACCAGGTCGGTGGCCATGTAAATGGCACCCAGCAAAACGCCCCCGGTAAGAATATGAAACAGCGGGGTGGCATTCTTTGATGGATCGATCAGCCAGAGCAAACCGGTGAAAATAAATAGGGTGCCAACCATAACTACAGGTATGTGCCAGGTGATGATCTTCTTATAAAGCAGCCATAGGAAACCAAGGATCAGGGCAAGGGCCGATATTTCACCGAGCGATCCGCCCATCTGGCCCAGGAACAACTGCATGTGACCGGGAAGTTGCGCCATCACATCGGAAACTGGTTCTCCGTTTTTGATTGCCTCCTTAAAAAGTCCCAGCGGAGTGGCACCGGTTGCAGCATCAACATATTGCATTCCCGATACTACGGGTAAGGGCCAGCTGGTCATTTGAACCGGAAAGGAGATGAGCAGAAATACACGCCCCACAAGTGCGGGATTGAACGGGTTGTTTCCCAGACCTCCATAAGTCATTTTGCCAATACCAATGGCAAAAACTGATCCGAGAACAACCATCCACCAGGGCAGGTTGGACGGAAGGTTAAAGGCAAGCAGCAGGCCGGTGACAATGGCAGAACCGTCACGAATTCTGATTTCAGTTTGAAGCAGGTATTTCTGAATGAGCATCTCGGTGAGCATACAGGTTGCTATTGAAATTACTGTGATGATCAGTGCTCCGATACCAAAAAAATAAAGCGATGCCAGAAAAGTGGGCACCAGTGAAATCACCACCCCAAACATCAGCTTTTCCACTGACTGGTTGCTGCTTATATGTGGCGATGGTGATACGGTTAATAGCTTACTCATTATTTTTTTCTTGATCTGATTATTTTTCCAACACTTGATTTTCCCTGCCTGATATGGTCGAGCAACGGACGACTTGCCGGACAAGTGTAGCTGCATGATCCGCATTCGATGCAATCCATCACATGTGCTGCTTCCAATGTGTCGAACTTGTTTTGCTGCGCCAGCGGCATTAACAGATAGGGCTCCAGGTTCATGGGACAAACTGAAACACATTTTGCACAACGGATGCATGGCTGAATGGGTGACCGCGAAGATACCATGTCGGCAAGAATCAGGATTCCCGATGTGCCTTTCACTACCGGTACCTCAGAATTACCTAAAGCCTTACCCATCATAGGTCCGCCCATAATGATCTTGCCTGTGTTTTCAGGCAGGCCTCCGGCAGCCTCAATAAGTGCAGATATGGGCGTTCCTATTCTCACCCTGAAATTGGAAGGTTGTTTGATTTCGTTACCAGTAATGGTAACAATGCGTTCAATCAATGGCTTATTTTTTTGGACGGCTTCGTAAACTGCATATACGGTACCTATGTTAAACACAACCACACCTATATCAACAGGCAATCCTCCCGAAGGTACTTCGCGACCCGTGATGGCTTTGATCAATTGTTTTTCACCTCCCTGTGGGTACTTCACTTTGAGAGCGTGTACTTTGATGCCATCATATTTCGCGGAAAGCTCACTTAAAAGCTTGATGGCATCGGGCTTGTTGTTTTCAATACCAATATGCGCCACTTTCACGTTGAGCGCTTTCTTGAGCAGTTGAACGCCAACCATGATTTCTTCACCCTTTTCAAGCATCAGCGCATGGTCCGAGGTGAGATAAGGTTCACATTCCACCCCGTTAACCACAAGAAATTCAGCTTTCTTTCCCCGGGGAACATTCAGCTTCACATGAGACGGGAATGTAGCACCTCCCAAACCTACAATTCCTGCTTCTGTTATTCGTTTAATTATTTCCTGCCCATCAAGATCTGAATCTTTCTCAAGGAGGTCATCATTTTTTATGCCTTCAAACCATTCATCACCTGTTGTTTCAATAAAAACAGCCTGTCGCTTGTAGCCGCTGGCATCCTGAACTTCATCAATCCGGGTTACTTTCCCCGATACCGAAGCATGCACATTGCCCGATAGAAATCCTTCACCCGTGGCAATCAGCTGACCTGCTTTTACATGGTCTCCCTTTTCAACTATTGCTTTGGCAGGTGCGCCCATGTGCTGCGACAAAAGCATGGTCACACCAGCCGGCAGGGGAAGCTGCCTGATGGGAATGTGAGCCGAGAGCTTGTTTTCAGGAGGATGTACACCCCCTTTTGGAAATGTTTTTAACACGTTATGCTACTTTTTATGCAATTCAGTTACTTACAGAAGCTGCTTCTTCAGACGTTTTCTCCTTTTTAGGCGGAAAGCCAATTTCTATGATGGAACCTGTAGGGCATTCCGCAACACATTTGCGACAGAGCTTACATTTGTCGGAATCAATGAAAGCCAGGTTAGTCTTCATAACAATTGCTTCATGCGGGCATACCTTGAAACACTTGCTGCAGCCTATACAGGCAACCGTGCAGTTTTTTCGGGCAACCCCGCCTTTATCTTCATTGCTGCAGGCAACATATATTTTTTTATTACCCTTCCAGCGCTTTCTCAATTCAAAAAGATTTCTCGGACAGGCTTTTACGCAAGCCCCGCAGGATGTGCATTTCTCCTCATCCACCACAGGCAGCCCGGTTTTTTTGTCCAAGTGCAGCGCATCGAAAGCGCATGCTGTTACGCAATCTCCATAACCATGACATCCGTATGTGCATCCTGTTTCTCCGCTGTAAAGAGCAGATGCAATGGCACATGATTTTGTTCCGTCGTACACATTGGTTCGTGGCCGGAATTCGCAGGTGCCATTACAGCGTAAAACAGCCACCCGGGCTTCTTTGGCAACTGCTTCGCGACCAAGAACCGCAGCAATTCGGGCCATGGTTTCGTTGCCGCCAACCGGACAAAACAAACCATCGAATGAATCTGATTTAACCAGTGTTTCAGCCAGGTTACGACAACCGGCATAGCCGCAGCCACCGCAATTGGCTGCCGGCAATTCAGCTTCCACAAGATCAATCCGCGGATCCTCAAATACTTTAAAGCGCTGTGCAACCTGGTACAACACCAATGCGGCCACTGCCCCAAGCAGGCTGAGTGTTAAAACCGTATACAAGATGGTCATGCTCATTGTAATTCTTTTTTTCGGACAGTGAAGTGAAAAGAATTCTTCAGTCTGTCACGTAATAAGTATATAAGCAGGTAATATGGTATAAGAATGAATATGGAAACCAAACCTGATAAAAGCTCATTAAACCCCAGCGAAGTCAGGGTGATCAGCACAGAAAGCAACAGAATAAAAGGAACGAGATAACCCAGTAAAACAGCTCTATTCCCCATGCTGCGGGTTATAGCCACACCAACAACATCACCTGTCTTCAGATTTAGGGAATCGTCGGCACTTTCAATGATCCGCTCCGAAATATCCGATAAATCACAAAGAGCATGCGCACTACATTGCCCACAAGCCGAATCACGGCGAAGTTTCACCCTGATCCTGTGGTCTGCAATTTCTTCCACAATGCCTTCCTGCTCAATGCATACGGATGCTTCCATGACCAAGGTCCATTAAAAGAGGTAAAAATAACATGGTTCGTTCTACATTGCACCCGATAAAAATCATTTTAAGGTAATTTAGGATGATTATAAATAAGGCAAATGTATTTGACAGCCCGAAACAATTAACTATTGTGAATAACATTTTGTTTCTCCCGTCAGTTTATAATATCTACTTCCTTATTTTAGCACCAATTTGTATGAATTTCCTGCAATGGCTAAAAAGAATAATTCTGAATCGGGCAAAAACGGCAAAACAAAGTCAACTTCATTCTTTACCGACGAAAGACTGAAAGTAACACTGGGTGTTATTGTTTCAAGTTTTGCGGTATTGCTGTTTATTTCCTTTGTATCCTACCTGTTTACCTGGAAAACCGACCAGAGCTTTTCCTGGTCAAGGGTATTCTCAGAACCTGAATACCGGGTTGATAACTGGTCGGGTAAGGTTGGTGCGTATTTTTCCAACCTGTTTATTAACAGATGGTTTGGACTGGCATCTTTTGCAGTTCCCTTCATCCTGTTGTTGTTTGGCTTTACGCTGATGAAAATGAAGGTGAAAAGGCTTTGGTTCATTTTCAGAGTGGTTACTGTTGGGGTCATCTTGCTTTCCATCTGGCTGGGTTTTGTTATGGGTAGTTTTAATGGAATTCTGGGAAGCGGACTGGGTGGCAAGCACGGTTTATATCTCAGCCAGTGGCTCAAATCATTTGCCGGCATCTTCGGGGCAGCGCTGATTCTGGTTGCCACCACACTGATCTGGCTGGTATTTTCACACCCCAATACGCTTGATTGGCTGGGTAAGCTGCTCAATTTATCGGTCAGCCTGCCTTCGCGCTTTTCCTCTAAAACCAATACGGATACAACAAAGTCAGCCGAAACCAGGGGTGAAGTATCTGTTCCTGATGACAGTGACCTGGTATTTGAAACCGAATTCAACCGCCATGAGCGAGAGGTTCTTACACAGCCCGCGTTTATACCGCCTGTTGCAGAAAGCGATGTGGAGCTTGAACTGGAAACCAAAGAACCAGCTGATGTGCCGGATACTCCCCAGAATAATTATGAATTGCTGGAAGACTATGATCCCACACTCGACCTTTCACATTATCAGATGCCATCTGTTGATCTTCTCGAGAAACATGACGCGGTAAACTCTACAGTAACCAATGAGGAGCTGATCAGCAACAAGAACAAGATTGTTGAAACACTTTCAAATTATAAAATTCAGATTGACAAGATTAAGGCCACTATCGGTCCTACTGTTACGTTGTACGAGATTGTCCCTGCCCCGGGTGTCCGGATTTCCAAAATAAAGAGCCTGGAAGATGATATTGCCCTGAGCCTGGCTGCCCTGGGAATACGTATCATTGCACCCATGCCTGGAAAGGGAACCATCGGAATTGAAGTGCCCAACCAGAACCCGGAGATTGTTTCCATGCGCTCGGTGCTGAGTTCACGAAAATTCCAGGAAAGCACTTTTGAGCTGCCTATTGCTATGGGCAAAACCATTTCCAATGAGACCTATGTATTCGACCTGGCAAAAATGCCGCATCTTTTGCTGGCAGGTGCAACAGGGCAGGGAAAATCGGTGGGACTGAACTGCATCATCACTTCCCTGTTATACAAAAAGCATCCTTCCCAACTCAAGTTTGTGCTGATCGACCCCAAGCGTGTTGAACTAACTGCCTATACCAGCCTGGAGAAACATTACCTGGCGAAAATTCCGGATGCCGAAGAGGTGATCATAACCGACACAAAAAAAGTTATCTATACACTGAATTCATTGACCATTGAAATGGATCAACGTTATCAGCTGCTTGAAAAGGCGGGGGTAAGAAATATCAAAGAATACAATCACAAATTCATCAAGCGCAAGCTGAATCCCGAGAAGGGACACCGTTACCTGCCCTATATTGTGGTAATTGTAGATGAGTTTGCCGACCTGATTATGACTGCCGGCAAGGAAGTGGAAACGCCCCTGGCCCGACTGGCTCAACTGGCTCGTGCCATCGGAATCCATCTGGTCATTGCCACGCAGCGCCCTACTACCAATATAATCACCGGGGTAATCAAAGCGAATTTCCCGGCCCGAATTGCATTCAGAGTTTCTTCCATGATTGACTCCCGAACCATCCTTGATTCTCCGGGGGCCAACCAATTGGTAGGGAGGGGCGATATGCTGTTTGCCCCGGGAAGTGATATGGTCCGGATTCAGTGCGCCTTTATTGATGTGCCTGAAACAGATACTATTACCAAATTTATATCGGGACAACGGGGATTCCCAACTGCCTTATACCTGCCTGAATATGTTGATGAAAGTACCAATGCTGAAATAGGGGAAATTGACTTGTCCAAACGCGATGGCTTATTTAACGACGCAGCCAGATTGGTGGTAATTCATCAGCAGGGATCTACGTCTTTGGTACAGCGCAAATTCTCCATAGGGTACAATCGTGCAGGACGCATTATGGATCAGCTGGAGGCGGCTGGCATTGTTGGTCCGCCCGACGGCAGTAAGCCCCGACAGGTACTTTATCCTGATGAATATAGTTTGGAACAGTTTTTGAATAAGATGGATAAGTAAATGCAGAGCGGACTTCTGCCTAAATATTTTTACCAATGAAATATCTGCTTGTTTTAATACTTGCTGTTTTGATACCACAAATTTCCTGGTCGCAATACGATCAGGTTATACAGGACCCTGCAGCCGGACAAATCCTCGAACGTGTTGCACAGAAGTTCAATTCCATGAAATCCATGCAAAGCGATTTTGAACTGGTAATTGCGGACCGGAAAGAAAACTCCAGAAACACATCCACAGGCAATCTTGTGATGAAACAAAAGAAATACAGGTTAACCAGTGAAGGCAATACCGTGTATTTTAACGGGATTACCATGTGGACATACAATACCGCCGGGAATGAAGTCACCATTACTGAGCCTGTGATTCAACCCGGTGACTTCATGGGAAATCCAACATCTTTTTTTACTTCATACAAGAACGATTTCAAATACCGCTACCTTCGTGAGGCGGTTAAAAACGGACAAACATGCCATGAAATTGACTTGTTTCCCAAGAATCTGAATCAGCCTTATTCAAGAATCAAGGTATTTGTGAACAAACAAACCAACCTGCCTGTGGTAATCAGTTCCATTGGCAAGGACGGCGTAGATTACACGGTTACCCTCAAGAACCTCTCGCTCGACAAGGAAATTGCCGATACGGAATTCACCTTCGATCCTGCAAAACACAGGAAAGTTGAAGTGGTGGATATGCGCGGTGTGGAGTAAGAATAAACCCTACTTCACCGGGATATTTTTAAGGGTTTCAACCAGGAAATCCCAGAATTTCTGAACACTGGCAATGTGAACCTTCTCATCAGGAGAATGTGGATGTTTAATGGTAGGACCAAATGAAACCATATCCAGGTTTGGATAAACACCACCGATAATGCCACATTCAAGGCCGGCATGAACAGCCTTGATCTCCATCTTTTTACCATACTTCTTCTTATAAACGGCATCCATTGTTTTCATTATGGATGAGTTCATATTGGGTTTCCAACCCGGGTAAGAACCGCTGAATGTTGCACGTCCGCCAGCCAGTTCAAATAAGGCCTTCATCATCTCCGAAAGATTTTTCTTGGCACTGTCTACCGAACTTCTCAACAAACAGCTGATATTGATTGTTTTGGTATTTGTTTTAACAATTGACAGGTTGGTTGATGTTTCAACAAGGCCCTCAATACCATCGGTCATGCGGATTACACCATTCGGACAGGTGAATATGGAGGCAATCAGCCTTTTCTGTAACCCCGGTTCCATTACTCTGGCAGGTTTACCTGTTGCAGTGACTTCAATGACGAGATCAGGCTCAGTAGCCTCCAGTTCCTTACTCATTATTTTGCGGTAATCTTCAACCCAGGTGCTGAATTCCTTTTTGCCGGATTCAGGTATGAGTATTGTGGCATGCGCTTCACGAGGTATGGCATTGCGCATATTGCCTCCTTCAAATTCGCACAGCCGCAACCCAATTTCTTCTTCAGCTTTTCTGAGCAGCCTTACCAGAACCAGGTTTGAGTTTCCTCTCCCCATGTGAATGTCCAAACCGGAGTGGCCACCTTTCAGTCCCGATACCCTGATCAAAAAGGGTGCATATCCGTCAGGTACTTTATCTGCCGCATAATCAAACTCAATATTTCCGTCCATACCGCCGGCACATCCGATAAACAATTCGCCTTCATGTTCCGAATCGAGGTTCATGAGGATATCACCTTTCAACATGGTTGGTTTGAGTGCAAATGCCCCGGTCATACCGGTTTCTTCATCAATGGTGAACAAACATTCAACAGGTCCATGCTGCAAATCATTAGATTCCAAAACAGCCATCATGGCTGCCACACCAATCCCGTTATCGGCGCCCAATGTAGTGCCGTTAGCCTTAACCCATTCATCATCAATATAGGCTTCAATGGGATCTTTCTCAAAATCATGCTTTTTATCGCTGTTCTTTTGGGGAACCATGTCAACATGCGATTGAAATATTACACCTTTACGGTTTTCCATACCGGGAGTTGCCGGTTTGCGGATGACAATATTACCAACTGAATCTACAACTGTTTCAAGACCCAGCTTTTCACCAAACGATTTGATATATTCAACAACGCGACTTTCTTTTTTTGATGGTCGCGGTATTTGGGTAAGGCTTTTGAAGTTATTCCAGATTCCGGCAGGTGCTAGTGCTTCAAGTTTTGTGTTCATATTTTTAGTTTTATGTTTTTCCAAAAACTTAAAATTAACCCTATTCTGCTATTTCTGCCAAGATTTTTATCATGTATTTGGTTAATTGGCCCGAATTGCGGGTGAGGGGTCTTTCATAGTCGTCAAGCGAAGGGCGCTTTTGTTGAAATTATTTCATTTGTATATGGTGACATAAATATCAAAGCAGTTAACACTAAACATGGCGATATCCCCCGCTGGCGGCATAGAAGTCAAGCTAATATCTATAATGCATAGATATTCACTTACATGAATATTCTAGTGAAAAAATATCTTTGTAATAGTGAGATTCTATAGCAAACTTACATTGCCCCATTAGGGGTGA
>CAYTNC010000006.1:0-42639 GCA_964438935.1 uncultured Bacteroidales bacterium
TGCACCCCAATTGGAATTATTAGATAAAGCAAAATAAGATGAAAAAAGGAATACACCCCGAAAGTTACAGGCTGGTTGCCTTCAGGGATATGTCAAACGGTCATACCTTTCTGACCCGCTCAACTGCGGCTTCAAGGGAAACAGTTACGATGGACGATGGTAAGGAATATCCGCTTATCAAGCTGGAAATTTCCAATACTTCTCACCCTTTCTACACCGGAAAGATGAAGCTTGTAGATACTGCCGGACGTGTGGATAAATTCATGAATCGCTACAAGAGCCATTACGATAAGAAAAAAGAGTAATCAGAATAGTTGTTGTTCGATAAGATCAGCTCCGTTTTCATTTCCGTGGAAACGGAGTTTTTTTTTAGCAGCATCAAGTTGCCGAAAGCGCTATGAATGATGTATATTTGTATATAACAGTTTATTAATCATGGCAGTTAACAAGTGTTTCATCCTTTTCGACGATTACCAGCGCGATCACTTGCTCCCTTTTACATATACACGCCCGGTTGCTGAAATACGCGTGGGCATTCTGACTATCCGTGAGAAATGGGAAAAATGGACCGGTCGGCCATTCTCTCATAAAACCCAGGATTACCTGCAGGAAAATTTTGCCCTGGTTTCGGGTGACGAAAACCTGGTGGTCAATGGTTCCGTAACGCCTAACCGCCAGCTTTTAGAGGAGGTGATGCAACTCCGCTGCGGAGAAGTGCTCGTGAAGGATTCTTTTTTTGTTGCCGGATGTTTGGATAAAGCTGAAATGGAGCGTTTCAGCGGACTGCCTCCGAAAGGTTATATGATTATTCAGGCCAAATCGGATTTTCATAATATCTCAAGGACCTGGCAGATCTTCCGACTGAATGGAGTTGAACTGGAATCGGATTTCAGCCTGCTGACCAGAAAGCGTAAATCTGCTCCGCTGAGTTCAACCAACAGGGTGATCAGCCCTGAAAATGTATTTGTGGAAGCAGGGGCATCGCTGGAATATGTTACCATCAATGCCTCCACCGGACCGGTTTATATCGGGAGCAATGCTACTGCAATGGAAGGGTCTCTGATCCGGGGTCCGTTTGCTTTGTGTGAGGGCGCTTCGGTGAAAATGGGCACGCGCATTTATGGCCCCACAACAGTTGGCCCTTATTCTAAAGTTGGCGGAGAAATTACCAATTCCGTGATTATGGGATATACCTATAAGGTACATGATGGGTATATGGGGAATTCTGTAATTGGTGAGTGGTGCAATTTCGGCGCCGGTTCCAATACCTCCAACCTGAAGAATAATTATACCCTGCTTCCGGTATGGGATTATGCAACAGGTAAGGCAGAAGAAACAGGTTTGCAGTTTTGTGGACTGATCATGGGCGACTATTCACGATGTGGCATCAATACCATGTTCAATACAGGCACCGTTGTTGGAATTTCGTCCAATATTTTCGGCTCAGGATTTCCAGGTAACTTCATTCCTTCGTTTTCATGGGGAGGCGCTGCAGGTTTTGAAACATACCGTTTGGCCAATGCCATTGAAACCATCAGAATCGGCATGGAACTGCACAACATGAGCCTCAGCGAGGCAGACAAAAAAATGATCGGACAGATTTTCATACGCAGCGGCCTTTTCCGAAGATAAAGCCAAGCGGAATGAATTATTTTATAGGCTTTGAACACCATGGCATAAAGATTGTCTGTATTGTTTGATCAGAATTATTCAAGTTTGCCTGACAATTTGTCTATTATTTTGTTTATTTTTCAGGAGGAAGAAATTTTTTATGAGCATACTGCAAGAAAAGAAGAGAAACGATTTGTTTTTTTCATCACCTGTTAATGAAGATACGGATTTCATACCCCTTATTTCCGAAGAGGATGAGGAGAGTATTAATATGACCAGGGTTCCGGATACACTGCCGATACTTCCACTCAGAAATACGGTTCTTTTCCCCGGGGTAATCATTCCCATAACGGTTGGACGTGAGAAATCGATGAAGCTGGTCAGGGAGATTTACCAGAAAGGTAAGGTTATTGGAACTGTGGCACAGCGCGATCCCAACCTGGATGATCCCGAACCCGATGAGATGTTCTCGGTTGGCACCATGGCCCAGTTGTTGAGAATACTTGAAATGCCTGATGGTTCCACATCAGTGATCATACAGGGGAAGAAAAGATTTTCCATTCGTGAGATCGTTGCCACAGAGCCCTATTATGTGGCCCGTGTTGAAGAGCTCCAGGATGTTAAACCCCGCCGAAAGGATCATGAATTCGAGGCCATTGTGGGTTCCCTGAAAGACCTTTCTCTGAAAATCATCAAGCTTTCAAGCAACATACCGCAGGAAACATCCTTTGCAGTGAAGAATATCGAAAGCTCTTCATTTCTGATTAATTTCATCAGCTCAAACAGCGATATCAGAATGCATGAGAAGCAACACCTGCTGGAACAAAGTAATTTGAAAAAGCGGGCCACTGCGTTGCTCCAATACCTGTCGCGTGAAGTGCAGATGCTGGAACTGAAACATGACATTCAAACCAAGGTGAAGATTGATATGGACCAACAGCAGCGTGAATACTTTCTTCACCAGCAGATGAAAACCATTCAGGATGAACTGGGAGGCAATCCCCTTGAACAGGAAATAGAAGAGTTGAAGAAAAGAGCCGGTAAGAAAAAGTGGGGCAAGGAAACAAGCGCGGTCTTTTTCAAGGAAGTAGACAAGCTGAACAGGCTCAATCCGGCTACCGGAGAATATTCTGTGCAGCTGAATTACCTGCAGACTCTTCTCGAGCTGCCCTGGAATGAATTTACAAAGGATAACTTTGATCTGAAAAGGGCTCAGCGAATACTTGACCGGGATCATTTTGGCCTTGAAAAGGTGAAGGACCGCATTATTGAACACCTGGCAGTACTTAAGCTGAAAGGCGATATGAAATCGCCCATCATTTGTTTGTACGGCCCTCCGGGAGTAGGAAAGACCTCACTCGGCAAATCTGTTGCCAAGGCGCTGAACCGTAAATATATCCGCATGTCGCTTGGTGGACTGCATGATGAGGCTGAAATCCGCGGCCACCGTAAAACCTATATCGGAGCCATGCCAGGCAGGATAGTGCAAAGTCTGAGAAAGGCAAAATCGTCCAACCCGGTTTTTGTACTGGATGAGATCGACAAGGTAGGCAGGGATTTTCACGGCGACCCTGCTTCAGCCCTTCTTGAAGTGCTTGATCCGGAACAGAACAATGCTTTCTACGACAATTTCATTGAACTGGAGTATGACCTGTCAAGAGCTTTGTTCATTGCCACTGCCAATACCACCAGCACAATCAATCCGGCTCTTCTCGACAGGATGGAGCTGATTAACGTGAGCGGCTACATTATTGAAGAAAAAGTAGAGATTGCCCGGCGGCACCTGGTACCCAAAGAACTGAAAAATCACGGGCTCAAGGCCAACTCAGTTACGCTTTCCAAAAAAATGCTCGAATACCTGGTTGAGAACTATACGCGCGAGTCGGGTGTGCGCGAATTGGATAAAACCATTGCCAAGCTGGTGCGGGTAATTGCAAAAAAGGTAGCTCTGGGTGAAACCTATAACAAAAAACTAGGGGAAAAAGATATTGAAACCATTTTAGGCGCCCCGAAATATACAAAAGACAAGTACCAGGGCAATGAATTTGCCGGGGTGGTTACAGGCCTGGCATGGACTGCCGCCGGAGGAGAGATTCTCTTTATTGAAACCAGTTTGAGCAAGGGCAAAGGAACACTTACACTTACGGGCAACCTGGGTGATGTAATGAAGGAATCTGCCGTTATTGCTCTGGAATACATAAAATCGCACAGCGAGTTGCTTGATCTGGCTCCCGGATTATTTGAGAACTGGAACATTCATGTGCATGTTCCCGAAGGAGCCATTCCCAAGGACGGACCTTCTGCCGGAATCACCATGGCAACAGCAATAGCATCTGCCATGACCCAAAGAAAGGTCAGGAAAAATCTGGCCATGACCGGTGAAATAACACTCAGGGGAAAAGTATTGCCTGTGGGAGGTATCAAAGAAAAAATACTGGCTGCAAAACGTGCCGATATTAAGGAAATCATTCTCTCTGAAGAAAACCGAAAGGATATCGCAGAGATCAATGATATTTACCTCAAAGGCCTAACTTTTCACTATGTGAGCAGCATCATGCAGGTATTTGAGCTTGCCCTGCTGCAGGACAAGGTTAATAAACCGCTGAAACTTGCCTGATAACGATTCAAATGCGCACCTTACCGAAATATTGTTTTATAACTGCGAGACAACGCTCTATTTTGTACCTAAATTTTAAAACTGTATGAAAATGGCACCAGGTTTTTTTTGGGGGGTGCTGCTGGTTCTTATTGGAATGGCAGCCATATTTAGGGTAGTCTTTGACGTGAACCTTTTCGGGGTACTTTTTGCACTTTTCCTGATTTTTGTGGGGGTGAGCCTGTTGGTTGGCAAACCATGGATGTTCAAAGCCCATCGGGATGAACACAATACCATGTTTGATGACCGGGCTGTTACCGGCCAGCCAAAGGACAACGCAGAATACAATGTAATCTTCGGCAGGTCGGTTTATGATTTCAGAAATGTGCAGTTTCCCGACAATGAACCCATAAGAATAAAGATCAATACGATATTCGGTAATTCAGTCATCCGAATCAGCAGGAATACACCTGTAAAGATCAAATCAGATGCTGTATTTGCCGGAGCTACAATGCCCGATGGCAATACGGTTGCCTTTGGAACAATTCAATTTGCCACGGATACATTCGGAACTTCACTCAACAACCTGATTATTGAGGCTCCGGTTGTTTTCGGCGCACTGCAGGTGAGGGAAGAGTAATTCATTGAATAATGAGCAATTAACAATGAGCAATTATCAATGAGCAATTATCAATGAGCAATTAGCAATAACCAATGATTACATCATATGGCGAATGACAAAATAAAAACTGCTGTTTTTCCCGGATCTTTCGATCCTTTTACCATTGGACATGAATCAGTTGTGCGCCGTGCACTGGATATGTTCGACAAAGTAATCGTAGGAATCGGTAATAACACCACCAAAACCAGGTTTATCCCCATTGAGAAAAGCCTGTCGGAGACACAAAAAGTATTTGAAGATACCGAAGGCAGGGTTATTGTAAAGGTGTTCAAAGGTCTGACCGTGGATTTCTGCAAAAGCGAACAATCGCGTTACATTCTTCGCGGACTAAGGACAGCAGCCGATTTTGAGTACGAACGGGCCATAGCACAAACCAACAAGGTGATGTATCCGGAAATTGAAACCGTGTTTTTACTCACATTGCCCCAGCATACCTTTGTGAATTCTTCAATTATTCGTGAAATTATCAAGCAGGGCGGCGATGCCAGTCTTTTTCTGCCGGCAAAGTATAGTGTAATTTAGAAATACGAATATAATGAACCGTGTATTTTTTGTGTTGGCGGCGCTGTTACTGGTGCATCCTGCCGTTTCATCGGGAGGAACCATTACCGTTACCGGTAATGCGCCTTCATACAGGAATACCAAGATCTCTTTTTATAATACTTCGGACTGGATTACCGGAACTGAATACCTGCTGGGTGAATGCATGGTTTCAGAAAAGGGGGATTTCAAACTCGAAATTTCATCGGATTCTACCCGTCAGCTTCATACCTACCTGGGAATTTACAGGGGCTATTTTTATGTTGAACCCGGGAGCACCTATCATCTGGTACTTCCCGAACGAAGGGATAAAACACCTGAAGAGCGCCTGAATCCTTATTTCGAACCGGTTGATATACATCTGGGTCTGACAAACTTCAGCAGCGAGGATCTGAACATGCTCATCGTTATGTTTGATGATGCCTATATTCCCTATTACAACAAACATGTAAACAGCATTTACCAGAAGAAGGATTTGGAAATGCTGGAGGAAGATATTCAGCAGATCGAAGCACCTTTTAAGAATACGGTAAACCGCTTTTACCAGGATTATCGCAACTATTATTACGGCATGCTGAAGTTACTGGCCAATCAGCAGCGCGTTCAAAGCCTTTCTGATGAATATTTCAACAACCGGCCTGTGTTATACAATAACCCGGTTTACGGCGATCTGTTCAACCAGGTATTTGACAAGTATTTTATCTTCCTGGGCCGTTCCGATTCAGGTAAAAAAGTTTACGATGACATCAACAGGGCCGCAAGTTACACCTCTTTGCTGCATACCCTCTCAGTGGCTGGTAATTTCAGCAATGACACGCTCAGGGAATTGATCATTCTGAAGCAGCTTCATGACGAGTTTTACGGAAGCCAGTTTTCCCGTAAGGGCCTGCTGACCCTGCTTGACTCTCTTATCCTGAGAACTGCAATTGGAGAGCATGCAAAAATCGCACGCAACATACGGCACAAAATAACACGGCTTCAGCCCGGATACGATCCCCCGCAGTTTGAACTCCTGGATACTGGCGGCAAGCTGGTTCGTTTATCCGACTTCAGGGGAAGGTATGTCTATCTTAATTTTTGCACATGTCAGAGTTATTCGTGTTTAAACGAATTCAGAATGCTCACTCCTTTTCTCGAACGGCACAAGGAAAAAATTGAAGTGATTACCATTGTCACAGATCCTGATGAGGAGGCGTTCAGGCAGTTTCTGAAAAAGAACAAATACAACTGGAAGTTTCTTTATTATAACAATCAGCCGGAAATTCTTAAGGAATACGACATCCGTGCTTTCCCAACTTATTTTCTGATAGGTCCGGATGGAAAATTAATTCACTCTCCCGCGGTTTCACCGGCCGAGAACTTTGAACAACGCTTGTTTGAAGTAATGAAAGCCAGGGGCGATTTATAGCAGGTTTTTATATTTCAGGATATCGGTAATTGCCGGATAGGTATTTGAGGTGATGATGCCCAGGTCCTCCTTCCTGACCCATTTGGCTTCGGTAATATCCTCGTCAAATTGCGGCACTGGCTCTTCTTTGCCGCCATAATGCATCTCAAACCAGGCGGTTCTTTTCAGTACAGCTGACTCGTCAATATAGTAAACATGATAGGTTGCCATCAGCGGGCCTATTACTTCAAGTCCGTGAATACCACATTCTTCAGTAACCTCTCTTACAGCAGCGGCTTCAAACGTTTCATTATGGTCAACCTTACCTTTTGGCAGGTCCCATTTGCCCATTCGTTTGATGAAAAGGTACTCGCCCAACTCGTTCTGCACAAGCCCTCCCGCTGCATATACCTGCTGAAAGCACGATTTGAACCGTTCACGCAATTCCTCAATATCATAATGAAAAACGAACAGCGTATCCACACATTTCAGGTTCCAGTAAAAGTCGAGCAGATCGCCGAGCTCTACCACATTTTTGTACTTGTAGAAAAGTCCGTATTTTGCCTGAAAGTTCCTGATGAAATCATCAGTTAACAGCACAATCCTCTCGTTGAAAAAAACTTTGTACATTTACTCCATGAAAAAATCTGAAAAACTAATTGCCAGCCTCCTTCTTGAATGTAATGCCATTAAGTTAAGTCCTGATAGGCCCTTTCAATGGGCATCGGGATGGAAGTCACCCATATATTGCGACAACCGAAAAACACTGGCATTTCCTAAAATCAGGAAAGCGATCAAAGATAGTTTTGCTGAACTTATAAAAGAAAAATTTTTATCAACAGAGGCCGTTGCCGGAGTTGCAACTGGTGCCATTGCTCAGGGTGCCCTGGTAGCTGACCTGCTCGATCTGCCCTTTATGTACGTAAGGTCAGAGGCCAAAGGTCACGGTCTGGAGAACCTTATTGAAGGCAATCCCCAAAAAGGCCAGCGTGTTGTTGTTATTGAAGACCTCATATCCACCGGCGGAAGCAGTCTGAAAGCCGTTCATGCGCTCAGGCAATATGGCTGTGAGGTGCTGGGTATGTTGGCTATATTTACTTATGGATTTCCCAAAGCAGAAATGGCTTTTAAAGAGGCAGGGTGCAGCCTGTTTTCGCTCAGTAATTATGAAGTTTTGGTAGATCTCGCGCTTGAGACCGGTTATATCCCGGCAGGTAACCTGGAAACACTCAGGGAGTGGCGGCAATCGCCCGAAACATGGGAAGGGGCCTGACTCTATACGCAATCCATAATTCTATAAATGATGCTTACATTAAACAGTAAAAAAGCGAAAGCAAACGGCAGCCAGGAAGTTGTTTATAATTTTCTCACCGATTTCAGAAATTTCAGCAATCTGATTCCTCCCGACAAGATGCAGCAGGTTGAATTTACTGATGACACGGTACGATTTAGTATAACGGGCCTGGGTGACGTGGGCCTTAAAATCAGCGAAAGACAGCCAAATGAACTGTTGGTGATCAAAGCTACCGAAGACAGTGTTGCCAATTTTACATTCCATTTACGCATAGCAGCGTTAACAGAAAACACCTCCCAGGTTGACATAGCACTCGATGCCGACTTGAATATGTTTCTTGAAATGATGGCCCGGTCACCACTGCAGCACTTTCTTAACCTGATGGCCGATAAAATAGAGACTATTAATTTTACCCGGTGAATTCAGCAAACTGCCCATGCTGGTATTACAGCATGTTGTTAAAGGCAATCTCCTTAAATCCATAGTTTTTGATTTTCCCGTTGCGTTGCAAAACCATCAGCTCACCTGAATCAGTAACATCAGTAATTCTACCTTCAAATTTTCCGGAAGCATCACTGTAATTTGCCCATTTGTTCAACAGCCAGAGTCGATTCAGATAATTGACCTTAACAGTGCCATATTGCTGCTCATATACACTCATGAGGCAGGAGTTCAGCCAGCAGATGAGCTCTTCCAGCGTATGATTGAGGTCAAATTTGCGCCCTGATTCGAGTTTAAGCGAAGTTGCCTGGGTAATACCTTCGGGAAATATATGCTGGTTCACATTAAGCCCTATGCCAATAACCGATGTATTCAGGTTCATTCCCAAAATCGTATTCTCTATCAGAATGCCCGCTACCTTTTTGTTGTTAATCAAAATGTCATTGGGCCATTTGATTTGTACAAGCTTAACTAAGGTTTCCAGAAAACAGGCAATTCCCCATGAAATGCTCATGGACAGGAAGAATTGCCTGTCGGCCGGAAGTGATTGAGGCTTGAGGATGATGCTGAACAAGATGTTTTCACCGGCATCGCTGATCCATGTATTGGTGCCCTGACCTTTTCCCCGGGTCTGATAGGCTGACAAAATTACAGTGCCGTCTTTGGCAGTTCCGTTGGCCAGAAGAGTCGCTGCATAAATGTTGGTGGAGTCCACGGAATCTAGTTTCAGTAAGGGTTCCCCAAGAATTGCTTTTTTCATTCGCAACCTATTTGTTTCAGATGTCAAGATCGGGTAGTTTTTGGTACTGTAATTGTAATTAAATTTGAGCACATTCGGAATAATATTGAAACAGGAACAAAAAATAGTGTGGTAATGAAGCTTCAGCCCAAAAGATAAATTCATTATTTTTATAACCTGAAATTTAAAACTCATCCGGCTTGGTAAATTACGATCAATTGTTGGCCTTTATAATTGAAGGATTGCTTGAAAAGAAGGGCAAAGAGGTTGTAAATGTGGATTTGCGAAAGCTGGATTATGCAGCCTGTGATTATTTTATCATCTGTCATGGTGATTCGGCAACTCAGGTGAGGGCATTGGCGGAGTCTGTAGAAGATAAAGTTGAGGAAAAGCTGAAAGTGAAAGTCATTCACAAGGAAGGACTTGAGAATGCGCTATGGATATTGCTTGATTACGGCAATATGGTGGTGCACGTATTTCAGAAGGAAGCCAGAGCGTATTACAAACTTGAGGATTTATGGGGCGATGCCGATATGACCATGATCCACGATGAATAACATGGAAAAAGAACAGCATGGAAGAAAATAACGAATCAAAACAGAAATCTGAAGGAAATAAGGAGAACAATGGGTCGAAAACTCCTGGAAATCTTCTTGGTAACAAAAAACCCAAGTTCAATGCACTTTGGATATACATTCTCATTGCAGCAGCCATACTGCTGATTTATTTCTTTGACTCGGGTCAGGGTCCGGTTCCCATCGACTGGAAGTTTTTTCGCAATGAACTGTTGTTGAAAAAGGAGGTAAAAGAAATCAAAGTAGTTAATGAACAGTATGTTGAAATTTATATCAAAGAGGAGATGCTTGAACAACCCAAGCATCAGAAGAACCTGAGTAAAAAGCTCAATTCCTTTTCAAAGGTAGGTCCGCATTATACAATGACCATTGCTTCAAACGACAATTTTTCAAAGAATCTGGAGGAGGCACAGACCGATCTGCCCGAAGCTGAAAGAGTTTATCCCGAATATGTAAGGAAACGAACCTTTGGTGATTCCATGTATCTTCTGCTGCCCCTGATTATTCTGGTTGTTTTTTATCTGGTTATTTTCCGAAGAATGGGCGGAGGAGGTGGCACCTCCGGAGGTACCAATATTTTCAACGTTGGGAAGTCGAAGGCCCGGATATTTGACAAGGATGAGAACATCAGGCTCGATTTTAAAGACGTTGCAGGGCTTGAAGAAGCCAAAATGGAGGTTAAGGAAATAGTTGATTTTCTGAAGAAACCAAAAAAATATACCGACCTGGGTGGCAAAATCCCCAAAGGAGCTTTGCTGGTTGGCCCTCCGGGAACGGGCAAAACCTTGCTGGCCAAGGCAGTAGCCGGAGAAGCACATGTGCCATTTTTCTCCCTTTCAGGCTCTGACTTCGTAGAAATGTTTGTTGGCGTGGGTGCATCGCGTGTCCGCGACCTGTTCAAGCAAGCAAAAGAAAAAGCACCCTGCATTGTATTTATCGACGAGATTGATGCCATTGGCCGTGCCCGAGGCAGAAATCCAAATATGGGGGCCAATGATGAGCGTGAAAACACGCTGAATCAGCTTCTTACCGAGATGGACGGTTTTGCGTCAAATGCCGGAGTAATCATTCTGGCGGCTACCAATAGGGCTGACATCCTGGATAAAGCACTACTGCGTGCCGGACGGTTTGACAGGCAGATTTATGTAGAGTTACCTGATCTCAATGAACGCAAAGAAATTTTCAAGGTACACCTGCGGCCCCTTAAAATTGATAAAGAGCTCGATGTGGATTTTCTCTCGAGACAAACACCCGGCTTTTCAGGTGCCGATATCGCTAATGTGTGTAACGAAGCTGCCCTGATTGCTGCACGAAAGAACAAGAAATCAGTGCAGAAACAAGATTTTCTGGATGCTGTTGACCGTATTGTGGGCGGACTGGAGAAGAAAAACAAGATCATCAGTCTCGACGAGAAAAAGACCATTGCCTACCACGAGGCAGGCCATGCCACTGTGAGCTGGATGCTGGAACATGCCAGTCCGCTTGTTAAAGTTACCATCATCCCCCGCGGAAAATCACTGGGCGCAGCCTGGTACCTGCCTGAAGAAAGGCAGATCACCACACGAGACCAGCTCTTACAGGAGATGACGGCCACCCTGGGAGGCCGGGCTGCCGAACAAATCATCTTCGGCAAGTTATCCACAGGCGCCCTGAATGATCTGGAAAGAGTTACCAAGCAGGCCTATGCCATGGTTACCTATTTCGGGCTCAGTGAAAAAATAGGCAACATGAGCTTTTATGATTCCTCGGGGCAGAGTGATTATTCCTTTCAGCGCCCCTACAGCGATAAAACGGCAGAACTGATTGACGAAGAAGCTAAAGGAATTGTGGATCTTCAGTATGTCGAAGCCATGAATATTCTTAACCAGAACAAAGAAGGACTGGTTCAACTTGCCGATCAGCTTCTTGAAAAAGAAGTTATCTTCACGGAAGACCTCGAAAAAATCTTTGGAAAACGTAACTTTAAGGCTGATATTCGCGAAGAAACTGAAAAGAAAGAGGATGTAAAGGCCGTGGAGGATGAAAACACCGCAGAATGAATGGGCGGTGGCATTTACAGCAAAGCAAAACACCTGCTTAAAGATTTAGAAGCTTGAAAAACGTATTTCAAAGAACCATTTCGGGCATTGTTTACCTGATGATCCTGATAGGCTCCCTGTTTCTGGGGAAATTTACTTTCGGTATCGTTTTTATCACAACCGGCATTCTTGCCCTCTCCGAGTTTTTTGAACTAACAGGTGTTGGCCGTGCATCAAAGCTTGCATTGCCGGGCTTAATTGCCGGGGCTATAACTTATACAGTGGTTTTTTTAACTGTTTCCGGGCTTCTGGAATACAGGTACCTGTCTGTAATTGCCGTAATTCCCGTTTTGTTGATGGTTTATGCCCTGTATCAGCCGGCTGGCAGTATGCCTGACGATGTGTCAAAAGTTTTTTCGGGTTTGGTGTACATCATAGCCCCGCTCTGTATCATGATTTATCTGGCATTTCCTGCTGTCAATTCCAATATTTATACGCACAGGATTGTGCTGGGCATCCTCACCCTGGTATGGATAAATGATACGGGGGCCTATGTAATCGGGTCAACCTTCGGAAGGCATAAATTATTCCCGCGTATTTCCCCAAAGAAATCCTGGGAGGGGCTAATCGGGGGCACGCTGTTCACCGTGGCAGCCGCATTTTTTATGAACAGGATTATGGGCTTGCTCACAACTCCCGACTGGCTGGTGCTGGCTGTTGCAGTTTCGGTCTTCGGGGTATTTGGCGACCTGGTGGAATCACTCATTAAAAGAAAAGCTGACCGCAAGGATTCGGGAACCCTGATACCCGGGCATGGAGGCATACTCGACCGGATTGATTCGGTTTTATTTGTTATGCCGGTGGCCGTGGCCTACCTTATGGCCAGGGGCCTTTAGATAACCTGCAGCTTTTTACCTACTTTAACAAATGCTTTAATGGCTTGTTCCAGATTTTCGCGGGTGTGTGCCGCAGAAAGCTGAACCCTGATCCGGGCCTCACCTTTGGGAACCACCGGATAGTAGAAGCCGATCACATAGATGCCTTCTTCGAGCAGAGCTGCTGCGAAATCCTGCGAAAGACGTGCGTCATACAACATGATGGCTACAATGGCGCTTTTTGAGGGCTTGATGGTAAACCCAGCTCTGACAATTTCCTCCCTGAAAAAATCTGTGTTCTGATGCAACCGGTCCTGCAATTCCGTTGTTACATTCATCATGTCGAACAGGGCAATGCCGGCCCCTACAATGGCAGGTGGTATTGAATTTGAAAACAGGTAAGGCCGGGAACGCTGCCGCAACATTTCTATTATTTCTTTACGGCCGGTTGTGAAACCTCCTATGGCCCCGCCAAAAGCCTTTCCCAGGGTACCCGTAATGATGTCCACCTGGCCGCGAATGTTATACAATTCAGTAACACCTCTGCCTGTGTTTCCCACTACTCCGGCTGAATGACATTCGTCTACCATCACGAGCGCATCATATTTTTCTGCCAGCCTGCAGATATTGTCCACGGGGGCAACATTGCCATCCATGCTGAATACCCCGTCAGTTACAATAACGCGGAACCGGCATGATGCTGCTTTTTTCAGCTGCTCTTCAAGATCTGACATATCGGCATTGGCATAACGGAATCGTTGCGCCTTGCAAAGCCTTACTCCATCAATAATCGAAGCGTGATTCAGCGAATCGGAGATGATGGCATCCTCTTCACCAAAAAGGGGTTCAAATACTCCTCCGTTTGCATCAAAACAGGCCGCGTACAGAATGGTATCCTCTGTACCAAAAAAGCGTGCAATCTTTTCTTCCAGCTTCTTATGCAAATCAGTTGTTCCGCAGATGAATCTTACTGACGACATTCCGAATCCATGCGTGTTGAGGGTTTCACGCGCAGCTTCAATCAGTGCCGGATTTGATGACAAACCCAGGTAATTGTTGGCACAGAAATTCAGCACTTCCTTTCCGTTGGCAAGTTTGATTAAGGCATCCTGAGGAGACACGATTATTCTTTCGTTCTTAAAAAGGCCTGCATCAGCAATAGCCTTGAGTTCCTGCTGGAGATGGAGTTTTACTTTTCCGTACATAAGCGGTTGTTTTATTCAAAACTGGAAATAAAAGGATCATCTTAAACCTTATTCCTGATTTCTGAAATCATCCTGTCAGTGATTTGCTGTAAATCAAACCTGGGTTTCCAAACAATGCTGGTGCGCAGCTCACTGTCGTCAATGCTGCTGGGCCAGCTCTCGGCAATGGATTGCCTGAAATCAGGACGATAGGTGATATCGAAACCCGGAATGTGCCTGCGGATGTCAACAGCAACCTGGCGTGGTGTCAGACTTGGTCCCGTGATGTTGTATGAAGAATGACAGGACAGGTTGGCCTTGTTGGTTTCCATCAGCTTAATGGTTGCATTAATGGCATCGTCCATGAACATCATGGGAAGCGAAACATCTTCACTCAGGAAGCAAGTGTAATTCTTTTTCCGAACGGCTTCAAAATATATCTCAACAGCCCAGTCGGTTGTTCCTCCTCCCGGTTCTGTTTTATAACTGATCAAACCCGGATAACGCAAACTCCGGATATCAATGTTGTATTTTTTATGATAATATTCACACCATCGCTCTCCGGCAAGCTTGCTGATTCCATAAACGGTAGAGGGTTCCATAACGGTTAGCTGGGGGGTGTTGGTTTTTGGGGTGGAATTTCCAAACACCGCAATTGAGCTGGGCCAGAAAACCTTCCTGACATCTTCAACCAGTTTGGCCACTTCAAGTATATTCATCAGGCTGTCCATATTGATATGCCAGGCCTGGGTAGGAAGCTTCTCGGCGTTTCCCGACAATACCGCCGCCAGATGGTATATTTGAGTGATTTTGTTGCGTATTACAAAATGGATCAGATGCTTGTCGTCCATCACATCGAGCAGCTGAAAAGGTCCGCTTTCCTTGATATCGGCAGGGGCGTCCTTAACGTCGGTGGCAAAGACATTGGAATTGCCGTAAATTTTTCTGAGTTCCAGGGTGAGCTCCGACCCAATTTGCCCTGCTGCACCAATGATTAGTATTCTTTCCATAAAGAAGATATAGATCAACTAAGTTAATCCAAAACAGAAGTTAAAAAAAATGACCTTTGGCAGGAATACGCTGTTACAATAAGAGGCAATAAAAAAACACCTGCCACCGACGCTTAAGCCGTTGACAGGTGTTTCTTCCTTGAAGGAAACTACTGCTAATAGAATTCCCTGCGGTTGTCTTTTACCTTGGCCAGATCCTTGAGAGCTTCATAGGCAGAATAGTTGGCCCTGGCAGCATAATTACGTTCCACAAAGTTCCGTGCAACAGCAGCTGTTTGAATGTCTGATGCAACCGGTTCGGTGATGTTATTTACAGAAAGCACATATACGCCGTTTTCTCCGGTAATAGGCGCCGAGAGCGTTCCTGTTTGCATGGCCATGGCAGCGGCTATTACATTGGGCTCAATACCTGCTGTTCCAAGGGCATTGGATGTAAACCTGATGCCACTTACCGGTTCAACCTGCACGCCCAATGACTTGCCCAGATCTTCAATGGTTTTGGCGGCCGCTTTTTTCTCACTGATCTTGGCAATCAACTGTTCTGCTTTCTTCTGCTGCCTAACCCTGTTCTCAACATCGGCTTTCACGTCGGCTAAAGGAGCAGGGCCTTCTTCTCTGACTTTCTCAACAGTGGCAACAACATAATTGTTGCCCAAATCAAATACTGAGGAAACATCCTTTTCTTCAGCTTTGTATGCCCAAGTGACAAGTTGCCTTGCCTGCTGAAGGTCGTTTACGATCTTGTCCATGGGTGCCAGATTCAAAGCCACCTGAGTGTTGCGGCTGAGTTTCTGCTCTTCCACAGCTTTAATGAATTTTTCGTAGGTATCATTCTTTCCGGCGAATTCGTTTGCCTGTACATAATAACCATGATCGGTTTCTTCACTGGGTAATACATTTTTCACCAGGGTGCCTATCTGAACTTTTCGGGAAGGTTTCGACTGGTCAAGAATCTGAATAACATGAATGCCGTATTGTGTAACCACTTTCTTCACATCTCCCCGGTTACCCAGGAAACAGGAGTCATTAAAGGGTTTAACCATATCACCATCCTTAAACCAACCCAGATCGCCTCCGTTCTGTGCTGAGCCGTCACCGGAGTATTGCATGGCCAGCATGCTAAAATTGCTTCCTCCTTTGATCAGGTTCACCAGACTGTCAGCTAATTTGGAAAGTTGTGCTGCATTTGCCTGCTGGGCTCTCAGCAAAATATGGCGGGCTTTAACCGAATCGGGCAGATATTTGATGGCAGCAAGCCGTGAAATCCGGTAAGAATTATCCATGAAGTAGGGGCCGAAGGAAGCACCTTTGGCAGCATTAAACAACATGTCATTCAGCGTGTCGGGTAATTCTCCTGCGCCATAGTTCTTCTCATCAAAGGATACATCAGACTCCATGGTGACGAAGTTTTCAATGTCTTCGGCAGCTTCAAATTCAGGTCTGAGTTGGTTAATCCATTGTTCGGCAGCCTGAAAGTCGGCCTTTGAAGGCACAACTTTAAAACTTACATAACGAATGTCCCTGGATTCCTTTTGTTTGAACTGGTTTATATGCTCCTTATAATATTTGCTTATATCATTCTCAGAAACCCGGACAGCTGAATCCGAAATCATACTGAAGCGCTGAACAATAAAATTAAGATCAGCACTGCGCGAATTCTCCTGGTTCTGCCTTTCAGTTTCGAATTTTGTAGCGTAAAGGCCTTTTCTTACCAGGCTGTTGTATTTGAGATTTTTACGCTGCCGGTAAATTTCGTTTTCTACATAAAGGTAAAACTTAGTTTCTTCAGTGGCTACCTCTTCATCTTTAACACGCTGCAAAAAGGCGTTTAATGCCTGACGGTTGAATAGGCCGGTTTGTTGGTCGGTAAAAATCTGCGCAATGAAAGGATGCGGACTCTCGCCCTGAATCAGGTTTCCAAGTTCTTCATCGGAAACATCAATTCCGAGTTTGGCATACTGTTTTTCCAGCAGCATGTCCTGAATCAGATTTTCCCAGGTAACAGATCTGATCTGATCAACAGTTTCTTCATTCAGGCTTTCCTGTCCGCTCTGAATTTTCTGAATATCCACCAGTTCTTGTACCTTGGTTTCGTATTCTGTATAAGGAACAGATTTTCCAGAAACCTCAGCTATTTCAAACTTCGATCTGGTAAAAAGAGATCCGCTGGAATCAAGAAAATCACTTAAAACGAATGCAAGTAACGCTAAACCTATTACAATAGCCAGCAAAAAACCGGCTCTGACTCTCAATCTTTCTAGAATTGCCATGTAGTAACTTCTGTTATAATGTTCAAAAAAATCGGGTACGAATATAGCAATTAATCTTATTTATAAAGAATGAAAAGTAAAAATTAGAAGATTAACCCACATGCGGCTTGTTGGCATTTAGCAACTTTATTCCTGAAGAACCTTCATCTGGGCAAGCTCAATGCGGGTGCGACTTACTTTTAGAACCCGGAATTCGAATTTGTCGGTTATGATCTTGTCATTTACTTTAGGAATGTTCTGGTTTACAAAAATAATATATCCTGCCAGGGTGTCATATTCTTCTGACTCGGGCAAACCCAAATTGTAGGTCTCATTCAGATAATCAATTTCAAGGCGCCCTGAAAAAATATAATGCCCCTTTTCCGGGTTTTTCTCAATAAACTCATCAATATCATGTTCATCATCAATCTCACCAAAGATTTCCTCCATGATGTCCTCAATGGTAATTATACCTGAAATACCACCAAACTCATCTACAACCACGGCAATGCTTTTGTGCTCCTGGATGAATTTTTTGAGCAGCCTGTTTGCTTTCATGGTTTCGGGGACAAAAGCAAGTTCCATCATCATCGATTTGATGTTGGCCGGGTTTTTAAATAACTCCTTTGAGGTAACATAGCCAACAATATTGTCAATATTATTCTCGTAAATGAGCACTTTTGAGAAACCGCTGTCGATGAACTTCTGACGCAGGATTTCTATGGTATCTTCAAGATTTGCTGCAACCAATTCCGTACGCGGTATCATACAATCCCTTACTTTGACATTGGAAAACCCCAGAGCATTCTGAAACAGTTTAATTTCAGCCATGTCTTCATTCTTGTTTTCTCCTTCAGTGTCCTGACTTTCATCAATCAGGTGGTGCAGGTCGACTTTACCAAAAACTACCTGGTCATACTGGTCAGTTGAATCAGTTCTGACAATCGCTTTCAGAATGAGGTTCGACAGCCTGTGAATGGCCAAACTAACCGGATAAAGAATGATAAAAAATAGCAACAGTGGGAACGACATGAAGCGCAGTGCAAGGTTGGGATTGATCCTTACCAGGGCCTTGGGCAGAAATTCGGCCAGCAGCAGAATAATCAATGTTGACAATAACGTTTGAATCACCATCACCCCGGTTTCGGAGGCAATAAAACTGCTGAAGAACGGATCAAGCCAACGCGAAATAAAAATACCGAATATAACAATGGCAATGTTGTTGCCAAGTTGTATGGTGGCAATATATTGTCCTGAATAATCCTGGAAGATGCCAATGATTTTTGAAGACAGCAATCCCTGTTTGCGTTCCAGCTCAAGCCTGAGTTTATTCGACGCCAGAAATGCAATTTCCATGCCTGCAAAAAAAGCGGCAAGCAACAGCATGGCAATAATGACTAGCAATTGGCTCATATAATAACTTGTATCAATTACTGATCTGTTTGCCTTTCCGGTTGCAGGTCGGGAACATTTACCTTTCCTTTAAGGCCTTTCAACTCCCAATGACTGAGGTCTTCCCGGGCTTCGAAGCCGAACTCGCCGGTAAAAACGCCGTTGGGATTTGTCAGTTTGGTAAAGTTGTCCGAATAAACTATTTTCTCCCGCTGATTCCAGAACATGTGTTCTGTTTCAATCTTTTTCCCTTCCGAAGGTGATTCTGCAACCACCTGGTTTCTGGCCTCCCACAATTGGCTATTCTCGTAAAATATCGCATACTTTGACTGAATGGTGGATTTTGGCTGCCCTGAAGGGTCATATATAATGGTCTTCATCCCTTTGGGAAATTCATAATAAGGCTCTTCCACACGAAGATACTGGTGCACTTCGGGTGCGGTGATCCTTCCTTTGAGCATCCCCGAATCAGTGAATGTCAAATCAATATTATAACCCGACAGATCCGGCAGTTCAATCTCGCTGGTAAGTGCATTAACTGTTTCAATGTCGTTTTTGCAGGCAGCCATTTGCCAGATCATAGCCGACAGAATGAGCAGCCTGACAAGCATCGCACTTTTATGTTTCCTTCTGAAAAGCATCATTGTTTTATCCGGGATGTATTGAATTCCAGAATGGTATTGAGTCCGGTAAGTACCAATTCCGGTTTTGCAAATATGGGTCTTTTTAAGCGGGAAACAAAAAATCCGCCATCGCCTCCGGTAATAATGAATTTACAGCCGGGATATTGTTGTTCGTAAGCGTCTACATACCGGTCAATTTCGTAGATGATTCCCTGTTGAACTCCGGCAACAATGGCCGTTCTTGTATCGGTACCGAATTCCGGGAAAGTAATATCTGCTGCAATCAGCGGGAGTTTTGCCGTATAATCATGTAATGCCCTGAAACGGGTATGCATGCCGGGTGATATATTGCCGCCAAGAAACTCTCCCCGGGCAGTCAGCAGGTCAATGGTAATAGCAGTTCCCATATCGATAATCAGCACATGGAAACCCGGGAAAATCCGGAGTGCTCCTGCTGCTGCTGCAATCCGGTCAAGCCCCAATGTTTCGGAGGTTTTATACAACACTTTTATTGGCAGGGGCGTGTTCTTATCCAGGAAAATCAGTTCATTAAAATTCTTTGTAAAAATATCACGGTACTCCGGATCCAGCCTGCCAACTGCTGAGATGATTGCTTTTTGGACAGGTATCTTTTCAATCATGCTGATTATTTCAGGGAAAGCACTTTTTTCCCTGCGGAAATCCTCAACAAGATCACCCTTGTTATTAAAAGTGGCCAGCTTGATGTGACTGTTTCCAATGTCGATTACCAGGTTCATATGCATTAACGCAATCAGGTTACAAAGTTACCGAATTACCGATGCTTTTCAAAATAGGTTATCCGCAGCCGGGGTACTCTTATTATTTTCCTTTTCATCTGTTGTAAAGTACAATCTCAAATATTGCCCTGAGCCTGATCAGGCCCAGTGCAAATGACAACAAAGTTCCGCCCAGAACATAAATGCCCAATGAATAATACCAGGCCATATTGAGGCGGGCCGAAAGTATACTGCCGGTAACTACCAGAATTATAAACAAAGCAAGTTTGGCCACCAGTCTAAAATCAGTTTTGAATCTGAAGATCCGCTTGGCTAGTGCAATCTGGTAAATGGCGGTAAAAACTTGCGTGCTGGCATTGGCAACAGCAGCCCCGGTAATCCCATATCTTTTGATTAACAATAGGTTCAGTGTAATGTTGAGAATTACCGCCAGGATGGCCATGGTGTTGAGAGGCTTCAGGCTTCCATTAGCCGTAAGCAGGGTGCCAAAAATATACGTGATACAAATTCCCAGGAAGCTGAAAGCATGGATACCCAATATCTGAGATGACATCTGAATGTGTTTCTGATAAAGGGCGTTCATAATTTCTATACGGAAACTGATACATCCGAATGTGATGATGATGGCCGGCACAATCAGCAAGGTAAAAGATAAACGGGTGAGGTGGCTTACAGATTCGCCCTGTTTGATCATTTTTGAAAACACAGGAAGCAGGATTACTGTGAAAAGATATCCATAATTGGAAAGTATTTCAATTACCCTGAAACTCTGCGCATAAATTCCGGCTTGTATGATACCGTCATCCAGCAATTTTCCGAGTAAAACAGAATCAATTCTTAGGTAAATGGCCATGAGCAGAATAAGCATGGCATAAGGCATTGTTTTCAGCAGGATGGTTTTGTAATACCTGAGGTCAAAATGGAACCTGACTGTGTCAGTTTTTGATAAAACAAGTGAAAAGGCAAAACTGGCACCTATCAGGTAGGCAGCAGTTTGCGAATAAACCAGCCATTCAATACGAAAGACACTTCGGGTAACCGGATCGAGTAACAGGAACCCGCAAATTACAATAACCACAAACCGATCAATTACCGACACAATACTATCAGCACCAAATAGGTGCATTCCTCCTAAATTTGCCCTCAGATAAAGGATAAAACTTGCCAGAAACTGATTCAACATAAGTACCAGCAGGATTTTGAATTCCTGTGCCTGCCAGCCCATGAAATATCCGGCAGCAGAACATACAAGAAAATATAGTGCTCCGAGCAGCAACTTCAGCGGAAGAATGTTGGAAAAGTACTTATTAAGCAGCTGGCTGTGCCTTGCAATTTCACGTCGGCTGAAATTCTCAATGCCCAGGTCGAGTAAGATCTGAAAAATTATGGAAAAGTTCAGCAGAATAAAGTAATTGCCGTATGCACTGGCGCCAACTGCATTTTGAACCCCCACATCAATACCAAATGCATAGATGGGCTTGATTAACAGGTTCAGAAATAAAAGAAGGGCAAGATTAGTGACAAATTTCCTTTTCAAAGCTGTCGAAAATTGTTTTCTTTACAAAAGTAGAAAGTTTTGCAAATACTGAAAGCACAATCAGTCTTAATGCGGATGCTTAAAAGTTATCATACACCAGGGATACCTGAAGCAGGATGTGATGAGGCCGGACGCGGGTGTCTGGCCGGACCGGTTTTTGCGGCTTCGGTAATCCTGCCGGAAGACTATTATCATCCCCTGCTGAACGATTCCAAGAAGCTTACTCCCCGAATCAGAGAAAAACTTAGAATTGAAATAGAAAGCCACGCTATTGCCTGGGCGGTGGCGCAGGTTGACAATCTGAAAATTGATGAAGTGAATATCCTGCGTGCCTCTATTCTGGCTATGCATCAGGCCTTGGATCAGCTGTCTGTTTGTCCTGCTCATATCCTGGTAGACGGAAACCGTTTCTTTCCATTCCGAAATATTCCCTATACTTGTATTGTAAAAGGTGATGGAATCTATGCCTCCATAGCAGCCGCATCTGTACTTGCAAAAACATGGCGTGATGAGTATATGCGCCGGTTGCATGAAGAGGTTGGATGTTATGCCTGGGATCAGAATAAAGGATACCCTACTGTCAGGCATCGCGAAGCAATTGCCAGATATGGGATTTCAGCCTATCACCGGAGAAGTTTTTCGCTCCTGAATCAGCAGCTTAAGTGTGTTTTTTAAATGTATATCAGATCTAATTTAGAAGAATTATTTATGAAAAAGATGCGTATTTGGACACTGTGTGTTTTGTTATTACTGAACACGGGTCTTAGGGCCGATGAAGGAATGTGGCTGTTGCCGTTGATCGAAAAGCTGAATATAGATACCATGCATGCCATGGGATTAAAACTCACTGCTGAAGAAATTTACAGCATCAACCACAACAGCCTGAAAGATGCCATTGTAATTTTTGGAGGTGGTTGTACCGGCGAAATTGTTTCTGAAAATGGGCTGCTGCTTACCAACCATCATTGTGGTTTCGATGCCATTCAGAATCACAGCACCACAGAACACAACTACCTGGCCGACGGATTCTGGGCAGGTAAATATGAGGAAGAGCTCCCCAACCCCCAGCTGAGTGCCACTTTTCTGGTACGCATTGAAGACGTTACCGATTTGGTACTGTCGGGTATTGCAGATACAGTTCCCGAAGATATAAGAATTTCCCGAACAGCACCGCGGATGGACTCCATTGCTGAGGCTGCTGTTGCCGGAACACATTACGAAGCCAGGGTAAGACCTTTTTTTGGGGGAAATAATTACTACCTGTTGGTTTACGAAGTTTTCACCGATGTAAGGCTCGTAGGTACACCGCCTTCTTCCATAGGTAAATTTGGTTACGATACTGACAATTGGGTTTGGCCGCGCCATACCGGTGATTTCAGTGTGTTCAGGGTATATAGCGGCCGTGATGGCAAACCCGCAGAATACAGTGAAGATAATGTTCCACTTAAGCCGAAACACTATCTTCCGGTTTCACTTAAAGATCGGAAAATGGATGACTTTGCCATGGTTATGGGTTACCCGGGAAGAACAAACCGCTACATGACCTCATGGGAAATTAAGGAACTCATGTCAATTACCAATGAAAACCGGATTGAAATCCGCGGCCAAAAGCAGGACATTCTGCAACGGGATATGCGTGCCGATGAAAAGGTGAATATTCAGTACGCTTCAAAATATGCATCATCCTCAAATTACTGGAAGTATTCTATCGGACAAAACCTGGGATTAAAACGCCTCGGCATTCTGGCAAAAAAACAACAGGAAGAAGCGGAATTTACAAATTGGGTGAATGCCGACACCCTGCGCAAGGGCAAATATGGCCATGCACTTAACTTCATCCGGGAGGCTGTTGAAAAACGCTCATCTTTTACACATGCCATTCAGTATGTGAATGAATGCTTCCTTTCGGGTTCCGAAATTATCGGTTTCGCATACAGATCATATGGTTTATACAATGCATTAAAAAATAATCCGGACAACAGGGAACTTGCCGATTCCCTGGCCAGATTGCTGCGTGCCCGGTGGGAGGATTTCTACAAAGAATACAACGTGGCTACCGACATGAAGGTAGTGCCTGTTATGCTGAAATTATACTTCGAACAGGTGCCTGCAGAATACCACCCCGGCTTTTATGCGCTGATTAATAAAAAATACAAAGGTGATTTGAACGCTTATACTGAGGCTCTTTTTTCAAGAACCATTTTTGCAGATCCTAAAAAGTTCGAAAGCTTCATACGGAAGCCGTCCCTGAAGATACTGGAGAATGACCCTGCACTGCAGGCAGCAATTTCAGTTCTTGATGTGTACAGAAATGTTTATTATTCTGAAGCTGCCTATGATGTTATTTATGACAAGGGCCACCGACTCTATATCGCAGGATTGCAGGAGATGCATGCGAACCGCAAATTATACCCCGACGCCAACTCCACCATGCGTCTTACTTACGGAAAAGTCAGGGATTATGTTGCCCGCGATGCCGTTCACTACGATTATTACACCACACTGCGCGGTATCATGGAAAAAGAAGATCCGGATAACTGGGAATTTGTAGTTCCCGAAAAATTAAGTGAACTCTACCAGAAACAGGATTACGGACAATACGGAGTCAATGGAACTATGCCGGTTTGCTTTATTACTGACAACGACATCACCGGTGGCAACTCAGGAAGTCCCGTAATCGATGGTGAGGGCAACCTGATCGGGCTTGCATTCGACGGTAACTGGGAGGCTATGAGCGGAGACATTGTATTTGAACCTCAGTTGCAGCGGTGTATCTGCGTAGATATAAGGTATGTGCTTTTTATTATGGACAAATTCGCCGGTGCTACCCATCTGGTGAACGAAATGAAAATAGTCCGCTAGTCTTGTTTCATTCAGAAGTCTTAATTCTATCATATGGATATTAGAATATTGGATGTTTTATCAGTTTTCATGGTGCTCTTTGCCGTGATTGATATCACCGGTTCCATCCCCTATATTCTTGAATTAAAGCGTAGATCGGGTGAAATAGAAGCAGGAAAAGCTACGGTTGTTGCCTATGCAATTCTGCTTCTGTTTCTCTTTATTGGGGAGCCTTTTCTGAAGCTGTTCGGGGTTGATGTCAATTCATTTGCCATAGCAGGCTCATTTGTGCTCTTGTTTCTGGGACTGGAGATGGTGCTGGGAATAGAGTTTTTTAAGTATGAATCCCTGAAACAATCCTCCATATTTCCACTGGCCTTTCCGCTTATAGCAGGAGCAGGCAGCATGACGACCATTATTTCGCTCAAAGCTGCCTACAGCCTGTGGACCATTTTCATTGCACTAAGCCTGAATATGGTTATTGTTTATTTAGTACTCAGAGCAACCCGCGTAGTAGAACGCATTCTGGGGCCAACCGGAATACTGATTCTGACCAAGGTATTCGGCATCATCCTGCTGGCAATTGCCATTCGCCTGTTTCTGTCAAATACAGGAATAAAGCTCCCCAATGCAGCATAAGGTAACCATATATACCGACGGTGCAGCAAGTGGAAATCCGGGGCCCGGTGGATTTGGCGTTGTTCTCCTATCGGGAAAACACCGGAAAGAATTGTCGGAAGGTTTCAGACATACCACCAATAACAGGATGGAACTGCTGGCAGTAATCACAGGCCTTGAGGCACTTAAAACCGAAAATTGCCTGGTAACCGTTTATACCGATTCAAAATATGTGGCAGATGCAGTTGAGAAAAAATGGGTGTTCACATGGGAAAAAAAAGGCTTTGCAGGCAAAAAGAATCCTGATTTGTGGCAGCGATTCCTTCAGGTATACAGAAAACACCAGGTGAGATTCGTATGGATAAAGGGACATGCAGCTATTCCTGAAAACGAGCGTTGCGATTCACTGGCAGTAGCTGCTTCACAAAAGAACATGCTGCAGGAGGACCATGGCTATGGGAATGGCTGAATTATCATACACCCTGTAACCCTGAGCGGTTGATATGCGTTATTATCAGATAGCGTATTTCAAATTATTAAGCTTAAAGAAACAAACCCTGTTGACCTGGTGAAAAATAGCACTCTTATTGATTTTCAAGGCGTAATCCAGTATGAAACTATTGGCGAGCTGATTCACAAGCTGAAAAGTCAGGTTCATGCCATGGGCATTCCGATAGGTACTTACAAAAGATTATTGCTTGTAATGATTGAGACACTGGAAAACGTCATGAAACACAGCCAGAAACCAACAGTTCATACTGACAATGCGCATGATTTTGTTTCCACACTGTCCATTACCAGGGAAGACCACGCATTCAGATTGTGCTCTTCAAATATGCTGGATAACCGCGCGATGCCGATGCTCAGGAAGAAACTAGATCACCTGAATTCGCTAAGTAAACAGGATATTAAAGATTTGTATAAGGAAACCATTACCAATGGTGAGTTCACCAGCACAGGCGGCGCCGGGCTGGGGCTGATTGAAATAGCCAAAATCTCGGGAAACAAAATTGGCTATGAATTCTCTCCCTTAAATGAAGCCTGCAGTCGTTTTACGCTATATGTTACTATTGATGAAAACCGCAGTTGAATAAGAAAGATCACAGTGTTTTACCATCACGCAAAACAATTTGCCATTCTGTGAGTTCGTTAAGTGCATGTTTAACTTCACGCCGGCAATCATCTTTCGATAAATAATATTTCTTCGACAAATTATTCACAATCAGCGACAAACGCTGTTTTCGATAGGCTGCCATAACCAGGTCAGCATACAACTCAGTGAATTCGTGCTTTACAATTGTACTGTCTCTTTCAGTAGCACTTACAATCACCGTTCCATTCGACAATCTTTTTACTTTGTATGCCGGATTCAGCATAACCCGGCTTTCGTGAAAAGATTTCGAAGTATCCCCTGCAAGAATTCCCGAAGGAAATAGCAATGCCAGGGTAAATATGATGAAAAACAAAAAATTATTGATTTTTAAAGAATTCATGGGTAGGAGTGTTTTAGGATATTGGGCTCTGATAAAAACGCTACGACATATGAAATTATTATCTTTATTAACCCGGATGTAAAATTACAGATCAATTTAACCATAAACAAATCATATTGGTGAATGGTTTAATTTCAGCGTTTATTCTTTAAATTTAATGAGGTTAAAAATGGCACCCACGAAATAGTGCATCAGCTTATTCCGCATATACATGAAAGTCAGTATTATACACTATCATCTCAATCCGGGTGGAGTTACCCGTGTAATTGACTCGCAGATTGCGGGAATTAAGAGCATTTCGCCGGAAACTAACTTACAGGTACTTTGCGGACATGCCAATGAAATGGTTGTGGCTCATGAAGTTTCTGCCATTGTTGAACCGATACTTGGGTATTCGACCGCATCCGATAAGAATGACTTTTTCCACAGCGTTAATTCGATTATGGATTTTTTCAGATTTCATCTGAAGGGCAATACGGTGTTTCATTTTCACAACCCGACACTGGGGAAAAATCCGGCTGTTACCTTTTCGGCATACCTGCTTGCTTCACAGGGTATTCCTGTTGTTTACCATTGCCACGACTTTGCAGAAGACCGGATAAACAACTTTTCATTGCTGAATAGTACCATACCCGACTATTCAGAGGTGCCCCTCAGCCAGGTAATGTATCCCAATTATCCGAACTGTCATTTCGTAGTTTTGAATTCATGTGATTACACACGTGTTTTGAATGCCGGAATTGAGACTTCGCGGGTACATCTTTTGCCCAATCCGGTTGCTATTCAAACTGCCCTCAGTGACACAAACCAGGCTGAATGCAGAAATAAAATCTGTAAAACATTGAATATCAATCCCAATAAAAAGATATGTACCTACCCGGTGCGTCTCATAGAGCGCAAGAATCCGGGTGAGTTCATATTACTTGCAGCCCTGTTTCAAGATACAGCTGAATTTGTTGTTACACTGCCACCGAAAAATCCGCAGGAACTGCCTCAATATGAATTCTGGAAAGCCTTTTGCAGTCGCAACGGATTGAAGATCATCTTTGAGGCTGGTGAACAGGTAAATCATGAAGAATTGATGAATATTTCCGATTTTTGCATAACAACAAGCATCCGTGAAGGATTTGGTATGGTATACCTGGAACCCTGGCTCACCGGTTCACCGGTCATCGGAAGAGGGCTACCCTGTATTACAGAGGATTTCGTGAAACAGGGAGTTGTGTTTCCCAGGCTGTATGATCACCTCCATGTTAGATTCGGCGGGGAAGTTGTTGATTTCAGTGAGGTGCATCGTGAGAAACAGGCTGAACTCATTCGTGCGGTGATGCATGAGCATGCTGCAAGGGAAGCAATAATGAGCCAGAACCCTTTTCTTGCCTCGTTTCTCAGTGATTTTGCAGATGACATTATTGGGAGAAACCGGAAGGTTATTTCAGAAAGTTTTTCGATTGAAGCATATGGAAAAGAATTACTTGGAATATATAGCGAAATTTCTCGGTGAAACACCCGAAATGAAGCCTGTTCCCTCGCATCTGAACCCCTTTTTTCAGCAGGATGCTTCAATAAGGGCATGCGTTTTTGATGTTTATGGTACCCTGCTGATCTCTGACTCTGGTGACATTGAGGAATCTGCGATCACAACCGCAAATATAAAAACCGCCCTTGATGCGGCCGGGATTGAACTTTCCTGCCTTGGTCCGGAATGCGGTGTTGTACTTGCTGAAATGCTCGAATCGTTTAAAAGAGAAGTAGCCCTTGTTCACCAGAAAGATAAATCTGACGACAAGCCCTATCCTGAAATAGACATTCTTTCCGTTTGGGAGCATATTATTAACAGCAACAAAAAGAACCTGGTTATTAACGGATCGCTCTGTATAAAATGCTTTACCTTTGTTTTTGAAGTATTAAGCAACCGGATTTACCCAATGCCCGGCATGCATGAGGTGATTACACATCTGGCCGGCAGGTCGATGCCTTTGGGCATAGTTTCAAACGCACAATTCTACACGCCGGTTATTTTAAATTACTTCATGAACGGATCAGTTTCTGAATCAGAGCTGGTGCCCCCGTTTGATGACGAACTGACTATCTTTTCCTATCAATGCAAACGGTCAAAACCCGACTCATACCTTTTTGAAATGCTGAAGGACAGTTGTCACAGAAAATATGGTATCTACCCCAACGAGATCCTTTTCGTTGGCAATGACATGTTCAGAGACGTGTACCCGGCACATCTTGCCGGGTTTAAAACAGCTCTTTTTGCCGGAGACATGAAATCCTTGAGAATGCGCGAAGAGTTAACCGAACTGAAAAGCATCACTCCTGATTTTATTGTCACTGATCTGCGCCAGGTGCTTAAAATTATTGTATAATGGACATATCTCATCTCAATTACGGAATCATCCATTCACTAATCGGTAAAAACGACGGGGTATCCATTGTGATTGACCAGTCAGTGAATGCCATGGTAAAAGGTCTGGGTATTCAACTGGGTAATATTTATTTTCTGGCCGCCCATTCTTCTCCCCGGTTTAATGCCCAAACCAACGAAGTTTTCTGGCACAAGAGTGAAATGCACAAAATGATCACCAGCAAATTCAATGATCAGGCTGATGAAACACTCGACCAAATGATTCACGAAAATGCGCTGATCGCCAGGGATATCATTGCCGAATTTGTTCAAAAAAACAATATTGACATCATCATTGCCCACAATACATCGCATCCCTATAATTTCATTACGGCTGTTGGTTTGGGTTATTATTTCGAATCACTCAGGAAGCAAAACATAATCTGGCCCAAAGTTTTGGTATGGTGGCACGACTCCTATTTTGAAAGAGAGCAATTTTCAAATCCCAATCCGGTTATCCAAAAATACCTGAAGTACCTCCCCGGCACCTATGTGGATGGCATTGTTTTTATAAACAGCACACAGCCGCAGCTGGCCAAAAGAATTTTTGATCAGTACGGCGTACACCGGCTGGATGAATATTTCAGTGAGCGTACCGTTATTATCCCCAACACACATGATATTTCGTGGAACTGGAAGGAAAACGACTGGGCGGGGAACAAACTCATTTACCCGCCTCAGGATAACTACAACAGATCCTTCTTTAAAAACATTGGATTGGTTTCCATGGTTGCATCTGCCGGCTTTACCATGGATAATACACTGGTGCTGCTTCAACACACACGTATTGTGCCGCGCAAAAAAATCGAATTTGCTATTGACCTTGCCTTTGAGCTGGAGAAAAAGTTTCATGAAAACGGAAGCCGCAAGTGCATAGCTCTTTTAATATCGGGGCATTCAGGTGACGAACAGGCAAAGTATAAAGAATTTCTGACCGAATACTTCCGGCTGAAAAAGGAAGAGTACTCAGGCTCGGCTGTTTTTATGATCTTCGGGGAGGATCACATCCTGTCGCACCGGGATATTATTGTGGATAAGAAGTATTATAACTTTTTTGAAATTCCTTCGGTGGTAGCTGCTGCCGGAGGAATCGGAACCTATTTCAGTCAGGTTGAAGGATTCGGCAACAACCTGCTTGAGATGTTGGCAGCCGGATTACCGGTGGTCATCAATAAATACGGAGTGTACAAAACTGACCTGGAACCACTGGGATTTGATCTGCCCTACGTTGAGGATAACATCCTGGATCCCGGTGTGATTCAGACAACATACCAAATAGCCACTGATGTAACCTTCCGAAACAAGCTGGTTGCCCGCAACCTGAAGGTGCTGTCAGAAAAACTGGGTCATCAGGTTATTTCAAAATCTCTGGGGCCTCTGATTAACAACGTTTTCACGCGGGGTCTGCATTGAACCGATTGCGCCATGATCAACAGTGCCAAACATGTAAACAGCGTTGCCGATATGGCTGAATTTGCCGGAATGGTCGCCCGTCACCTGATGGTAATCTACAAAACGAACTTCAGTGAGGGATTGGTGAACCGGATTATGGCCATGGCAAACCTGCAGTATAAAAGCAAATCCGGGTGGAACGAAAAAGACATGGTGCTGATAACCTATGGCAACAGCATCCGGGCAGCTGCTGAAAATCCCTTAATAACGCTCAGGAACTTTGTTGACCGTTATCTGGCAGATACTTTCAGTACAATACACGTATTGCCATTTTTTCCATTTACCTCCGATGATGGTTTTGCTGTAAGTGATTTTATGGAGGTGAATGCAGACCTTGGAACCTGGGATGATATTGCGGCTTTGACTTCAAATTATACCCTGATGGCTGACCTGGTGATTAACCATGTTTCATCGGCACATCCCTGGTTTCAAAATTACCTGCAAAACCGCGATCCGGGCAGGGGGTATTTTATTGAAGCGCGACCCGGCGCTGATTACAGCAGTGTGGTGAGGCCCCGCAGCACGCCTCTTTTCTCACGGTTTGCAACTTCAGACGGTCCCAGGGATGTGTGGACCACTTTCAGCTCCGACCAGATTGATCTGGATTTCTCAAACCCGGAAGTTTTACTGGAAATGATCCGGACCATGATATTTTATATCTCCCGCGGAATCCGGATCATCCGCCTCGATGCAATTGCTTTTCTCTGGAAGGTGCCCGGCACAGCTTGCCTTCATCTGCCAGAAACACATGAGATCGTGAAGCTGTTGCGCGTTATTGCCACGCGGGTTTGCCCGGGTACCGTAATTCTTACGGAAACCAATGTGCCCAACCGGGAGAACTGGAGTTATTTCGGCAGGAATGATGAAGCCCATATGGTATACCAATTCAGCCTGCCCCCGTTGCTGTTGCATGCCCTGCATACCGGTAATGCCGAATATCTTCAGAAATGGGCGCAGGAAATACCAGATACATCGGAAGATCAAACATTTCTCAATTACACTGCATCACATGACGGAATTGGAGTTCGCCCGCTGGAGGGATTGCTGCCTGCCGGAGAAATCGAAAAACTGATAACGACGATGACTGATTTTGGGGGGGTGATAAGCCGGAAAACCAATGCCGATGGTTCACAAAGCCCTTATGAAATCAACATCACTTACCTCGATGCCATGAAGGGCAGTCAGCAAGGGCCCGATCACCTCCAGGAAGAGCGATTTGTTACCTCACAGGCAATTATGATGTCACTCCGAGGCATACCGGCTTTTTATATTCACAGCCTGCTGGGAACGCCCAATGACCTTGTTGGAGTTGAGGCTACAGGAAGGGCCAGGAGCATTAACCGAAGGCAGTTGCGTGAAGAAGATATATTCCGGTTTCTTGCTTCCGACACCATGCAACAAAGATTGTTCAACAGACTGACTCACCTGATCCGAATCCGGAAAAACTGTCCGGCTTTTCATCCGGCCTGTAGTCAGCATATTCTGACACTCGGGAGTTCGGTATTTGCTTTCACCCGAACGGATTCCAACACAGGTTTACAGGTCATTTCCCTGTCAAATATGTCAGTTCGTCCGCTAGAAATCAGAACCTTGCTGCCGGCAAAAAGAAAAGGACGGGACCTGATTTCCGGTGAGCAAGTCACCTCAGAAGGCCCCATCCTTTTAAAGGCCTGCCAAACGCGATGGATTTCCTGGCAGGATTAATGTTGTGCAGTGAGCGCAGCTAGTTTTTATAAGCCATTTCTTCCAGTGATTTGCTCACGGTAAGATTGTATTTCTGGGCATTGTTGGAATTCATAACAAACCTGAGCTTGTCCTGATCCATGAAGAAGTCAATTGCAGAACCTGAATTAATCATTCCTTTCCTTTCAGTAATGATCAGGCTGTTTGCACCCTGGAGCTTTCCAATAATTTCGTTCAGGCGTGAAACCTTTCCGTCACCCACAAAAACAATATGACAACGGGTTACGCCTTGCGGATCATCAAACTTTTTAACTAGAATGGACTGTGTACCAACTTTTTTGTTGGTCACATAGTTGGTCAGACTGCTGAATAACTCGTTATCACCAACCACCCCGATTATAAAATCACCGGAAGTGCTACCGGCGGGCCATTGGATTAGCCTGGAAAAGTTGTAAATAAAAACGGTTTGTGCCTGGCTGACACTGGTGGCCTGAGAATAACCAAAGCTTACCACAGCGAGTAAAAATGCAATCAAAAGTAACCCTTTCTTCATCATTCCTGTTTTTATGTTTCTTGCACATATATACGGTTTGATGAAAAAGAAGTTGGAAAAAAACAGGTGACATACCTCACCTGTTTTGTTTTCTTATCTAACTTCTGCTTCCCAGTAAGCCTTTCAGCGAGCCCAGGATACTGCCCAAACCACCCAATCCGCTTTTGCCTCCAACAAGAGATCCGATAATGTTTTCGAGGTTGATGCTGTTATCTTTTGGATCATTGGTCTTCTTGATGAGTTTGCTCAGTACTATGGGAATAAGCATAGTTACAATGCTGCTGGCTGCACCTTTGTTAAGCCCGAATTTCTTCATCAGTTCACCGGCAACGTTGGTGGAAATATTGGTTACAACAGGATTTGAATTCACATCACTTCCTTCCTGGAATAAATCTTTTATGGAATTAACACCCCCGGTTTTTGCAGTTCCTTTCAATGCTTTAAAAAGAGCACCGGCAGCTGTTTCAATTACGGCATTGTTTTTTTCGTTGGGAATGGCAGGGTTGTTTATAATTGCCTCACCTGCATTTTCTTTAATCAATTCAATCAAATTCTTGAGCATGGCTATAGATTTTATTATATGCCTTAAAAATACGAATATTTATCCGGGTTCTCGACAGTAAAAGATAAAAAGGGATGGATCATCCCTTTTTATCACGCTTTTCTTTTTTTGCAAGTCGTTTTTCTTTAAGCGACAGTTTTGCCTGTTTCTTTTCCTTTTCTTTTGGTGGAGATTTTTCTTTTGACATGGCTTCTGAGGTATTTGTTTCTACAAATGTAAAAAATGCATTAGAATAATAAAAATAAGCTGTGTTCCTGATTTCTATTGTTTCAGCAATTTGTGCCTGGTAATTCCAGTTTTTGTTTCCAATTCTACAAAGTAAATGCCCGGCGTAAGGCTCTTCAGTTCAAACTGGAATACGTTTTTGTTTGCCAGGAGTAATACTCCTTCTACGTTGTAAATTCTTACAGAGAAATCCTCTGTGCAAACTATATTCAGCAAATCATCAGCCGGATTGGGATAGATAAGCATATTCCTGTTTTCAGCATCTGCAATACCTGTTGCATTGTTAATCTCAATAACCATAGTGGCGACTCCGGCACACTGTCCTGCATCAGGTGTAAAGGTGTAGGTCGTTGTTCCTGCCACAGCAGTATTAATAATCGACGGACTCCATGATCCAGCAATACCATTGTTCGAGGTCAGCGGTAAAATTGGTGCTGCGCTGTTAATATAAATCGGATCAATTTGGGTAAATACCGGTGTAATGCTGGTAATTTCAATACACATAGTGGCAACTCCAGCACACTGTCCTGCATCAGGTGTATAGGTGTAGGTCGTTGTTCCTGCTACAGCAGTATTAATAACCGACGGACTCCATGAACCACTGATACCATTGTTCGAGGTCAGCGGCAAAATAGGTGCAGTGTTGTTAATGCAAAACGGATCAATCTGGGTAAATACCGGCGTTATGCTACTGGTAATCACAATGTAATCTATTTTGGTTAGCTTATTTTCTCCGTTTGAATTTGATACGGTGAGTTCAACAGTGTGTGTTCCCGGCTCGTTATATATAATTTCAGGATGCTGCAGCGTGGAGGCGGCCGGACTGCCTCCCTGGAAGGTCCATTGCCATGAGGTAGGATTGTTGGTCGACAGGTCTATGTACTTTACAGCAAGCTGACATCCGCCGGTTTTTTTATCAACTGTAAAATTGGCAACTGGTGCCAGATTCAGATTCCGTTCACCGGTGGCATAATAAACAGGCCAGGTGGCATATTCCATATAAAGGGTGGGGTCACCGGCAGCATAAATTTTTTCAGAGGTCAGTGGCACAGTGTAAATATCTTCTTCTATACCGGTTTGAGTGGCTACTCCAAATGCAATTTTTTCATCGTTCTTTGAAAACGACGGATAGCCCCAGGTGGTATTGTCAAGCAACTTATTGAGTTCGCCTGTTTTCAGGTTTGTAGCATACAGCCGGTATGCTAAATCAACACCATCGTCGTATTTATAATCAAAAGCAATGACATCGGGTGAGTTCTTTGAGAATACGGGATTTCCAACACTGACATGCTGGGGCAAAGAAGTAAAGAGCTTGGTAATCCTGCCGTCTCCAAAACCGGTTTTAGTTTTGTCCCAAACCTTGATAAAGCCGATATCCCAATAAGTAATGTCATCGACAGAGGTGGAACTGATCTCGTTTACCGCGTCATATATTATGTATTCTCCGCTGTGGTTAAATTCAATGGCATCGGCATACAATACGCCACCTGCATCGGTATTGCTGTGGCTTGTGGTGGGATTATACAGGGTGAATGTAGTATCCCGGCCTGAAATCAGATCAAACACATAAATGGTATTGTCATCTGCAAATTTGGAAATAGCAGCTAATAGACGGCCGTCTTTCGAAACGGCCACGTTGTCCCAGTCCGGGTTATCTGACAGGATTTTCTCGTCCGGATTCGATGGGTCAATATTGATTGCCCTGATGTTGTGGTCGTCCGATACGAAAACACCAACCGAACCATCATCGGTAACACTGATCTTGTTATAGAAAGTAGTATTTGACAGACTTAAAAATGTGTTGCCTGATTCAGGTGAAGTATAGAGTGTTGGGGTATAATCTGGATCAGTATTGTAAATCAGAACTCTTTCCTGTCCGCTGTTGGCCTCGTATTCCTGCGTATCATCCACTTCTTCCTCCTCCTGAATTCCAACGGCATCAAATGCTTTATTTGCTTCATTTACTTCTGTTGAAGTATAAAGGTCCCTTGCTGCTTGCACCACAGCAATCCGGAAATCGATAAACTGCGAAGTCTTGGTCAGGTATTCGGTCAGTGCCAGGTAAAATACCTGCTCGGCCTTTGCTTTACCAACAGCAGATGCAAAAAGATAAAAGGCGTGGTTGCCGATACTGCTGTTGATGTGAACACCGCCGTTATCCTGCGTGCCCAGGTACATTTCCGACACATGGGCAGGTTGCCAGAAATCATTTGCTTTGGTACCGCCGTTGTGCGGATTAGCCATATCCCGCAGAGCACCTGAGGGATAGTAACTGGCTTTCACCACATCTTCGCCAATCTTCCAGTCCAGCCGGTCAACCATGGCGCCGAAAATATCCGCATAGCTTTCATTAATGGCACCTGACTGTCCTGTGTATTCCAGGTTTGCCGTGTTAGAAACCACGCCGTGCCCCAGTTCATGAGCAGCAACGTCAAGGGCGCCTGCAAGCGACTTGAAGCGGGTGCCGCCATTCCCGTAAAAAACGGCTTTGCCATTCCAAAAAGCATTCTCCATGGATGTGCCATCATCTTCAGCCACATTCACCAGTGATATGATGTCTCCGCCGAGGTCGTTGATGGAATTTCGGCCAAATGTATTCAGGAAATATTCATAGGCTAGTGTGGCATGGTAATGAGCGGAAATGGCTGCCTTTTGTGGCCAGGTATTATTTGCAGATGTTACATATTTATAATTCAGATCCTCGGTAGATGTGTTGTCAGCATCGAGTGTGAAGATTACCCCTTCCTCGGTTGCGGTGCTGTACATGTCCTCCGACATGTTATACATGTAATAGGTGCCGGCCTGCAGCACCACATCAAAGGTCCGGAGCTGATTGTTCAGGTCGAGACCCGATGCGGTAAGTGGACCGTCGTACTGGGTGTTGTTGTACTTCTTCAGGACGCTGCCATCAGTGGCATTTACGAAGTATTTCCACTCCTGCATGAAATTGGGCCTGATGGTGATTTCCCAGGCAAGCGCATAGTCCTTGCTGTTTTCACCGTAAATCACCAGGGCATGTTCCGGCGATTCATAATCAAGCAGCTTCTTTTCCGCGGCATTCAGCTCACGGTATGTGGTCAGTTTCTCAAGATCTTCCCGAACAACCTGCAGGCTTTTTGTCAGATCAAATACAGGAGTTACCGGCACATCCTGATTAACCTGGTGGAATTTTCCGGTATATCGTTCCTTACGGGCATCCAGATGAAGTGTGGATTCAGAGCCATAGATGTCAATTCCCTTGTATTGCTGAACCGACCTGATTCGGGTAATCCCCTGTTTATCGGTGCGCATACTGCTAATTTTAAAGGATTCACGTGGATTTTCTATTCCTGTGAGTGCTTTCGAATCTTCAAGAAAGGCAAAGAACTTTTCCGCATGGCTTTTTCCGGCTTCAGATTTCAGCGATGACACAGTTCTTTCAATAAACACTGGTGTTTTTCCGCTACGAATTACCTGCTTTTTATGTGTTGCTGACGAATTGGCAAATGACAAGGGTTGATAAACAAATGCCGGCACCGACACTGCGACTTGCTGTGAATAACCACGACTCAATAAACCGGCGTTGATTCCGGAAGTTACTTTACCCACCGTTTTGTTGCGGTATACCTTGGTATTTCTTTGCTGTCCGCTCGCCAACAGTGTTGTAATAACAAGTAATGCAATGGTAAAAAGTGATCTCATGGCTTACTCTTTTATGGTGCCTGTTAATGTTTTATACAATTCCCTGATCTGGCTGTTTTCTGAGGTGTCTGACCACTTCACTTCCTGTACCAATCCAGCCTTCACCAGCCTGATGTGATAGGTCATGTTCCCGGGTTCATTCAGATTAAGTTTACTGAAATCAATGGCATTCACCAGGTTGCTTATATTTTTCACCTGTTCTCCGCTGAGTTTCCGGATCATGTTGAATTTTTCACCTTCCCTCTTATATACGTACTTCTCAATTAACACGTATTCCGTAGAAATGTTGGTGAATCCGCCCGATTTTCCAAAGTAAATCCTGTCTTTTGAGGCATCGGACACTAGTTTTTCAGGACCGCCGCATGCAAACATCAGCATGAATATCCCTCCTGCAAGTAATGATTTGATTATCATGAATTGGATTGAAGTATAAATAAAATGCTAACCTTATAATAAATAAAGATAGCAAATTATGTGCGAAAGTTGTATTATTCCCAGGTTGGCTTCTACCTGGGTTTTTCCTCATAAGGCTTTAAATAATTTCAAAAAGTTAACCGCCTTGGCTTTGTATAGAGCTGTGACAAAAGCCACAAGAAACTTAACACGACGAGGTTCTAATAAGCTTTGTCTTTGAACATCATGATTAATTTACAAACATTCAATGTGTTAATTAATTTTTGTCATGTACTAAGATTCTTTGCTTCGCTTTTAGTCTTCGTTTCTGATCCAGGAACAAGTAATCTGAGGGAGGGGTGTGTCTCAAAGCCGGGGTTGCAAACCACGATAGCTGAAGGGAGGAAATTGTTCCCAGAATTTTCAATATGCTCCTGTACGCAGGTAATTACCTCTTCCTGTAGGCCATTCGATTGTGTTTTTTAACGCAGAAGCAACTTTCCAAATTTGCACACCGCCATTTGGACCTCCTATTACGTCTTTTAACGATATAACAATTTCTACTTTTCCATCTTTATCAACATCAGCAAGTGTTGGAGCCGACATACTTCCCCTTCCTGCAATTCTAACCTTATGTAGCAACTCTCCATCTCTACTCATGATATATAAACTCGACCTGTCTGCTTTTGTTGAATAGGTTGTAAAAACTATTTCAGGAACACCATTATTATCAAGATCGCCAATTGCCGACTCGCTGGCGCCAATAAAGGCATCTCCCGAAGCATTGAACTGTTTCTTCCATTTTTGTTCGCCATTCGAAGCATAGCAATAAATAAAACCATCGTATGATGGTGCAATAACATGCATGGTGCTTGTTCCTAAAAGCGAAAGAGAGGGCGATGGTGATACCTGAACAATATTATCCTCGTAGCCTGTATATAAAGGCATACCTGTTGTTTTAGGAGTTTCAAAGCCTGCCACTCTCGACATATCGGGATTAACAACCCAAAGGCTATTGCCCCGGTTTTTATATTCACCAGCCAGTTCATGATCGGAAAACAAGACGATCTCATTCTTTCCATCGTCGTCCATATCGCCAAAAACAGGTGGAGAATCGGTAAATTCGTCTCTGTCTTTACCATCGGCTCCCCAGCCTTGCTTAGCCAATTCAATATTATGAAACATAGGAACATTGCACGAATATTGACCCGAGAACATGCTATTTGCTTCCCAGCTTGTTCCGTTGGCTGTAAATACACCAATATGACATATATCGTAAGTACTTACAATGTCTGCATAATCGTCGCCATCGAGATCGGCAGCGCCTATATTCTGATTGTACCCTCCATAATCGTTTTTTGTTTCGCTATTATCCACCTGTGGCCATCCACTTCTTACGTTTCCATTAATATCCCACACACATGTAACGGGGCCCGAACTCGTTTTTACTGTTAATATTTCGTAAAGCTTATCGTTATTAAGATCGGCCGCTGCAACAGACCTATTCTCGCCCGAACTACCGGGAAAACTCTGCGGCCATCCCGATTTTAACAACCCATTATGTTCATAAACAGCAATTTTGTTACTATAAGCTATTGCTATTTCGCCCTGCCCATCATTATCGAGATCGCCAACAACTGGCGAAGCATACATTCTCGATTGTCCGTGATTGTTCGAGGTTGTTGCATTTTCCCCAACAGGGGCACGCCAAAATAACTTACCATCTACTTTCCATACATACAAAACACTGTGTCGGGCAGCTATAATTTCATTTTCCCCATCATTATCAAGATCGAACACAGCTGGCGAGGAAAACCAGTTTTCATCCCAACTTGCAGGCAAGGTAGACAACAACTGCGGTTCGCTAACGTTACTGGTAATTTTTTGATTATCGTCATCGAAAGGAGTATCGTCTTTTTTTGAGCACGATACAGCTATAAAAGCAAATCCAACAAGAATGATTATCTTAAGCATAAAAAGCAATTTAAAGAATAATATGAACGTATTTTTCTTCTTATTATTTTCTGTTAGTTAAAACCCCAGCAATACATAACCAAGGTGGCATTGAAGATTAAAAATGCTGATTCTAATATTTAAGCAAATTCATTGAAATTACTTTGTAAAACAAAACTTCTCTAACTGGATATTTCAGAGCATACTGCCCCCTTAAGTTACACAAAACGATAGTTTTGGTTATTTCGTGGTTTTTAACCCGAAAAAATTTCTCAGATGTCTGTAAAAACAAAATTTGCACAGAACGGTGGCGGTATGCGTAGTTGGGGATTTCGTGACGATGAAACCATCCCCCGTTACAAACTTTGCCAGCGGGCGATGCACTAGCCAAACCTCTTAAACCCCAATTACGTATGACCGCGTGTTAGCAACCAATTGTTTTTATTCTTTCTCAAATCTATTTAATTCATTCAAGAAATTTGATGAGTTTTTCATTTTTTTATCGTATCCAATTTTATAAAACCAAAAAGCCAAAGGATAATAAATTATCAATGCTAATATTAGTCCCATGAAAAATATTTGGGATTTGCTGTATATATCAATATTATATACCGCTTTAACAAAGATTGGGGCAAATGAAATAGTATATAACGGAAATAGATAGTATTCAGCCTTTCGAGACAATATCGCTTTTTGTTTTATACGATTAATAGACCTCTGCAATTCAACTACTGAAGAATTATAATAGTCTATTCCGGTAAGTGCGTTAACTTTTTTTACTGAAGAAATAAATCCTGAAAGTGTTAATATTGTTGCAATCAATCCAGGGATTAAAAATTTTATCTCTGATGCAAATCTATAAGTTGAAACTCCTAAAAATAAAGACAATATACAGGTTATTATTGCCGTTCCAATCTCATAGTTTAAGGGAGTCTTCATTTCCCTGTTTGATTTATCTAAGACACTCTTTTTAAGTAGTTCCTCATTAAGCCTTAAACTATCACTAAGTTTTTTATCATATTGTGCCCATACACCTTTCAATTCATCTAATTCCATGATTTCAAGCTTTTAATTGTTACTAAATTGTTCTTTAAGGATTTTCTTGATCCTATTAATCTTTGTAGCTACATTTGTTTCTGAAATTCCCAGAATCTCTGCAATGTCTTTATATTTATTATCGTCCAAATAGAGCAGAATTAAAGCTTTGTCCATCTCATTTAGCTTATTAATAAATTGATAAAGCATTACAATATGCTCATTTTGTTCAGGAACATACTCGAAATTGGATAGAGATAATATTGATGCATCAATAGTTACTTTTTTGTCTTTATGCTTACAATCATTCCGATAAAAAGATATTGCAGTATTCAATGCGATTCGGTAGATCCATGTAGATAATTTAACGCGTCCGTCAAATTTTGAAAATGAATTCCATAATTGCAATAAAATTTCTTGCTGTAAGTCCTTTCTATTTTCAGGATTCGAACAATAAGAGAAACAAATCTTAAAAATCAGATTCTGATTGTCTTTAATGACTGAAATAAACTTATCCTTTTCCACTTTGAGTAATTAAATCGTTTTATTATTATTCGCAGAAAAGGTTAAAAAATCACAGAATTTGCAGAAAATTTTCAACGAAGCTGTTTTTTCAATTGGTTGCCAACATTCACCAATATGCGCACTTGCCGATTCAGAGCGATTTCGAGGCGGGTTACCGACAAGAAAAGCGAATAAACAAGCAGTAGCAACCCCTCCACCCGGCAACCGACCGCAGGGAGCTCATGAGGCTCAATCATATTATCGACCGTAGGTAGTTCATTAAGGCTTAACGAATAATTGCGTATGACCGGTTAGCGGCTGAATGTTTTAATCCTCAATTTTATAAAACTATTTTCGGTATCTTGTAATAAATCCATTTTAATTTTCGTCTTATGGGCAAATCGAATCAATTTATGATGGAAAAAGAATTTACAGAGTTGCTATATCAAAATCAAGGAATAGTTCACAAGATTTGTAGTCTTTATTTTAATAATCGTACTGATAAAGAAGACTATAAACAAGAATTAATAATACAATTATGGAAAGCTTTCCCAAGTTTTAATAATCAATCAAAGTTTTCTACTTGGATGTATCGTGTATGTTTAAATGCATCAATCGATATTCTCAGAAAAGAAAAAACTCAACCTCAATTTATAAAAATAGATAACTACAGCATAGAAGCAACAACTGAATCTAATTCCGATAAAGACGAAAATATAGAGAAACTATATCAGGCAATCAATAAACTAACGGATATTGATAAAGCAATAATAACACTGTATCTCGATGAATTTAGCTACAAAGAAATAGCCGAAATCATAGGAATATCAGAAAGTAACACTGGTGTTAAAATAAATAGAATCAAGTCATTAATTTTAAAATCAATTGAAAATGGAATCAAATGAACTCAATAAAATATGGCAAACATTATCAAATGAAAATCTCATTGATAAAAGCATTGCAAAAGAAAACATTGACCGTATCATTCAACAGGATAGCAGTAAAACAATCGCCAAATTGTCAAATAAAATCAGGTTTGATTATTTGACAAATATTGCAGCTTCTGTGCTTGTACTTGTAATCACTGTTTTTGCGACATTGTTTTTAAATCATAAAAATCAAAGTCTGCCTATCCAAGGATATGTATTCTTAGTTTTAGTGATTAGTTATTATGCCCTTAAGGCCGTTAGCTTAAATTCTAAATTAAAATTGCTCAACATATCATATAACACATCTTCAATTCTCGAATCATTAAAGAAGGTCAAAATAAGGTTTGAAAAAGTATCAACTAAAGAATCTATAATAATGTATGTCTCATTGACAGTAATGACAATCTTTGCTAATTTTTTGATCAACGATAAGACAGATTTCTCAAATTTTGCTTTAAATAGCCTACAAGGTTATGTATTAATTTTCTCAATAGTATACTTGGTATCATTGCCTTTTGTGGGAAAATATTACTTTAACAAACGATTTTCAGGCATAATAGCTGATTTAAAGAATTCTATCGATGAATTAAATTCAAATAACTAAGTCTTATGGACCTGAGATTCAATTCTTGCTGGGTCTCTGGTCATTTTGTCGCTAACGGTGGCGGTATGGCCAGTAAGGGATTACGGAGCAGCTTTCCTGTCAACCGAGACGAATGATTGATGCGGGTGATGACTTTTGCATACCACTGAACCGACTGAAAGGAGCTCAGCGAAGCTAAACCCTTATTGG